>NZ_JARVRY010000019.1:0-175425 GCF_030209485.1 Novosphingobium sp. fls2-241-R2A-195
CATCGGACGCAATCTACCCGTCGCCGAAACGAACATCGCATTGTTCACGGCCGACTAGCTATGGCAGACGACAAGCGCACACAAAGACCGACTCCGACCCCCACCCCTCAGCCCCGCCCGGACTATGCCCAGGACAGCACTCGGAAGGATTCGGGGAATTTTGTGTCATTTGACCGCCCAGTGCCTCCGTCGAAGCCAGGCAAGTAATCAAGAGTGATTACGCGAGACGAAATGCTCTTCTCCGCTGAACTTTCAGTGCGGTATCATCGTCGTCGAGCCTCTTTTTTAGACCTTGTTGGCTCATTGGCATCGCTTGTCACAGTGATCGGCGGTGCCGGAGCCTTTCTTACACTTTTAGGCGGCGAAAGCACAACAGTCGCCAAGATCGCCACGCTGGCCTTGACGATAGTTGGCACCATTCAGTTGGTTTTTAAGACCGATACGGCTGCAGCGGCTCATAAGCAGTGGCTTAAGCAATGGTCAAAAATGCTTCACGAAATCCGGACGACCGACAATCCCGGTCCACAACTAATCTCGGAATGGGTGAAAGAGCGATATTCAATTGAAGCGGACTGCGTAACTGAGCTTCGTGCGCTTGAAGTTGACTGCTTCAATCGTGCTATGAAAGCGCTGGACCTAGAGGGCACTGCCATACCGCTTCGATGGTGGCATCGTACGTTTATACAGGTGTGGTCATTTGAAGCTCATTTCTCGTAATGACATCTGAAACGCTCGAACGGTGTTGACTCTTCCGCTTCGGCGAAGATCGAACATTGGTTTGCCAGCCCCAAATTCGCAGCAACCCGCGCGGTTCGTCGCAACCACCCTTCCCTGCGCCCGATCCACTCCCTAGGTTGGCAGTGCGACGCCTAACAGAAGCCGCTGCCAATGCCCTCCACTACCACGACAATTTCCAGCGCGCTCACCGCGCTGGCACTCGCTTGCCTTGCTTCCGCGCCTGCCGCCGCCGCAGGCTCGGCCTACGGCCCCACCGGAAGCGAAGTTCCCATCGACCTTGATGATACGGACGTGCTTACCGCCCATGTCGGCCTGCCCGATCCGAAAGGCGGGCCGATAGACGATGCCTGCCGCGACGCAGCCCGCGCCAGCAATGGCGGCAATGACGGCACCATCGTCGTGTGCTCTCACGGGGGAGACGGCACCAGTGAGCGGGTTCCGACCTCGAAGTCCGTGGACGAAAGCACGCGCAACGGGGCGCTGCACCCGCCGGACCTCTGGAACTTGCCCGGCTGCCTTGGCCCGTGCATCACGATCCCCTTCGGCCGGGTACCAGAACCCGTCTATTACATCGACCTGAAGTCCATCCCCGAAGCGCCCAAGGGCTCGGATGCATGGAAGATCGCACAGGGCGATCTGCGGCAGCCCTGAGCCGTACCGTCTGAACGCCCTCCCCTTCCGTCATTGCGAGCATAGCGAAGCAATCCAGGGCAGTGCTGCACCGCCCTGGATTGCTTCGCTATGCTCGCAATGACGAGACCAAGCATCCCATAAACGCGAAAAGCCCGGCGCCTCTTTCGAGACGCCGGGCCAATCACTTCAGCCGTAGTTGGCCGATCGACGAATTACTTCGTGATCGAGGCAACGACGCCCGAGCCGACGGTGCGGCCGCCTTCGCGGATTGCGAAGCGCAGACCTTCGTCCATGGCGATCGGGGCGATCAGCTTGACCGACAGCGAGACGTTGTCGCCCGGCATGACCATCTCGGTGCCCTCGGGGAGGATCACTTCGCCGGTCACGTCGGTGGTGCGGAAGTAGAACTGCGGACGGTAGTTCGCGAAGAACGGGGTGTGACGGCCGCCTTCGTCCTTCGACAGAACGTAGACTTCTGCCGAGAACTCGGTGTGCGGGGTCACGGTGCCCGGCTTGGCCAGAACCTGGCCGCGCTCGACGTCTTCACGCTTCAGACCGCGAACCAGTGCACCGATGTTGTCGCCGGCTTCACCCTGGTCGAGCAGCTTGCGGAACATTTCGACGCCGGTGACGGTGGTCTTCTGGGTGTTGCGGATGCCGACGACTTCGACTTCCTCACCAACCTTGACGATGCCGGTCTCGACGCGGCCGGTCACAACCGTACCACGGCCCGAGATCGAGAACACGTCTTCGACGGGCATCAGGAAGGGCTTGTCGGTCGGGCGGGGCGGCTGCGGGATGAAGTCGTCGACAGCCTTCATCAGCTCAAGGATCGATTCCTTGCCGATGTTGTCGTCGCGGCCTTCGAGAGCGGCCAGAGCCGAACCCTTGACGACGGGGATGTTGTCGCCGTCGAAGTCGTACGACGAGAGCAGTTCGCGAACTTCGAGTTCGACCAGCTCAAGCAGTTCTTCGTCGTCGACCTGGTCGACCTTGTTCATGTACACGACCAGCTGCGGCACGCCGACCTGGCGGGCGAGCAGGATGTGCTCGCGGGTCTGCGGCATCGGGCCGTCAGCAGCGTTCACGACGAGGATCGCGCCGTCCATCTGGGCGGCACCGGTGATCATGTTCTTGACGTAGTCAGCGTGACCCGGGCAGTCGACGTGCGCGTAGTGGCGGGCGTCGGTCTCGTACTCGACGTGTGCGGTCGAGATGGTGATGCCGCGCTCGCGCTCTTCGGGAGCCTTGTCGATGTTCGCGAAGTCAACGGCGGTGCCGCCGAACGCTTCAGCCATCACCTTGGTGATCGCGGCGGTCAGCGTGGTCTTGCCGTGGTCGACGTGACCGATGGTGCCGATGTTGCAGTGCGGCTTGTTCCGCTCAAATTTAGCCTTGGCCATCTTTCAAACCTTCTTTCGTCTTGATTTCGAATCTGCGGGGTATCGGAGCGGAGCCCGCGGATGCAGGCGCCGCCCCTATAACCAATCCTGCCGTCAGGCAAGAGTATGCTTGATCCCGCCCGCCCTTAGGCGAGCTTCTCCTTGACTTCGGCCGCGACGTTCGCCGGGACTTCGTCATAGTGGGAGAAGATCATCGAGTAGTTCGCGCGGCCCTGGGTGAAGGAGCGCAGCGAGTTCACGTAGCCGAACATGTTCGCGAGCGGCGTGTTCGCCTCCACGACCTGTGCGTTACCACGGCTGTCGGTGCCCTGGATCTGGCCACGACGCGAGTTGAGGTCGCCGATGACGTCGCCCATGAACTCTTCCGGGGTCACGACCTCGACCTTCATGATCGGTTCGAGCAGCTTGATGCCGGCCTTCTGGGCGACTTCACGCATGGCACCGCGACCGGCGATTTCGAACGCCAGGGCGCTCGAGTCGACGTCGTGGTACGAACCGTCGTAGAGGACGATTTCGAAGTCGATGATCGGGAAGCCGACCAGCGAGCCCGAGGCAGCGGTTTCGCGCATGCCCTTTTCGATCGCGGGGATATATTCCTTCGGAATGTTACCACCCTTGATCTCGTCCTTGAAGGTGATACCCGCACCGCGCTCGCCCGGCGTGACCTTGACCTTCACGCGGCCGAACTGACCCGTACCGCCCGACTGCTTCTTGTGGGTGTAGTCCACATCGACAGCCTTGCCGAGGTATTCGCGGTAAGCCACCTGCGGCGCACCGACGTTGGCTTCGACCTTGAACTCGCGGCGCATGCGGTCGACGATGATGTCCAGGTGAAGTTCGCCCATGCCCTTGATGATGGTCTGGCCCGACTCGTGGTCGGTCGAGACGCGGAACGAGGGATCCTCGGCCGAGAGACGGTTGAGCGCGATGCCCATCTTCTCCTGGTCGGCCTTGGTCTTGGGCTCCACCGACAGCTCGATGACCGGCTCGGGGAATTCCATACGTTCGAGAACGATCGGCGCGCGTTCGGCGCAGAGCGTGTCGCCCGTGGTGGTTTCCTTCATGCCGGCAAGAGCAACGATGTCGCCCGCGAAGGCCTCGTCGATGTCCTTACGCTCGTTGGCGTGCATCTCGAGGATGCGGCCGACCTTTTCCTTCTTCTGCTTCACCGAGTTCAGGTACGTGCCCTTCGAGAGCGTACCCGAATAGATGCGAGCGAAGGTGAGCGAGCCCACGAACGGGTCGTTCATGACCTTGAACGCGAGAGCCGAGAACGGCGCGTCGTCGGCCGGCGGGCGGCTGTCAGGCTCGTCGCTGTCCACCTTGACGCCCTGGACGTCTTCGATGTCGAGCGGCGAAGGCAGGTAATCGACGACGGCGTCGAGCAGGGGCTGAACGCCCTTGTTCTTGAACGCCGAACCGCAGACGACCGGCACGAACGCATGGCCCAGCGTACCCTTGCGGATCAGCTTCTTGAGCGTCGCGACGTCGGGCTCGTTGCCTTCGAGATACGCTTCCATCGCCTCGTCGTCCTGCTCGACGGCGAGTTCGATGAGCTTCATGCGGTACTCGGCGGCTTCGTCAGCCAGCTCGGCCGGGATCTCTTCGTAGAAGAATTCGGCACCAAGCGACTCGTCCTTCCAGACGATCGCGCGGTTGTGCACCAAGTCAACGAGACCCTTGAGGTCGGCTTCCAGACCAATAGGAATGTAAAGCACAGCCGGAGTAGCACCAAGACGATCGATGATCGACTGGACGCAATACTTGAAATTCGCGCCGGTACGGTCCAGCTTATTGATGAAGCACATGCGGGGGACGCCGTACTTGTCGGCCTGGCGCCATACGGTTTCCGACTGCGGCTCCACGCCGGCAACGCCGTCGAAGCATGCCACCGCACCGTCGAGCACGCGCAGCGAGCGTTCGACTTCGATGGTGAAGTCGACGTGGCCCGGGGTGTCGATGATGTTGATGCGGTATTCCTGGCCCTCTGCGGTCCAGAAGCAGGTGGTGGCAGCCGAGGTGATCGTGATGCCGCGTTCCTGCTCCTGCTCCATCCAGTCCATGGTCGCAGCGCCGTCGTGGACTTCGCCGATCTTGTAGGACTTGCCGGTGTAGTAGAGGATGCGCTCGGTCGTCGTGGTCTTGCCAGCGTCGATGTGCGCCATGATACCGATGTTACGGTACATATTCAGCGGATGGCTGCGTGCCATGGGAGAATCCTTGAGCGAGGGTTTCGGGAGCGAGAGCGGCCTTCAGATAGACCCTCGCCCCCTGAAATAAAAGTGTGACGCCCGAATGACCAACTCATCCGGGCGCACACTCAGCACATTACCAGCGGTAGTGCGAGAAGGCGCGGTTCGCGTCCGCCATGCGGTGCGTGTCTTCGCGCTTCTTGACCGCGTTGCCGCGGTTGTTCGAGGCGTCCAGCAGCTCGCCCGAGAGGCGTGCCGACATGGTGGTCTCGGGACGGTTGCGCGCGGCGGTGATCAGCCAGCGGATGGCGAGAGCCTGCGCACGCTCGGGACGAACCTCGACGGGGACCTGGTAGGTCGCACCACCGACGCGGCGCGAACGCACTTCGATCTGCGGCGCGACGTTGTTGAGGGCGTCGTGGAACAGCTGGATCGGGTCCGACTTGGCGCGGGTTTCCATGGTTTCCATGGCACCGTAGACGATCGCTTCGGCGACCGACTTCTTGCCGTCGTACATGAGGTTGTTCATGAACTTGGACAGGATGAGATCCCCGAACTTGGGATCAGGCAGGATTTCCCGCTTCTCGGGACGACGACGACGTGACATTTTTTAAACTCCAAATGGTCCGGAGCGTAGCGGAGGTCTTCAGCCGTCATCCCGGACTTGATCCGGGACCGCTGGCCTCACTGGGCGCTCGGTAAGTGTTAGTACTTCAAGGCCGCTTCTAGGCTGCCAGCGGTCCCAGCCTGCGCTGGGATGACGGGTGCCCCGCCGCGAGCCTTGTGAGTGGCTTACTTCGGACGCTTGGCGCCGTACTTCGAGCGGCTCTGCTTGCGATCCTTGACGCCCTGGGTGTCGAGCACGCCGCGCAGGATGTGGTAGCGAACGCCGGGAAGATCGCGGACACGGCCGCCGCGGATGAGCACGACCGAGTGCTCCTGCAGGTTGTGGCCTTCACCCGGGATGTACGAGATGACTTCGCGGCTGTTGGTCAGACGCACCTTGGCGACCTTGCGAAGTGCCGAGTTCGGCTTCTTCGGGGTGGTCGTGTAGACGCGGGTGCAGACGCCGCGCTTCTGCGGGTTCTGCTCCATCGCAGGAACCTTGGACTTGGCCTTCTGCGGTTCGCGGCCCTTGCGGACCAGCTGGTTGATAGTGGGCATCTATACTCTTCTTTCAAATGGGAGTGCGATGGATCGACACCGAAACCATCGGTATCGACCCGTCGCACCCCGGTGGTCACCGGGCCGGGAGGGCTGCATCTGGCGATGACGGGAGAAGAGTAGACGATCACGCGATGCAGGAAGGAAACCGCGAGGCCGTCATCCCAGCGCCAAGAAAACTTGGAGGACTGGGACCGCCATCGGTTTGCCCTGCCCCCTCGTTCAAACGAGGAAGGCCGCACCCGTGAGCCGAAAAACACTCCACCCGGCCGCCGATGAGCGCTGCCGGATTACTTTGCCGCCCGCCCGAGGGATGCGCCCTCACCCGATTCGGATGAAGGAAGCGATCCGTGTTTCCCCACCCTGCCGAGGCCCGAAAGCCACGGAAAAGCTGCGAGAAACGCGCCGGAACGGCAATGTTCAGCTCTGTATATCCACCGCGAGCAAGCCCGCGAGGGATGCGCGCCTTTAGGGGATTGGGGGGATGGGGTCAAGGCACTCATGTAGAGCCACCCACTTCGATTACTCAAATCAAATAGCGGATTTGCGAAGGATTATGAGGATCAGGCACCCGTCCAGCATATAGAGAAAGAAAATTGGCCTTACTTTCTAATGCAAACCCTAATCTATCATTGTGATAAAGAGCACAAAACAAAGCCACTGACCTCGCCTGGCAATTTATTGAGCGCTCTGGATTAAATTCAATGTCAGTAAAACCATCATGATCAGTCACCGCGGAAGCGACGTCAGGATTTTTTAATAGAGCATTTATATACAACCAATCATAGAAGGCAGTCTTAGGCTCTAAATCCCAATCCACATTGAAGAATTTGAACTTCAAAAGCGGCCCACTGGAAGTCAGCCTTTCATCCCTCTTTGCATCCTTCGGAGACTTACCAAATATATCAATGTAAGGCCCTCCATCGGAAAACACCTTACTACCTTGAAATGCAGCCTCAACCGTAAGCCGTCTACCTTTTGCAGTAGTGAATTTCAGATTAAATGACGATAAAGATACACCAAGAGGCGACTCCGACTTAGATGATACCTCTAGCGGGTTTTTGACACCATATTCCCGGAGAGCAACTTCATGAAGATCACGAATACTCTTCTGCTTTTGAGATTTCGCAAAACCAGAGTGCCAAACGAAATCGACATAGCGCTCCAATACGTAACGCTTTCCATCCAAAATCGGAACAAATATGGGACGCTTTGCCATATTATATCTTAAAATAATCCAATGTGACTCGATCAGGTATTAAGATTTCACTCTTCTTTGCAAGAAGAAGTCTTTCTTTTATTTTACCATCTTTCCAGTCAGTTCTTGTATAAATGACCTCCAGATCAACCTGCTCGATCATATCCTCTGCGGGACCATACTCCGCATCCGCCTTATTGGACACATCTTTGGCTATAAGCGCCCCGGGGATGCGCAAAATCGAAGGGTCGATCCGTAAAAATTTCGATTCGCCAATACGCCCGTCTTTTTTCGCGACATACTCCATTGGATGTGACGAAAAAAAGCAAAGATGGACGAATTTATCCATCCCTTTCGCCTTATCCGCATCCAAGCTCCACTGATTACCGCCAGTAACAGGGCTTATCCCCATAGATCTAATTTCACGCATCGAGAGAATTCCATGCTCTTCGATACTTTTTAAATTTTTAACATCGGTAAAAGTGGTAAAATTTCCAGCGATGCTTTTCACAAATATTAATAAACTGCTCAACTTTGGACATGCTGCCTCCAAGTCCATCGAGACATTAAATAACTATGGTCTTTGAGAGCAGATTGGACTGAAATTTCGGAGTTCGGCAACCCCTTTCCGGGCCTCCAAAAACCATTTTCCTACACACCCCGGCCCGCGATACATAGGTCCGCCATGAGGGGCATCCACTCCAACACCCCATGGAGTTCCACGCCTTATGACGGACCGATCCTCCACGCCCCCGGCACATCCCGAGCGCCGGCGCGGCGGCAAATCCTTTGCGGCTTCGCGGCTTCGCGTGAAACCTTCTGACGATACCGCGTCCGGCGGTGACGTTCGGCGATCTCGCGCGTGCCCCTCCACCACCGACTGCGTCGGCGGTCCCCCTCCCCGAGACAAGCTCGGGGAGGAACGGGTGGGGTGCCGCTCGGTGCGGCCTTCGCGGCGCACTTCGGCCATGGCGTTCTTCGAGGACTTGCCCGAGGCGGACGACCCGCTGCTCGGCTTCGCGCCCTATCTGCACAGCCGTCCGCGCCGCAACTCGATCACGCCCGACCGGCAGCGCATGTTCATCGCCGCGCTCGCCGCCAGCGGGATCGTCACGCAGGCGGCCCGCGCGATCGGGGCGAGCCTCGAGGCGCTCTACAAGCTGCGGCTGATGAAGGGCGCCGAAGGGTTCTCGGCCGCGTGGGACAAGGCGGTCGACCGGGGCATGCTGCGGCTGCAGGACTGCGCGCTCGAACGCGCGATCCTGGGCGAGGAACGCCCGGTGGCGAGCCAGGGCAAGGTGGTCGCCACGTATACCCGCCACGACACCGCGCTCATGCTGTTCCTGCTGCGCCAGCGCATGCCGGAGCGCTACGCCGCGCCGCCTACGCAGGACGCGCGGCCGGGCTCGCCGCTCTACGAGCGGGTGCGGCGCGACATCGAGGCGCAGATGCCCACCGTGGCTGAGACGCGCGCGGTGATCGACGCCAAGCTGGAGCAGCTGCGCCGTACCATCGAGGCACGGCGCACGCGGGAAGAGGACGGCTGAGCCGCCTCAGCGGCGGCCGCGGCCCGGTCGGCGGCCGTCGCCGCGCCCGCCGCCATCATGATCGCCGCCGCCGCGCCACATCGGCATCTTCATGCCCTGCTGCGGGCGCATCTCGCCCCGGAACGGCTGGTAGTTGTGCTGGCCCTGCGGGCGCGCGCGCATGATGTGGTTGCGGTCGCCCCGGCGGTAGCGGTGGTCGCGGTCGTTGTTGCGGTAGTAGAAGTAGTCGTCGCTGCCCCAGTAGCCGTCGTGGATCGGGCCGTAGTACCCGTCGTAATAGCCGTCATAGGCATAAGGCGTGCCCCAGCCGACCGAGCTGTAGCCATAGCCGCCGCCATAGCCGTCCGTGGCGCAGGCGCTGAGCGCCACGGTGGAACCGGCAAGGGCCAGGGCGAGGATCTTCGTGTTCATGGACGAGCCTTTCGAGGAGGCGCGTCAAAAATGGACGGCGCGCCCGTTAACCCTCGTAAAACTCCCGAGTATGCAGCTCAGTTCCGGGGCCAGACGTCCAGCTTGGTCGGAGCCCCTCGCCCGCCCATGAAGTTCGCCAGATTGCGGTGGAGGTTGATGACCTTCTGCTCCTGGTGCGGGTTGGGCAAGGGTCCGCGAAAGCCGCTGGACTTCATGCCCTTCTGCACGAACTGCATGTTGGAGAAGTCCTGCGCCAGCACCGATCCCCAGTTCTCGCCGATGGGGTCGGCATAGGTCCACTCGGTCTGCGGCGCCTCGCCATCGGGGAAGCGTTCGAGGGCGTAGCTTTCGAACACGCACTTGTCCGGATCGTCCTTGTAGGGGCGCACGCGGTAGCACAGCGCGAAGGTCTCGCCGTGGAGGATGTTCTGGTTGGGGAACAGGCCCCAGGCGAGGCCGCCTTCCTTCTTGATCTCGGGCGGAACCTCGGGCCAGATCACCCCGCGCGCGGCGTCGTCGGCCTTGGCGGATTTCAGCCAGTGGGCGATGCATTCCTGCGGGGTGGCGTCCTCCGGAAGCTCGATCTGGAGGCGAGCGGCGGCGTTCACCAGCGTCTCGGTGGAGGCGGAATAGTTCACCGTCTCGTAGTTCTCGCGGATCAGCTCGTAGGTGGAAACGCGCGGATCGTCGCCCTTGCCGGCGCGGGTGGTGCCGGCGCTCTCGCTCATCTCGAACTTGGCATCGCGCGTGTCGTAGCTGGAGACCGAGTGCAGCCCGTACTGGCGGCTCAGCGCGTAGTAATCGCCATAGGCCAGCAGCTGCGTATGCGTGCCCGCGACGTGATAGGGTTCAAGGAACGCCTCGATCGCGGTCTTCCAGTTGCAGTCGTAGATCGCCCACTGGCGCCACTTGTAGTGCATCTTCTCCAGCTGGAAGTGCGAGAGGATTTCCCCCGCGCGGCCCATCCACTCCTGCAGCGGCACGGCGTCGGGGTCCATCGTGATGTAGATGTAGCCGCCCCAGGTATCGACCTGGACTTCGGACAGGCAGGTCATCTCTGCCGTCAGCTTGTTCTGCCAGTCCTGCGGATCGAGGATGTAGGTGTTCTGCCCCTCCAGATCGAAGGTCCAGCCATGGAAGCCGCAGATGAAGTTGCGCCGGTTCGAGCCCCGGACATCATGGACCTTTCCCGGCAGCATGTCCGGCACCGAGACGAGCTGGCGTCCCCGGTGCGGGCAGACGTTGTGGAAGGCTTTGAGCGAACCGTCGTCCTTGCGCAGCACGATCACGGATTCGTCGGCGACGTCGTAAGTCAGCCAGTCGCCGGGGTTCGGCAGGTCGCTCTCGCGCTCGACCATCTGCCAGACCTTGGGCCACAGCAGCGTCTTCTCCGCCGCGAGGTAGTCCTTCGAGAGAAACGCCTCGGTCGGATAAGTGGCGAGCACTTCGGCGTCCATGTCCGCTGCGGTCAGACGGCTGGGCTCGTAGGCCTCCGGTTCGGTCACGCGGTCTCTCCCATGCGCGCTATTCAACAGGATTGTCTATTAGGCCAGCTCGCCTCGCGTTTCCAGAGCCGCCCGCGCGCAACGCCCCGGCGATGGAGCGGCAACAAATCGCGCAGCTCGCTTAACCTTTCGATTTTGATCGCCCTGCCCGATCACTCTCATCGACGAAGCGCACTAACGATCCCGTCCCTCGGGGCGTACCCTCTGGCCGCCCTTGCAAGGGCCAAAGCAACAGGAGGAGAGAGGCCATGAACACCCCTGGAAACCGCATGCTCGCGCTGATGTTCGGCGCCGCGTGCTGCGCGCTCGCAGCGCCCGCGTCGGCCGCCGAACAGGCCAAGCCGAACAAGGCCGCGACCGAGGCGGAGACGGTCACCGAACAGCCCGCCCCTCCCGCCGGCACCAAGCCCGGCGGCATGTCCAACAAGGACTGGTGGCCCAGCACCCTCGACCTCGCCGCGCTGCGCCAGCACGAGGCGCAGTCCAACCCCTACGGCGCCGATTACGACTATGCGAAGGAGTTCGCCACGCTCGACCTCGACGCGGTCAAGGCGGACATCCGCAAGGTGCTGACCACCTCGCAATCGTGGTGGCCCGCCGACTACGGACACTACGGCCCGTTCTTCATCCGCATGGCCTGGCACAGCGCGGGCACTTACCGCGTCGGCGACGGGCGCGGCGGTTCGGACGGCGGCGAACAACGCTTCGAGCCGCTGAATTCGTGGCCCGACAACGTCAGTCTCGACAAGGCCCGCCGCCTCGTCTGGCCGATCAAGCAGAAGTACGGCCGCAAGCTGTCATGGGGCGACCTCATGGTGCTGACCGGCAATGTCGCGCTGGAGGACATGGGCTTCAAGACCATCGGCTTCGCGGGCGGCCGCATCGACGCATGGCAGCCGGACCTTGTGTTCTGGGGGCCGGAAACCAAGATGATGACCGACAAGCGCCGCGACGCGAAGGGCAACCTCAAGGGTCCGCTCGCCGCGACGCAGATGGGCCTCATCTACGTCAACCCGGAAGGCCCGAACGGCAACCACGATCCGATCTCCGCCGCCGCCGACATCCGCCGCGCCTTCGGCAACATGGCGATGAACGACGAGGAGACGCTGGCGCTGATCGCGGGCGGCCACACCTTCGGCAAGGCGCACGGCGCGCATGATCCGGGCAAGTGCATGGGCGCCGATCCCTCCTCCGCCGGGACCGAGAAGCAGGGCCTGGGCTGGGAGAACACGTGCGGCAAGGGTAATGCCGAAGATGCCATCACCAGCGGCCTGGAAGGGGCATGGTCGGCGAACCCGATCAAGTTCACCTCGCAGTACCTCGACAACCTGCTCGGCATGGAGTGGGTGAAGACCAAGAGCCCGGCGGGCGCGACGCAGTGGATTCCCACCGACCCGGCGGCCGCCAACATGGTCCCCGACGCGCACATCAAGGGCAAGACCCACGCGCCGATCATGTTCACCACCGACATCGCGATCAAGCAGGACCCCGAATTCCTCAAGATCGCGCAGCGCTGGCACGAGAACCCCGAGGAATTCGCGCAGGCCTTCGCCCGCGCGTGGTTCAAGCTGACCCACCGCGACCTTGGCCCGCAGGCGCGCTATCTGGGCAAGGACGTTCCGAACCAGACGTTCTCGTGGCAGGACCCGCTGCCGCAGGCGAGTTTCGCACCCCTGGGCGAGGCGGACCAGAGCGCGCTGAAAGCCAAGGTGCTCGCCTCCGGCCTGACGACGCCCGAACTGGTGCGCACGGCATGGGCTTCGGCCTCGACCTTCCGGGGCACCGACATGCGCGGCGGCGCCAATGGCGGGCGGCTGCGGCTGGACCCGCAGCGCGGCTGGTCGGTGAACGATCCGGCGGAACTGGCCAAGGTGCTGGCGAAACTGACGGCGGTGCAGGCCGACTTCGCGAAGTCCGGAAAAGCGGTGTCGATGGCCGACCTCATCGTGCTGGCGGGCAATGCCGGTGTCGAACAGGCGGCGAGCAAGGCGGGGTATCCGGTAACGGTGCCCTTCACGCCGGGCCGCGTCGATGCGGCGCAGGACCAGACCGACGTGGCCTCCTTCGCGTACCTCGAACCCAAGGCCGACGGTTTCCGCAACTTCTACACGGCCGACTACCGGCTCGACCCGGCCGCCGCGCTGGTCGACAAGGCCGACGCGCTGAACCTGACGGTGCCGGAGATGACGGTGCTGGTGGGCGGCATGCGCGCGCTGGGCGCCAATGCGGGCAAGTCGAGCGCGGGGGTCTTCACCGCGACGCCGGGCAGTCTCGACAATGCCTTCTTCGTCAATCTGCTGTCGATGGACACGGTCTGGTCGAAGAGCGCGGCGCCGGGGCTCTATGACGGCAAGGACCGCAAGACCGGCAAGCTGCGCTGGACCGCGAGCCCGGTGGATCTGGCGTTCGGGTCGAACTCCGAACTGCGCGCGGTGTCGGAGGTCTACGCCTCGGACGATGCGAAGCAGAAGTTCGTGGACGACTTCGTGGCGGCGTGGGCGAAAGTGATGAACGCCGACCGGTTCTGACCCTAAATCCTCCCTGTCGCGAAGCGATGGGGAGGTGGCAGTCGCGCCGCGACTGACGGAGGGGGAACCCGCGCGCCTTCGCCCCCTCCACCACCGCTTCGCGGCGGTCCCCCTCCCCATTGCTGCGCAACGGGGAGGATTCCGCACAAACGCCAAGGGAGGAGGCGCCCATCGGCGCCCCCTCCCCTGCATTCTCCCTCAGGGCATTCTCCCCGAGGGCAGCTTCGATCAGAGACCGATCACGCCACCGTCGTTCTTGGTGATCGCGATCAGCGCCGAACGCGGACGCACGCTGGCGGCCGGCGTGCTGCCGTCCTGCGAGTACGGCCAGTGGCTGGTCGGCGCCGAGTAGGAGCCGCCCTCGCCAGGGTGCTGGATGCCCACGAACAGGGTGCGGCCGTCCGGCGTCTGGTCGATGCCGGTGATCTCGCACTCGACCGGGCCGACGAGGAAGCGGCGCAGGTTGGCCGCGGTCGCCTTGGCGCCGACAAAGGTGTTCTGCGTGTTGCCCGCGTTGTTCACCGTGTAGGCGCCGCCGTCACCGACGTGACCGGGGATCGCGGCGAGCAGCATGCAGTTGGTGCGGTCGGTCAGCGCGCCGTCGTCGGTCTCGATCCACATCAGCGGATTGATCTGGCCCGAGGGGTTGGTCGAACGCGAGAAGTACGCGCCGTCCGGGCTCGAGAAATCGTTCGCGGTGGTGAGGCCCGAGATGTTGACGTTGGTGGGGTCAGCATCGGTGGAGTCGGCACCGAAGAGGTAGATGTCCCACTTGAACGTCGTGGCGCTGGTGGTGTCGCCGTCTTCGCGCAGACGCACGATGTGGCCGTTCGGGTTGCCGGTCTGTGCCGAGTTCGACGGACCCTTGGGGTCGTTGTACGAGCGCGGGTTGGCAGCGTTGGTGCCGGTGACCGGGCGGAACGAATTGTTCGAGTTGGTCAGCGTCAGGTAGATTTCACCGGTGACCGGGTTGCCCACGGTCCATTCCGGGCGGTCCATCGGCGTCGCGCCTACCGCGTCGGCGGCGAAGCGGGTGTTGACGCAGATGTCGGCCTGGCTGGTGAAGGTGTACTCGGGGTAGGTGCCGCTTGCCGGACGCTTCGGGAAGGTCGGGCTGTAGACCAGCGGCAGCCAGGTGCCGGTGCCGTCCGCGTTGAAGCGGGCGACGTAGAGCGTACCGGCGTCGAGGTACTTGTCACCCACCGCAAGGCGGTCGGTGGCGTCGGCATCGGCAGCGGCCCAGGTCTCGTTCGAGACGAACTTGTAGAGGTATTCGCCGCGCGAATCGTCGCCCATGTAGGCGCCCAGCTTCTGCCCGGCGGCGATACGCACGAAAGCGCCTTCGTGGCCGAAGCGGCCCAGCGCGGTGCGCTTGCGCGGGGTCGAGGTGGGGTTGTACGGGTCGATCTCGACCACCCAGCCGTACTGGTTCGGCTCGTAGCGGAAGTCGTCGGTTGCGGCGGCCCCGGTGATCGTCGCGTTCCAGCGGGTGAAGCGCGTGTCGGTGCTCGACGCGGTCGACCAGCTGTAGTTGCCCGAGCGGCTGGTGATGCCGTTGCGCCGCAGCGAGGCCAGTTCGGCCGGGGTGCGCTTGGCGTCGTCAGCCGCATCGCGGCGGAAATAGCCCGCGTAGTTCTCTTCGCAGGTGAGGTTGGTGTTCCAGCCGGTAACGCCGTTGGCGCAGTTGTTGATAGTGCCGCGACCGGCGGTGCCATCCTTCGAGTAGGCGGTGACGAGGAACGCCGAACCCGCCGCCGGGCCGTGGAACGACATCGGCGTGTTGGGGGTGATGCGGCGGTTGAAGGTGCTGTCCTGCTTGTAGGTCCACTTGCGGTTGCCGCCATCGACATACTCGACGACCGAGACGCCGTGGCACTCGATCTCCTTGAGCGCTTCGGCCAGCGGGCGCGGCGCGGCGCTGGGACCGGCCGGGTGGAGGTAGGTTTCGGTGATGTTCTCGTGGTTCTGGACCATCAGGCCGCGCGTCGAGCTGTTGCGGTCGGGCGCGCCTGCGGCCGAGAGGCCGAAGTAGTGCAGCGCGTCGTGGTGGTCGCCGATGCGCTTGTCGAAGTCGGCGTCGCTGCCGTCGTTGGCATAAGCCGAGACACCGGCGGCGATCGGGTCGCCGAGGCGGGTCATGATCGTGACCGAGTAGCCTTCCGGAACCATCGCGACGTCGCTCAGCGAGTGGGCGACGGCGGTGAAGCCGAGCACCGCGGGCGAGACGCGCACGGTGGTGGTCGCGGTCACGGCGTCGCCGATCAGCGGCTTGGCGCTGAACTGGAAGACGAGATCGGTGGCGGCCGCAACGGCAGGCGCGATGAAGGTCACGGTCGCGCCGCTGCCCATCAGCGCGACTTCGGGTCCGGTGCGCTGGTTCCAGCCCGCATCCTGGCCGTTGCCGGAGACGGTGCCGGTCAGCGTGACGACGCGGCCCGCGCTGGTGGCGACGCTGCTGCCCGCCGAGACGGAAACGGCGCCGCCGATGCTGCCGCCTTCGCCGTCGTCACCGCAAGCGGCGAGAAGGCTGGTGCCCATGAAGGCCATCGTGGTGGCACCGGCGCCGCGGAACATCGCCGAGCGGCGCGAATAGCGCTCCGCCGCCATGCTCTCCAGCGAGCGCTGCGTGGATTCATTGGTATCGACGTCACCGTCCGTATAGGCGGTGACCGGATTCATCTCGGTCATGGATATTGCCCCCTTATTGGTCGCGAGGGCGAGTGCTAGGGGCCATTCATGACGTGAAAGTGCCAGTTCGATGGCATATCGATGGCGTTATCCTGACCGTATTGCGACGATGACCCGAAACGGCCCGTCGCGACGGGGTTCAACCCTCCTTGGGATAGACGTCCCCGAGCACGCGGCGGAAATGCGCCTCGACCTGGTCGTTGCAGGCACAGGCGCGGTTCTTCAGCCCCTCGCGGTCGAGCACCTCGATGCCGCCGCGACGGGTGCGCACCATGCCGTCGCGCTTGAAACGCTGCAGCACCCGGCTGGCGTAGCTGCGGCCGATGCCCATCATCGAGGCGAGCTGCTCCTGCGTCATCGTCACGTCGTTGCGCCCGATCCGGTCGACTGCCGCCGAGAGCCACTTCGCCGCGCGCTGCTCGATCGTGTGGACGGCATTGCAGGCGATCGACTGGAACACCTGCGCCATCACGCAATCGGCATAGCGCGCGAAAAGATGCGCGATCGCGGGCGAGCGCTCCTTGGCTGCCTCGATATCGCGCGAGGCGATGCGCAGGAACACCCCGTCGTGCAGCACGTTGGCCCGCGCATAGGCCGGGAGCGAACCGTGGCTGACGATCCCGCCCAGCGCCCCTTCGCGGCCCACGAGGATGGTTTCGACCGCCGTGCCGTCCTCCATCTCGACGAAGTAGGAACACATCGCGCCCCCGGTCGGAAAATAGCAGTAATCGACGCTGTCGCCGGGCTGGTAGATGATTTCGCCCGACTTCAACCGGCACTCGCCCAGCTTCGATTCGATCAGCAAGAGGTCGTCCTGCCGCAGCGCCGTGAGCAGGTCGCTGCCGGCGATCGCGGCGGCGGAAACCGGGCTTGTCTGCGGGATCGTGCTCATTTTTGCTCCTTGGGCGGCTCGGCGTGACGCATCGGCGTGACGACCGGAAGGGCCGACGCAAAGTGTCGCGATCCTGCGCCGTCCGGAAACGACAACCCGGCCAAGGCACTACGGTTCCAAGATGCGGTCATAAGTGAACAGACCGGAGGTTTCCGACATGGTATGTGTTACTCAGGAACATTCACCGGGATCATGTGTTCCCGGTCCCAGGCGCGCTTTGTCGGCTCGCTTGCAAACGCCCCCCGGGGCCCTATTCGGATAATCATGCAAGACGCCCTCGGATCGCCCGTAATGCCCGACATGCTGACCGTGCTGCGCGAAGCGACCGGCCCCTCTCACGAGCGGCTGGACGCATCCTTCGGCGCGCTGGACCTGATGACCCGCGACGGGCTCGGGCGCTTCCTTGCCGCGCACGCCGCCGGGCTGGAGCCGATGTTCCCCGCGTTCCGGGGCTTTCTGGAGAGCGAACTCGGCCTCGAATGCCCGGACTATCCGGCCATGCTGCGCGCCGATCTCGATGCTCTCGGCGTCGATGCCGTGCCATCTATCGAGACGCCTGCCGGGCTCGATGCGGCAGGCGGCGAGGCAGGCATCGCCTATGTCGTCTCCGGCTCGCGCCTCGGCCTCGTGGTCATCCGCCAGCGCGGCTACTGGGGCGAGTCGAAGGGCTTCCGCTCCGCCTACATGAGCGACGGGCGCGGCCACGACGCGTGGAAGGCGCTCGTCCCGGTCCTGCGGACCCGCGCGTATGCGCCCGATCAGGCGGAGGCGCTGCGCACCGCCGCCCTCGCCGCGTTCGAGACGTTCGCGCGCGCGTTCGCCGCCAGTGCCGGCCTCGCGGCGCGTGTCGATGGCTGACGCGATGCACCAGGTAGACCTGTCCACCTGCGACCTCGAGCCGATCCACATCATCGGCCGCATCCAGAGCTTCGGCTGGCTGCTGTCGTTCTCCAGCGACTGGATCATCAACCACGTCTCGGTGAACTGCACCGACCTGTTCGGCCGCGAGGCGCAGGACCTCGTCGGCCTTTCCGCCACCGAGTTCCTGTCGCAGGAAGCCCTGCACGACATCCGCACGCGCCTGCAGATCCTCGGCAGCGCGGGCACCGTCGAGCGCATGTTCGAGCTGGACCTGATCGGCGACGGCCGCGTCTTCGACGTCGCCGTGCACAATTCCGGCCGCTCTTTCATATTGGAAATCGAGCCCCACGAAGGCGGCAAGCGCCGCGACTTCGTTTCCTACGTGCGCCCGATGATCGAGCGGCTCCGCCAGTCACCCTCCATCGAGCAGTTGTGCTCCAGCGCCGCGCGCCATCTGCGCGGCCTCACCGGCTTCGACCGGGTGATGGTCTACCGCTTCGAGGGCGACGGCGCGGGCGAAGTCATCGCCGAAAGCCTGAACGGCATGGTCGACAGCTTCAAGGGGCAGCACTTCCCCTCGTCCGACATTCCGGCGCAGGCGCGCAAGCTCTACACCCGCAACCTGCTGCGCATCATCAGCGACGTCGACGACCCGACGGTGCCGATCATCCCCGCGACCAATCCCAACGGCGATCCGCTCGACCTGTCGATGTCGGGCCTGCGCGCGGTGTCGCCGATCCACATCGAATACTTGCGCAACATGGGCGTGAAGGCGTCGATGTCGGTCTCGATCATGCGGCGCGGCAAGCTGTGGGGGCTGATGGCCTGCCACCACTATTCGCCGCTGACGCTGTCCTATTCGGTACGCACCGCGAGCGAGCTGTTCGGCGAATTCTTCTCCTACCTGCTGGAGCAGAAGGAGACCGATTTCTCGACCGAGAAGCGCGCGGAATCGATGCGCCTCCACGACGAGATCATGGCCCGTGTCGCCGGCGGCGGATCGCTGCTGGAGGCCTTCGACGACTTCACCGATTCGATCCGGCAGGTGATCCCCTTCGACGGCGTCGTCGGCTGGGTGGACGGCCGCTTCATCGGCCACGGCGCGGTGCCCGATCAGACGCAGTTCGCCACCCTCGCGCGGTTCCTCAACACCGCCGGAGCCAGCACGGTCTGGGCATCGGACAACATTTCCGCAGTCTACCCGCCTGCGGCGGAATGGACGGACAAGGCATCGGGTCTCCTCGCCCTGCCGGTCAGCCGGTCCCCGCGCGACTACATCGTGCTGTTCCGGGGCGAGGCGGTGCGTGAGGTGAAGTGGGCGGGCAACCCCGAAAAGGCCATCGAACTCGGCCCTAACGGCGCGCGCCTGACCCCGCGCAAGAGCTTCGAGATCTGGCGCGAGGAGCGGCGCGGCTATTCGCGTCCCTGGACCGACGAGGAAGTCTCTTCCGCCGAAGCGCTGCGCATCACCCTGCTCGAAGTCGTGCTGCGCCTATCGGATGCCGCCAACGTCGAGCGCGAGCAGGCCAGCCAGCAACAGGACATGCTGATCGCGGAACTGAACCACCGCGTTCGCAACATCCTCAACCTGATCCGCGGCCTCGTTGCCCAGAGCAAGGAAGGCGCGCGCACGATCGACGAATTCGCCGAGATCGTCGGCAGCCGGATCCACGCCCTCGCCCGCGCGCACGATCAGGTGACGCGCAAGGACTGGTCGCCCTCCTCGCTCTACGACCTGATCCGCACCGAGACCGACGCCTATGCCAGCCACTCGCTGGACCGGGTGGTGATCGACGGGCCGGACGCGCTGATCGCCCCCGCCGCCTTCACCACCCTGGCGCTGGTGATCCATGAACTGATGACCAATTCGTGCAAGTACGGCGCGCTGTCGGATTCGCACGGGCAAGTCACCGTGACGCTGAACCGCAGCGACGACGGCGCACTGGAGATCGACTGGCGCGAGGAAGGCGGTCCGCCGGTCCGGGAACCCACCCGGCGCGGCTTCGGCTCGACCATCATCGAGCGCACGATTCCGCACGAACTGGGCGGCTCGGCCTCGGTGATCTACCCCGTGCACGGGTTGCACGCGCTGTTCCTGATCCCCTCCGACCATATCTCCGGCTTCGAGACCCCCGGCGCGGTCCTGCGCGAGCCGGTGAGCGAGCCTCCGCAACCCGCCGAGTTCACCAAGGAACTGGGCTCCGGCGCGGCGCTGATCGTCGAGGACAACGTGATCATTGCCATGGAGGCGGAAGACGTGCTGCGCGGCTTCGGCTTCACCGACTGCCGCATCGCCGGCTCCGTCAACGCCGCGCTCGGCATTCTCGAAGGCTCCGACGTGAGCTTCGCGATGCTCGATGTGAACCTCGGCAAGGATACCAGCGAGGCGGTCGCCCACGAACTGGAAGCGCGGGCGATCCCCTTCATCTTCGCCAGCGGCTACGGCGAACGCTCGCTGCAGTCCGGCGCGTTCAAGAGCGTGCCGGTGGTGACCAAACCCTACGGCGAACGCGATGTGCGCTCGGCGATCGGGCGGGTGATCAAGGGGCGCTGACCGTCCCCGGTCATTGCGAGCGTAGCGAAGCAATCCAGCGCCGGTTCACGCCGCCCTGGATTGCTTCGCTACGCTCGCAATGACGAGAGGTGGTCATCCTTCTTTGTTCGTCATCCCCGCGAAGGCGGGGACCCAGCTGATGCTTGTGGAACATGAAGCGTCAGGAGATGGGTTCCCGCCTTCGCGGGAATGACGGTGGTGGGGATGGAGATGATGGTGGTGAGAAAGGATCTCACGCCCGCATCCGCTGCTCCCCATGCGTGGCATTCCAGCCGTCGACCCAGCCGCGCACGTCCTCGTAAGGCATCGGGCGGCAGATGCCGTAGCCCTGGCCGCAGGTGCAGCCCATCGCCACCAGCATCGCCTGCGTCTCCGGGTTCTCTACCCCCTCGGCCACCAGCGGAATGCCGAGGCAGTCGCACAGCACCACCAGCGAAGTCACCAGCGACTGGTCGAACCGGCTTTCGGTAAAGCGCGCGATGTAGGAGCGGTCGATCTTGATCTCGCGCACCGCGAACTCGCGCAAGTAGCCGAACGAGGTGAACCCCGCGCCGAAATCGTCGATCGAGAGCGAAACGCCGTGGTCCTGCAACTGCTCGATCACCCGCTTGGCCTGCGAGGGGTGAGCGATCAGCGCGGTCTCGGTCAGTTCGAGCACGACATGCGCGGGATCGACCCCGTGCGTGCGGATGGCCTCGACGACGTGACCGACGAAGCCCGGCCGCTCCAGCATCCGCGCCGAGACGTTGATAGAGATACCGGCGCCGTCCAGCCCCGGCTCCAGCCGCGCGTACTGGCCCAGCACGGTATCGAGCGTCAGGTAGGTGAAGTCTTCCAGCAAGTGCGACTGCTCGACCGTCTCGATCAGCGCGTCGGCCGCGACCGGGCCGTTGTCCGGGTGAGTCCAGCGCACCAGCGCCTCGAAGCCGAGAACCTGCCCCGAACGCATGTCCACCTTGGGCTGCCAATGCCAGTTGAACGCCCGCGCGCCCATGGCGTCCTCGATATCGTGGAGCATTGTGCGCTCATCGGCGCGCACCGTGCGGCGCTGTTCACCGCGCGCGATCACTGCCTTCTCGGCCCCCCGCTTGGCCTCGTACATCGCCTCGTCGGCGGCCTCCACCAGTCCCTCGGGCGAATAGCCCAGTTGCGGGCACAGCGAAATGCCCATCGAGGCGCCGACGTAGAGCAACCGCCCGTCGTGGACGATCGGCTGCTCGATCAGCTCGGTCAGCTTGGTGGCGACGGCCAGCGCGGACTCGTCGCCATCGACGTTCTGCAGCAGGACCGCGAACTCGTCCCCGCCGAGGCGGGCGATCGTGTCCACCTCGCGCAAGTGCTCGCGCATCCGGCGGCCCAGCGTGATCAGCACCGCATCGCCCGCCGCATGGCCGAGGCTGTCGTTGATCTCCTTGAAGCGGTCGAGGTCGATCATCATCACCGCGAACGGATCGCCGCTGCGCCGCGCCCGCGCGCAGGCCTGCGAGAGCCGGTCGGCGAACAGCGTGCGGTTGGGCAGGTCGGTCAGCGGATCGTGGAGCGAGCGGTGCGTCAGTTCCTCTTCCGCGCGGCGCATGTCCTGCCGGTATTTGCGCCAGGCGATCCCCTCCTCGACCGAGGCCGCGACCCGCTCGGGAGAGAGCGAGCGCTTGGACAGGAACTCGGTCATGCCCGACTTGATCGAGTCCGCCGCGATCTGCTCGTCGGTATGGCCGGTGACGGCGATGATCGGCACGTCGGGGTCGATCTCGGCGCGGATCTCGGGCAGCAGGTCGCGCCCGTCGCCGTCCTTCAGGCCGAAGTCGAGGAAGACGATGTCGAAATGCGCCTGTGGATCGCGGATCATGTCCAGCGCCTCGGCCTGTGAGGCGGCCTGCGCCACGGTGATGTTGCGGGGAACGCGGCGCAGCAGGCGCAGCAATTTCTCCCGGTCGACGTCGTCGTCATCGACGATCAGCGCGTGAATGTCCTGAGTACCGTTGTGCAGGTGGTCCATGGGAGGAAGGAATCCTTGCGTGAGAGGAGCCGCCGTCAGGGCAGCTCCTGCGTGCGGGCATACTTGCCGATGAAATCGGCGAGGCGAGCGAACTGCGGACCGACGGCGGACTTGACCATGTAGCCCGCGACGTGCCCATCGTAGGCACGGCTGCGGTCCTGATCGCGGGCCGAAGTGGAGAGTACGAAGACCACCGTGCGGCGCAGGTCCGGGTCGGCGCGCAGGGCGTCGAGGAACTGGAAACCGTCCATGCCCGGCATGTTGAGGTCCAGCAGCACGATCACCGGCGTTTCTATCTGCTTGTCCGGATGGCGGCCGGTGAGGATCGCCAGCGCTTCCCCGCCGTCCCCCGCCGTGACGGTGCGACAGGGCACCTCGTATTTGCGGAAAGAGCGCAGCACGCCTTCGCGCGCGACGTCGTCGTCATCCACCAGCAGCACGGTCACGTCGTTGTAGTTGGCAGTTTTCTTTGGTGCGGATCGGGGTGCGACCAGATCAATCATCATCTTCGTTCTCTCGCAGAAGTATGCGGGGCCAGTGGACTTCGAACCTGGCGCCGCCGAGGGGACCCCGGCCCTGGACGGTCACCATGCCCCCGTGGGCGTTGATCATGCGGCGCGTGAAGGCGAGCCCCACCCCGTCGCCGTCGGTCCCCGGCGAGGCGCGGTGGAACAGCTTGAAGATGCGGTCCTCGTTGCCCGGCGGAATGCCCTGCCCGTCGTCTTCCACCGTGAAGACGGTGAAGCGCCCCTCCTCGCGCACGGCGATGCGGATGTGGCCTTCCTTGCCGCCGTGGTGCTTGACCGCGTTGGACAGCAGGTTGCGCAGCGAAGTGGAAAGCGGCGCACGCGGGGCGACGATGTCGCCGCCCTGCACGTCGACATCGACCTCGAACCCCTCGGGGATTGCCGTAAGTTCCAGCGCTTCCTCGACCAGTTCGTGCGGATCGATGCGGTGCATGCGGGAATCGCGCACCCCGGCGCGGGCGTAAGCCAGCAGGTCGTCGATCATCCGCTCGGAGCGCTCGATGCGCTGGGCGATGCGGTCGAAGTTGTGCACCACGTCCTCGGGCAGTTCGGTGCCTTCGAGGTCTTCGCGGATCCAGCTTACCAGGTCGGCGATACCCCGCAGCGGCGAGCGCAAGTCGTGGCTGGCGACATAGGTGAACTCCTCCAGCTGCGCATTGGTCTGCTGCAGCGCGCGTTCGGAGCGCTTGCGGTGCGAAATGTCGCTGACGATCGCCATGTAGAGCGGCTGGGCGCTGCTCTCGAATTTGGTGAGCGCGATCTCGACGGGAAACTCGCGCCCGTGGCGGTGCAGCGCGGTGACGTCGCGGTCGCCGCCCATGAGGCGCGACTTGGGGGCGGCCGCGTATCCGGCGATCTGCTCGCCGTGCCTTGCGCGGTATCGCTCGGGCAGCAGCATCTCGATCGGCTGGCCGATCATCTGCTCCACCTTCCATCCGAACTGGACCGCAAGCATGGCGTTGGCCTGCGCGATCCGGCCCTTGCCGTCCACCACCACCACGCCCAGCGGCATGCTTTCGAACATCTGGGTGAAGCGGCGCTCGGCGGTGATCTCGCGCGTCATGTTGCGCAAGTAGACGACCGCGCGGTCGCCCTCCTCGCCCGCGACGGGCGCAAGGGTCATCGTCACGGTCGGGCGCGAACCGTCGGCGCCGTGCAGCACCATCTGGCGCGACCAGGTGCCGCGCGTTTCCATTGAAACCTTGAAGAAGACCTCGAACATCTGCCGCAGCGTCTCGGCATCGTCTTCGGCGAACCACATGAAGAACAGGCTGTTGCGCAGCGCCTCGGCATCGGGCTCGGCCAGCAGCGAGGCGGCAGCGGCATTGCCGAAGGCGACCACGCCCGCCGCATCGACGATCAGCGCGGCGATTGGGGCATGGACCAGCGGCGCGTGGATGTCGGTTGTCGTCATCGGCGTCGCCAGCATCGCGTGTCCTGTCCTGCGGGAGACGTGATGCCGAACGAGCTTGAAATTCGTTGCAGCCACGGCCTCCGGGTGGAGCGCCGGAAACCGCGCTGCGGCCCCCGTACCCGACGAGGGGTACACCGGGGCGGTTATCGACCTGCGAAGCCAGACCTAGGGAGCTGTCCCTAGACCCGGCCTGTCGCAACGATTGCAGTGGTTAAATTTGTGTTAGAGCGGCCGCTGTCCATGCGCTCGGGGCCGCGCGCAGCACTTTCGTCACCCCGCGAAAGCGGGGACCCATCTGATGCCAGTGCACCATGAAACGTCAGGAGATGGGTTCCCGCCTTCGCGGGAATGACGACGTTAAATAAGCAAGAACTGCCCTCAGCGCGCGACGAACTTGCCGGCCTCGCGGTCCTTGCGGGCCTTCAGCGCGTCGAACACGGTGCCGCTCATGGTGATCCAGATGCCCGGCCCGGCCGATTGGCAGCAGCCGAACGCCATGCCCAGGTTGAATGCCGCGTCGCTCTCGGCGAAACGGGCGGGCTGCATGGCGCCGCACATCACGACGGTCTTGCCCTCGATATGGGCGAGCGCGGCGGCGGTGTCGGTCATGGTGTCGGTGCCATGGGTGATGACGACATGGCTTTCCGGCGCCCCGGCGACCGTCGCGGCGATCAGCGCGCGGTCCTCGTCGGTGAGTTCGAGGCTGTCCTTGCGCAGCAGTTCGACGACGCGGAACGGATGCGCCACGCGGGCCGTGGCCAGCAGCTTGCCGATCACGCTCTCGACGATCTGGTACTCGCTCAGCGCGTCGAAGTACTGCTTGTCGATGGTGCCGCCGGTGGTGATGACGAGAATGGGTGCCTGGTTCATGCGCGTTCCTTACTGCGGGACGCGCGGGTTTCCAATTCCTTCGTGCCCCTGCCGTTCGTCATTGCGAGCGTAGCGAAGCAATCCAGGGCAGCACTGCACCGCCCTGGATTGCTTCGCTACGCTCGCAATGACGAGATGGTGGGCCGAAATGGCGAGAAGCGCTGAACTGGCCAAAGCGGCATCAGATATTCGCCCTGCGACTTCCCGCCATCTCGCATATGCACAACCGCGCCGATCCATGGCACCACTGCGACCATGAGCACCCTTGCGTCACCCTCGCTTACTGCCCGCAGCGAACTGGCCGCCGGATGGCCGACCGTCCTTGCCGCCGCGCTGGCGATCGGGGTGGGGATGATGGGCGTCGGGTTCTACGCGCTGGGCCTGTTCGTAACGCCGCTTCAGGCCGAGTTCGGCTGGACCCGCGCCGAAGTCTCGGGCGCGGCGACGTTCCAGCAACTGGGCATCTTCCTCTCCGCCCCTGTCGTGGGACGCCTCGCCGATCGCTTCGGCAACCGCACCATCGCCATCGCCAGCTATCTGGCCACGCCGCTCGCCCTGGTGGCGCTGGCCGAGACCGGGCCGTCGCTGACCGCGTGGTACGGCCTGTGGCTGCTCGTCTCTCTGGCGGGCTGCGGAACGACCCCGGCGATCTGGGCGCGCGTCGTCTCGCTGCGCTTCGATGCCGGGCGCGGCTTCGCATTGGGGCTGATGCTGACGGGCTCCGGCATGGCGGCGATCCTCGCGCCCGCATTGCTCGGCCCGGTGATCGCGGCGCAGGGCTGGCGCACCGGCCTTCATGCCATCGCCATCGTCATCGCCGTGATCGGCATCCCCGTCAGCCTCCTGACCGGGCGCGGAGAGCGCGTCGCCAACGACAAGCGCGAGCGCGGCAGCATCGAGATCACCCGCAAGACGCTGCAAATCGCCCTGATCGGCTTCCTGCTGGGCGTCATCGTCGCGGCTCTGATCGTCCATCTCGTGCCGATGCTGGTGGACCGGGGGGTGCCGCCCGCGCAGGCCGCCGGAGTGGCCGCCTTCATCGGCATCGCGGTGGTCTTCGCCCGCGCTTTCGTCGGCTGGCTGTTCGACCGCTTCCACGCCCCGCGCGTGGCCGTGCTGTTCCTGACCTCGCCGGTGATCGCCTGCGTGATCCTGTGGCTCGACGGCCCCGCAATCCCGGCCGCGCTGCTGCTCGGCCTCGCGGCCGGAGCGGAAGTGGACATGCTCGCCTATTTCACCAGTCGCTACGCCGCACTGGAGAACTACGGCGCGACCTACGGCGCCATCCTCGGCCTGTTCAGCCTCGGCGCCGCGTTCGGTCCGCCGCTGTTCGGGTGGATGGTGGACGCGACCGGCAATTCCGATCTTGCGCTTGCCTGCTCGGGCGTGGCGCTCATCGGCGTGCTGGTGTTGATCGCGACGCTTGGGGCTTACAGGACGTCGTCCCGGATTTGATCCGGGACGACGAAGTGAGAAACGCCAGCAACCCGCGCTCCTCACGGCTCATCCAGCGGGTCTTGCGCGGCAGGCTTTCGGGCACCTCGGGTGCGCCCCGATCCCCCTTGGCCGCCGCGATCACGTCCGGGTGGACGTAAGACTTCCGCGCGATCGCGGGCGTATTGCCGAGGCACTGCGCAACCTCGTCCAGCATCGCCCGCAATGACAGGCCGGGGTTCCCGACCAGCATCGCGAAGGCCATCGTACTCGCCGCCCATGTCCGGAAGTGCTTGGCGGTGAAGCCCTCGCCCATCGTCTCGGCAAGGTATTCGTTGACGTCGTGGCTGTGGACGGGAATCGCCTCGCCCTCCTCGTCGACGTACTGGAACAAGTGCTGGCCGGGCAGGTCCTGCATCTTGCGCACACAGCGCACGAGGCCGGGATCGTCGCAGGTGATCTGCTGCAGCTTGCCCGACTTGCCCTTGAAGCGCAGCATCAGCGCGCCGCGCTCTATCTTCGCGTGCCGGTTGCGCAAGGTGGTCGCGCCGAAGCTCTTGTTGGCCTTGGCGTAGCACTCGTTCCCCACCCGGATCGCGCCGGTATCGAGCAGCGCCACGACCGAGGCGATCGCCCGCTCGCGCGTCAGCTTGCGTGAAGCGATGTCCGCGTCCACCCGCGCCCGCAGCACCGGCAGCGCCTCGCCGAACAGGGCGCAGCGGTCGAACTTCATCGTCTCGCGCGACTGGCGCCAGTCGGGATGATAGCGATACTGCTTGCGCCCGCGCGCATCGTAGCCGGTCGCCAGCAGATGTACCTCGGGGTCGGCGGAGAACCAGCACCGCTCGTAGGCGGGCGGCAGGGCGATGGCGTTGAGCCGGTCGATCTCAGCGCGATCCTTTATCCGCGCTCCGTCCGCGTCGAAGTAGGCCCACTTGCTGCCGCGCACCGGCCTGCGGGTGATGCCGGGGGCGCCGTCATCGGCGAATTTCAGGCGCATATCTGTCTGGCGCGTCATCAGCATGGGGTCTGTCCGTTGCCTCTCCCTTTCGAGAACGCACGGGGGGGCAAACGGGTTGTCGGAAACCGGAACGCGATCCCGCCGTTCCTTCCTGCAAAGACAAACCACACAGGAGACACCCATGGCAGACGCACGCATCTTCCGCGATCTCAAGGCCGACCACGACAAGCACCGCAAGCTCCTCGAGCAGCTCGGCGAGACTCAGGGCGCCAGCGACGAGCGCAAGGACCTGTTCGAAGCCTTGCGCAAGGAACTCCAGGCCCACGCCGCCGCCGAGGAGGAATCGCTCTACGCGACGATGCTCGGCAACCCGGACCTGCGCGACGAGGCCCGCCACTCGGTGTCCGAGCACAAGGAAATCGACGACTTCCTCGGCGAACTGTTCGAGATCGACATGAGTTCGTCCGCGTGGCTGACCAAGTTCAAGGAAATGCGCCACCGCTACCTCCACCACATCGACGAGGAAGAGGAGGAGATGTTCCCCGAAGCGGCGGAAAAGCTCTCGGCCGAAACCGAGAAGGAACTCGCCGAAGTGTTCGAGAAGCGCAAGCCGAAGGAACTGGCGACGGCCGAAAAGGAACTGCCCGGCGATGCGCGCGAATAAAACCGGCAATAAGCCGGCTCGGGCCTCCCCTGCGGTGAGCGCGGGGGAACGCCCGACCCCGGCGGTGCGTTGCCTTCTCGATCAACCATAACGGAGAAGGACCATGGACAAGGACATCCGCGAGCATTTCTGGAAAGCGTTCCAGACCAGCCCGTTCATCATGATGAGCCTTCAGGGCGGACATGCCCACGCCGAGCCGATGACGGCACAGCTCGACAAGGACGCCCATCACGCGATCTGGTTCTTCACCAAGCGCGACAACCGCATCGGCGGCGGCGGCAAGGCGATGGGTCAGGTGATGACGCGGGGGCACGAGGTCTTCGCCTGCATCGACGGTACGCTGGTCGAGGAAACCGACACCGCCGTGCGCGACAAGCACTGGAACAACGCCGTGGAGGCGTGGTTTCCCGGCGGCAAGGCCGACGCTTCGGTCGTCATGCTGCGTTTCGAGATCGAGGATGCCGAAGTCTGGACTTCGGAAATGGGCCTCAAGGGCGCCTTCAAACTCCTGACCGGCAAGCCCATCAAGCAGGGCGAAGCCGGAGAGCACGCGCTCGGCGCGGTCTGAGACCCTCTAGGACCGATGCCTGAGCAGCGGGGGCGTGGCGGTTCAGGCTGCCACGCCCTTCGCGCTTATCCCTCCCTGTCGCGCAGCGATGGGGAGGGGGACCGCCCGCGCAGCGGGTGGTGGAGGGGCTGGGAATACAAAACCCCCTCCGTCACCGACTTCGTCGGCGCCACCTCCCCATCGCTGCGCGACAGGGAGGATAAGGGTCAGTGGGGACTCTTCCGCCGCAACAGATAGCGCCACACGCCCACGCAATTGATCGCGAACAACGCCACGTTCTGCAGCCCGATCCCCTCGGCCTTGTCGTCGAGGAACCCCCAGGCGACGAGGGCGATCGAACTGGTGACGAAAATGACGAAGCCCCAGCCGGTCCATTTGCGGCCGAGGTCGAGCGATACGATAAGCGCCGCCACGGTTCCCGCAGCGGCGCCATAGTATTGCAGGCATTGCAGGACGACTTGGCTCATCCTCTCGCCTTCTTCTCAGGCCCTGTTGTGTTTGTCATCAGGCCCGGGCTCTTGCGGCCCCTCTCCTACTCGTGAAACGTCAGGTGCGCAGTTGCAGCGGCTCCAGTTCCTGTGGCCGGGCGCTGTCGGGGCATCCGGCAAGGGCATAGGAGATCGCCGCGAGGATCGCCTGTCGTGTAAAGGGTTTCTGGACGACCCCGATCGCGGTAGGCGCCGGGGTGTCGATCTGGCCGGGATTGGCGGTGACGTAGATCACCCGCACGCCGTAACGGCCGGAGAGATCGCGTGCGATGGCCGGGCCGGTGAGCCCGTCGCGCAAATTGAGATCGACGAGCGCCACATCAGGAATATCACCCAGCATGCCCAGCGAAGCCATGTCCGGAACCGTGCCGACGACGGCATGGCCGCCATCGGCAAGGATATCTTCCAGTTGCAGCGCTACCAGGAACTCGTCCTCGACGATGAGGATTTTCCCGGAGTTGGCCACCATCGCATCCAAGGTACGTTGTCCCGGTTCAGGCAGCCACGCGCTGGGCGAGGCGAGCGGTGTCGGCATTGACGTTGGCGATCTTCACCAGTTCGCCGAAGAAGGCGTCGATCGCCTCGCCGCCAAGCACGAAGTTGTGGCGGAAGTCCGGCAACTGGCCGGATTCGATGATCTTGGAGAGCATCGCGCGGGCGCGGCAGATGCGGCTCTTAACGGTGCCGAGCGCGATACCGCAGATATCGGCGATTTCCTCGTAGGAGAGGTTGCCCGCCGCTACGAGCACGAGGGCCTCGCGATAGGTTTCGGGAATGGCGGTCAGCGCGCGCAGGACGTCCGCCAGTTCGACGGCGCTTTCCTGGCTGGCTTCGGCGCGCAGGATGCGTTCCGCGGCCAGTTCGTCGTACTCGCCATGGAAGCGGGCGCGGCGGGCCTCGGAATAGAAGTGGTTGCGCAGGATGGTGAAAGTCCATGCCTTGAAGTTGGTGCCGGCGGCATAGCGCTCACGCGCCGCCCATGCCCGCAGCATAGCTTCCTGCGCCAGATCGTCGGCGCGGTCACGGCAGCCGCACAGACCGCGCGCGAATGCACGCAGGTGCGGCGCTACCTCTGCCAGCGCACGGCGGAAATCACGGTCGCTGAGCGCGACCTTTTCGGGCTGGACCCCTTCGACGCCTGCTTCGACAACAGTCGACATTGCGTTACCCTCCTCTGAGAAAACCAGTCGGATAGCTAACGGCAGTGCGGCGAAAATAGTTCCCGGCAATGTCCTGAAATCGCCCATTTCGTTGCGGAAGCGAAAGAAATCAGCGCCAGACCGAAAAACTTTGCCGTATTTCCGCAGGATCGGCGGAACAATCATGGCCCATAAAAATTGAGGCCCCCGTCCACTTGAGTGGGCGAGGGCCTCCGGGATCGGATCACCACCGGTTTGCGGGGGGGGGGTGGGGGAGCCAGTGGTGATATTGTGGGAACGTAGCGCCCCTTCGTTGGTTCCCGGAAAAGCGTCTCACCGCAAAAAATTTTCCGGTTGCCCTATACGCCCGGCGGAGTCAGACAAACGACACCGGCCTTCCGGCGCAAAGGGCGCCCATCGACGTGCAATCGGGAAGCCAACTTCCCCCATAGGCCTTGAGGAACTTGAATGTCCGTCTCTGATCAGATTGCGATCCAGCTGCCTTACCTGCGCCGCTACGCGCGCGCCCTAACCGGCTCGCAGCATTCGGGCGACGCCTATGTCCGCGCGACGCTGGAAGCGGCCCTCGCCGACCGCTCGCTGCGCGATGCCATCGCCCGCAGCCGCGCCGCGCTGTATGAGGCCTTCACGCGCATCTGGTCGACCGGCCATGTCGAGGAACCCGCGGGCGACATCGGCGGCGGGCACGAGCAGGCCGCGCAGGAGCGCCTCGCCGCCGTCGCGCCGACGCACCGCCAGGCCCTGCTGCTGACCTCGGTGGAGGAATTCACGCGCGAGGAAACCGCGACGATCCTCGGCCTCGAGGTCGAGGAAGTCGATGCGCTGGTTTCCCAGGCGATTGCAGAGATCGAAGGGGAAAGCGCAACCCGCGTCCTCATCATCGAGGACGAGCCGCTGATCTCGATGCAGCTGGAAGGCCTGGTGACGGACCTTGGCCATACCGTCGTCGGCACTGCCGCCACGCACAAGCAGGCGATCGAAATCTTCGAGAAGCACCCCGCCGGCCTCGTCCTTGCCGACATCCAGCTGGCCGACGGCAGCTCGGGCATCGATGCGGTGGAAGACCTGCTCAAGTTCGGCGAAGTGCCGGTGATCTTCATCACCGCCTACCCGGAACGCCTGCTCACCGGCGAGCGGCCGGAGCCGACCTACCTCGTGACCAAGCCGTTCCAGGAAACCACCGTGCGCGCAACGATCAGCCAGGCGCTGTTCTTCAACTCGACCCGCCCGCAGGCCTGAAGCGCCATCCGTCTGCATAGAAAACTGTCTGTCATCCCCGCGAAGGCGGGGACCCAACTGATGACCGATCCACACGAGAGACCGTCAGATGGGTTCCCGCATTAGCGCTTCGCGCTGCCCTTCGGGTCGCGGGAATGACGACCTGGGTGTTTGCCGGATCAGAGCGGCGGCTGGGGGACGTGGCCGCTGGGCTCCCGCCTTGGCTGGAAGAGAAAATCCTCGATCGGCGGCGTAAAGCCCAGCCGCCGTACGACGGCCTCGGGGATCAGCGTGTCGAATCGCATGCCGATGCAGCGGCCGACCTGCCACACCACCTGCCCTTGCACGGTGCCCTGCCCCTGCAGTTCCAGCGTTGCCGACCGCTCGCGCATGTCGCGCTCGCACGCCATCTCGAACATGCAGCCGCCGACCGAGAGGTCGTAGAGAAAGACCTGCTCCCGCGCTTCGTCGACCAGGCAGGTAACGTCCCGCTCGACGATATGACGGCTCCAGTTACGCGCTTCCATCGCAATTGCCCCCGATGATGTGGCAAGGGCATTACTGCGACACGGCTTAAATAATCGATAATAGCCCCTGCTTCGTCTTGTGGAGCGCCTTACCTCTGCTGGTTGCGCAACACGAATTCGCGCGAAGCGCGCACCGGCACCTTGAGGCGGCATTCAACGCCGCCCGGCTCGAACCGCAAGTCCACTTCCGACTTGAGTTCGTGCGCGACGATCTTCTCGATCAGATCGCGCCCGAAGCCCCGCTTGGTCGGCTCGGTCACCGGCGGCCCACCCTCCTCGCGCCAATGGATTTCCGCGAGGTCGGGCGCGGCCAGCGTCCATTGCACGTGGATGCGCCCCTCGATCGTGCTGAGCGCCCCGTACTTGGCGGCATTGGTCGCCAGTTCGTGGATGGCGAGGCCCAGCGACATGGCATCGTTGGGCGCCAGCTTGATCCCCGGCCCGGCCATGACAACGTGGCTCTCGTTACCCTCCATGTAGGGCGCCAGTTCCGAGCGCACGATGTCGCCCAGCGCCGCGTGCCCCCAGTCCGACTGCGAGAGCAGGTCATGGGTCGCCGAAAGCGCCCGGATGCGCGCGGTCAGGCTTTCGGTGAAATCGTCGATGCCCTTCGAGCGCCGCCGCGTCAGCGCCGCGATCGAGAGCACGTTGGCCAGCGTGTTCTTGACGCGGTGGTTCAGCTCGCGAGTCAGTGAGTTGCGGATCGACGCCTGGTTGGTCAGCCACTCCAGCACCACGCGGTCTTCCGCCGCGCGCTTGGTGATCAGCCGTCCGATCGCCATGACCATCAGCGAGGCCAGTGCCCCGAAGAACAGCGTCAGGCGCGAAAGCGGCGAGAGCGCATTGGCCTGCCGGTCACTGACCTCGACGATCCAGGCCTGCCCGGCAACGTCGATGCGCCGCTCGATGGTGGGGCCGGTCAGCCCGTCGGCGCCGCGCTGTTCCGCCAGCAATGTCTCCGGCGCGACGTGGTCGTCGTAGATGGCGATGTCGATGCTGTCGTTGCGGTACAGTTCGCTGGCCGAGCCGAGAAAGGTCTGCGCCTTGAACGGGCTATAGACGAACCCTTTGACCCAGCGCCGCCCGCCCCGGTCGATCGTGACCGGCATATAGATGAGAAACGCCGCGTCGGCCTGCTGATCTCGCGCCGGATAGCGGAAGCCGTCCTGCGCAAGATGGACCACGCCCGTCGCCGCCGGTCCGCGCCGGGCCATGGCCCGCTCCATCGCCTGTCGCCGCACGGGCTCGGAATACATGTCGAACGCGATCGCTCGCTTGTTTCCCGGCGATTGCGGCTCGAGATAATAGACCGGGACCACATACTTCTGCCCTGGCTCCGGGCGCGGATCGACACTGAAGTCGAGCCGCCCACCGCTCTGCACCGCTACTTCAAAGTCTGCCAGCTTGCTTACCGGGATGAGCGGCGCCCAGCCCATGCCGAGCGAACCATAGAGCGTGCCGTCGCCCTGCAGGTCGCGTGCGAATTCCGCAAACTGCTGGGGCGACACGACGTCCTGCGTCGCGAACAGTGCGCTGCCCGCCCGCAGGAGCGCGATATTCTCGGTCACGCGGCGCTGGAGGGCGGAGGAAATCTCGGTGAGCTGGCGATCGAGTTCGATGGCGCGCGTCTGCTTGTCCGCGCGCTCGATCGCCATGACGGAGACCGCCGTGGTCATGCTGGCGATGAGGAACAGCAGGAACGGCCAGCCGCGCGGATACCTGTGGAACCACGCCTGCTTCTGAACCCTGTCGAGCAGAGCCTGGTCAATCACCCGGCAACGTCCTGCACCATAAACTCCGTCGCGTTGCGTTCACTTATGACCGCAAGCATCATGCTATGCCAACACTTTACGCCGAGGGGAACCATGCTCGGCATCGATTGTTCCATCTGCAAACGACGTCCGCTCGGCTTGCAGACCGGACGATGCCCGAGACAGCGCCCCGCCTTCCGCCAGCCTTGCGCGCGAAGACATTGGGCCGCGCGCCGGGCTTGACCGCTCCCCGGTCTCGCCGCAAGTGTGCTTTCGGTGAAAGGGAGTTCGTGTTGAATCAGCCCAATGGACGTGGTGACTCCGGCCCTGTGCCCGGCTTGCCGCCCGAAGTCCGTCGAGACGGAGAACCCGGCTGGGCCGGGGGGTTGAGGAAGCTCTACAACTCCGTGGTGGAAGAGCCGCTGCCGGACAGCTTCAAGGATCTCCTTAAGAAGCTGGACGACGACGGCGATGCCTGACCGGATAGCGCCCAGCGCCGCGGACGAAGGCTTCCGCAAGGAACTGCTCTCCGTCCTCCCTCATCTCCGCGCATTTGCCCGAGGCCTGTCGGGACGGCCGGACTTTGCCGACGATCTCGTACAGGAAGCCGCGATCAAGGCGTGGACCGCGCGCGAGCGCTATCAGGCCGGCACCAACATGCGCGCCTGGACTTTCGCGATCCTGCGCAACCACTATCTGTCCGAGCTGCGCCGCTCCCGCCGCCAGACCGACCTCGACGAAGGCGTGGTCGAGAAGATGCTGGTGATGGAAGCGGATCAGGAAGGCCCGCTCCACCTCGACGACATGGAGGCCGCGCTGCAGAAGCTGGCCCCCGAAAGGCGCGAGGCGGTGCTGCTCGTCGGCGCCTCCGGCTTCAGCTACGAGGAAGCGGCCGAGATCGCCGGTTGCCCGATCGGCACGATGAAGAGCCGTGTCGCCCGTGCCCGCGCCGATCTTGCCCGGATGCTCGACGGCGATCAGCCGCAGCAGGTCGAGGTCAAGGCGCGCAAGACGGGCTGACCGGCTGCCGCAACGGCGGCAGTACGACCAGGCATGCCAAAGCCGCCAGATGAAACGCGAGCGCCGCTGCCGTCAGCGGCACGGTGCCGCTCTCGATCCATGGCGAGACGATGCTCGTTCCCAGCGCTGCGGCGGTCAGGATGCACAGGATCACCAGAGCGCTGGCGCGGGCATCGTCGCCGCGGCTCGCCAGGATCGCGCGGAAGAACCCCGCCGGACCGCGCAGGCCAAGGCCGGTGTTGACCGGGATGAACAGCGCCGTGATCACCAGCGCCGAAGTCCCGCCCGAAAGCGCATAGGCGAACTGTCCCGCCGCTCCGAGTGCGGAGAGGCCGGTGCCGAAGGCAATGACGCGCTCGGCGCCCAGCCTGTCGCCCCAGTGCGTGGCGGTGTTGGCGGCGATGATGAAGGTGACGACGCCGCTCATCTGCATCGTGATGAAGTCCGCCAGCGTCCCGCCGTGCACGCGCACGAAGACGGTGGGCATCCCGAACACGAAGACCAGCAATCCGCCCAGCACGCTCGCCTGGCTGAGCGCGTAGCGCAGGAACGTCGGGTCGCGCAGCAACACCACGAAGCTGCCCTGCCCGCGCCGTCCCACTTGCGGCAAGCCGCCGGTGAGCATGACCAGCACCGCCGCCGCGAAGGCTCCGGCCGCCATGACCTCGAAATTCAGCGACCAGCCGCCGAGCGCGAGCAGCCCCGCCCCCGCCACGGGGGCAAGGGCCGGCCCCAGCGCCTCGATGCTGCCGAGCAGACCGATCGCCCGGACCGCGCGGGTCTCGTCGAACATGGCCTTGACGATGCCCGGCGCAAAGACGGCGGGACCGGCCGCGACCATGCCCTGCAGCGCGCGAAGCCCGATGAGCGCCTCGATATTCGGGGCCATCGCACAGGCCAGAGAGACGGCGGCGGTCGCCAGCAGCGAGCCCACGATCAGCCGCGATGTCGCCACCCGGTCTCCCAGCGCGCCGTAGCCGAGCAGGCCGATACAGGTGCCTCCGACGTAAGCGGCCAGCACCAGTTGTGCCTGCGACGGGTCGCCGCCCAGCGCCTCGGGCAGCAGCGGCACGGCGGGCAGGACCAGATCGACGCCCATCATGCCGATGATGGTGCCGCACAGGACCAGTGCCAGCGTCAACCACGCGCGATTCATCGAAGCCGTCCCCCTTGTCGGAAGACGGGTTTGTTGCAGCGGGTCACGATCAACGCAATCGTCATTGCGAGCGTAGCGAAGCAATCCAGAGCAGTCCTACGCCGCCCTGGATTGCTTCGCTACGCTCGCAATGACGAGATGGTGCGAGGAAGACCGCATGAAACGGCTCCACAAAAAACAAAACCCCCGCATCCCTTGCCGGATGCGGGGGCCTTGAAAAGCCTGTCTGGCCTTCGGCTTACGCCGGGTAGGTCCAGGCGGTGCCGCGGTCGAAGTTGTCCGAAGCGAACTTCCAGTTGAGGATGTTCTCGAGGACCGCCTTCACGTAGGCCGGACGCTTGTTCATCTGGTCGATGTAGTAGGCGTGCTCCCAGACATCGACGGTCAGGAGCGGCACGACGTCCTTGACGAGCGCGCTGTCGGCGTCGTGGGTCGAGATCACCTTGAGCTTGCCGCCTTCGACGACGAGCCAGGCCCAGCCGTTCGAGAAGTGGTTCACCGCCTCGTTCGAGAGCGCTTCGAGCAGCGCGTCGATCGAACCGAAGTCGGCGGTGATGGCAGCGGCCAGGCTCTCGCTCGGCGCGGTCTTCTCACCCGACAGCGAGTGCCAGTAGAAGCCGTGGTTCCAGGTCTGGGCCGAGTTGTTGAACAGCGGACCGGAAGCCGACTTGGCGATCTCTTCGACCGACTTGCCTTCGTTCTCGGTGCCGGCGATCGCGGCGTTCAGCTTGTCCACGTAAGTCTTGTGGTGGGCGCCGTGGTGGATTTCCAGCGTCTTGCTCGAGATGTGCGGTTCGAGCGCGTCCTGCGCATAGGGCAGCGGCATGAGGGCGATGGTCATGGTCATGTCCTTTTTCAGGTTATTGAAGCTGGCCTGCACTTCGGCGGGAAACCGAAAAAGCGCAGAAAAGATCGCGGCCTATGTCTGACGTGCAGCGCAACAATTCAAGCGCGCAATCGCGGCATTTTGAATTTCTCATGCGAAAAAGGATGGCGGGGTTGCCGCCATCCTCTCCCGTGGTCGCCGTCGTCCTGCAAGGGGAGCAAACGCCGGCGAGCCAACCCATACCGGCCGTGTGATCCGGCCGTCAGGTTTGTCAGTTCTGCTTGTCGGCAGCGTCCTTCATCGCATCGGACTTGGCGTCGCCTGCCTTCTTGACCGCGTCGGCCTTGTTTTCCAGCGCATCTTCGGCGGCTCCGGTGGTCGCATCGGCCTGCGCGTCGATCGCGTCGGCGGCGGCGTCGGACTGGGCCTCAACGGCGTCGGCCGCCTTCTCGGTCGCTTCCTGCTGCGGGCTGTTGCAGGCGGCAAGGCCCAGCGAAGCGGCAGCGACGGCAATCATGGCAAGACGCGAAGTGGCAGTGGCTTTCATGGCGAGGAATCCTTTTCCCTGTTTATGGTATCGGGCGCGTTGAAGATGCCGAGGGGAGGACGCGCCACCTCCCGCCGCAAGGCCCGCCGAAGCGGGCCTCACTTCGAGGTCGTCGGAGCCGTGCGGTTCTTAGCGAACCGAGCCGCGACGGAAGAGGTTGACGATCGCCAGCAGGACGACCGCGCCCAGGAACGAGGCGAACAGCGACATGATGTCGAAGGCACCGCTGGTGATCGGCGCACCGCCGATGAGCGGCGTGATGATGAAGCCGGCGATCACCGCGCCGACGACGCCGACGACGATGTTCAGGAAAATGCCCTGCTGCGCATCGGTGCGCATCAGGATGGAAGCGAGCCAGCCGATGATGCCACCGACGAGGAGGATAAGAAGGAGGGTCATGGTTTCCGTCTCCGAATTGAGTTTGCTGACCCTAATAACGGGCAGTAGCGCGCAAGGTTCCGCAACAATACGAACGCCTCGTCGCAACGTGAACTTTGCCGCAACCAACCGCGCGCCCGCCGGGTTCTGGCCAGCAAGGAGGCGCGAGACGTGTATACTTCGGCCCGGAACCGCGCGGCGTCCGCCCTCGCCTCGCTGCTGATCGTGGCGGGCGGGCTGGCGGCGATGATCGCGGGACTTGCCGCGCAGATGACACCGCAGCAACGGCGCGAGACGCTCGCCGCGATCATTCCCCTGCGCGAGGAGCCGGAGAAACCCCGGCCGAAGGAAATCCCGGCCAAGGCGGATTCCACCGCCGCGAAGGGCCGTCCCTCACCTCCCAACTTGCGCAACAAGGCGACGCAGGTGGTCGCCCCGCCGCCGAAGCTGCCCCCGCTGATCGTGCCGCCGCCGATTGTCACCGCGCCGAAGGCCGGTATCGGTTCGGCCGCGCAAAGCGGCGCCTCGGATCGCCTTGGCCCCGGACAAGGTGCGGGCGGTATCGGCGATGGTGATGGAGGCGGCGGCAACGGCGATGGCGCGGGCGAAGGCGATGACGATGCCCTCACCCGCCCACGCCAGATCCGCGGACGCCTGCACTTCTCTGACCTGCCCCCGGACCTGCGCGAGGCCAAGACCGGCGGCGAACTCAAGCTGCAGTACCGCATCGGCGTGGACGGGCGGGTCAGCGACTGCCGCATCCTCACTTCCAGCGGCCGCCCCGACCTTGACGCGACGACATGTCGGCTGATCACCGAACGGTTCCGTTTCAAGCCCTCGCGCAACCGGGCGGGAGAGCCGGTGGCTGCAATCATGGTCGAGACCCACGGGTGGTATTTTCCGCCGGAGGACACACCCTGACGCGCCAAACATTCGCGCGCGCCGTGCATTGTATCAGTAATCCACCGTGTCGGAGCCGCCGCAAGGACGCCACGGGTTGACGCACCCACGCCAATGGAGCCAAGACAACCCTTCGAAGTCCTCGCGAGAATTGCACCGATGCTTTCGCAAAAAACACGCTATGCGATCCGGGCCATGCAGCACCTCGCGGACAAGTACGGCCAGGGTCCGATCCCGCTGACCGACATCGCCGAGACCCAGAACATCCCGGCCAAGTTTCTCACCGTCATCCTGTCCGAACTGTCGCGCTACGGCATCGTCGCCTCGCAGCGCGGCAAGGACGGCGGTTACTGGCTGGGCGTGCCCCCGATCGACATCACCTATGGCGATCTCATCCGCGTGATGCGCGGCTCGCTGGCTCTGGTGCCCTGCGCCAGCCGCTTCGCGCACGAGACCTGCAAGAACTGCGTCGAGGAAAAGGACTGCCGCACCCGCGCGCTGATGCTGCAGGTCCGCGACGCCACTGCGGGCCTCCTCGACGGGATGCGGCTGTCGGACAAGATCGACCCCGTGCCCGCCGCCGAAGGGCTGGAAGCGGTCGAGGACGTCTGAGCTTTAGCGGCTGAAAGCAAACCTTCTCCCGCGACCCCATTGTCAACTTTTACGATAGAGAATACCAAGCCCGCATCCGCCCCGCTGCGAGAGGAGATGCGCATGCGAATTGCCAAGCCCGCCGATGCGACCGCAACCGAACACCCGCTGCTCAACGAAGGCGTCCAGCACGTGATCGAGGCGCTGCAACGCCTGCGCTTCGGCGTGATCCAGTTGACCGTCCACGACGGCAAGCTGATGCAGGTCGACGTCACCGAGCGCCGCCGCTTCAACCACTGATCGACCCGACCTGGCGAAGCCGAGCACACCGGACGACCGGGCGGCTTCTGCCTGGAGATTGATCCGCGTGGTTCCCATCCGCGCGGCATTCGCCTAGCCAGTAGATGGGCCAGTAGATGGGGCCAACAGGCCGCGACCAGATCCAACCTGCACCCCAGGAGGAGTAAGAATGCTCGATTCGCTGCCGACACTGGCCGAAATCGCTCCCTTCATCGCCATCGGTTTCGCCGCGCAGATCGTCGACGGCGCGCTTGGCATGGCCTTCGGAGTGATCACCCAGACGCTGCTGGTCAGCGTGGTCGGTGTTCCTCCGGCAGCGGCCTCGGCCAGCGTCCACCTGGTCGAGCTGTTCACCACCGGCACCTCGGGCATCAGCCATATCCTGCACCGCAACGTGAACTGGGGCCTGTTCCTGCGGCTGGTGCCGACCGGCATCATCGGCGGCGTCGCCGGTGCCTACCTGCTGTCGAGCATCGACGCCTCGGTGGCCAAGCCCTACGTCATGATCTACCTCACCGGCATCGGCATCTACCTGATGTTCCGCGCCATCCGCATGCGCAAGCCGAGCTTCGCGGACCCCAAGTACACCGCCCCTCTGGCGCTGGCGGGCGGCTTCCTCGACGCGGCGGGCGGCGGCGGCTGGGGGCCGGTTGTCACCTCCAACCTGCTGGTGCAGGGCGGCGAGCCGGCCAAGACGATCGGCACCGTCAACACCGCCGAATTCCTGCTGACCACCTCGATCTCGATCGCGTTCATCTCCACCATCGGGCTTTCGGCCTTCACGGTGGCGACGGTCGGCCTGATCATCGGCGGCGTCGTGGCGGCACCCTTCGGCGCCCTCTTCGCCAAGCGCATCAAGCCGCGCACGCTGCTCGCGGCCGTCTCGGTGGTGCTGATCGCCACCAGCGTGTTCAGCATCTGGAAGTCGTGGCCGATCTTCTGAGGACGCCTGACGCCCTATACATTCGTCATTGCGAGCGCAGCGAAGCAATCCAGGGCAGTCTTAGGCCGCCCTGGATTGCTTCGCTGCGCTCGCAATGACGACCAAGGCCTCACGTCAAAACGTGAACGTCACCACGACCGGGTCCGAATAGCCCCCCGTCTTCGCGTACTGCCCCGCCGGAATCCGCCCATAGGCCGTCTTGGCCGCGTTGAAATTCAGCAGGTTGTTGATCAGCATCGACTGTGAGGAGCCGCCATTGCTGTTATTCCCCCAAACCGTCGCATAGCCTGCGTCCTGATAGATGTTGTAGTTCAGCCGCGCGGCCCCGTTCGCCATCTGCCGCGCCGCCGCGTTGCCCGACGTGCCCGCACTCAGCGCAAGATCGACCGTCGCGTTCATCGGCACGCTGACCGAGATGCAGTTGGCGGTGACCGTCGCCGTCGCCGTGGTCGGCGAGGAAGCGGCCGGGTTGTACGTCCCGAAGCTGAGATTGGTGGTCGAGACCGAGCAGATGCACACGAGGCACCCCGCCGCGTCCGCCGCCGCAATGGGCATGAGCCCGCACGCCAGCCCCCCCAGCGCCGCGATGGACCGAGTGGCAAGCCGCATCGTCACGTCCTTTCGTTCCCGCGCACGCAAGTGACCGGCGTTGCCGCAAGCCGCGCGTCCTCGCCCAGCGCCGGGATCGGCGCCAGGCACGTCCCGCCCGCACCCGAGACGCTGAGCGTGCCCGCACCGCCGCGATAACCTTCGAGCCAGACTTCCCCGTCGTAGCCTACGACGCCGACCCCGCCTGCCCAAGCGATGCTCGATCCGGTCTGGAGCGGAATTCCCTGCGTATCGAGCACCCGCAGCCGCACGCCCTGCCCGCCCACGGTGCCGAAGCGCACCCGCACCGCCTGCCGCCAGCCCGGCGCGACGACCTGCTGCGCGGTGTCGAGGTCGTCCGCGATCGGCACTTCGGCGGCGTCGATGCCGATGTGGTTCTCGGCATAAGGCTGGAGGCCGGTGACGATCACGCCGCGCCCGCGTCCTGCCTTGGTCGGCCTCGGGCGGTTCTCGACGGTGACGGTCACCGGGGCGTCGCTGGCCACGTCGACCAGCGCGAAGCCGTCGTCAATGTGCTGGCTGGCGACGAGCGTTCCGTCCACCCTGAGCAGGCCGCCGCGCACGTTGAGCTGCACGCCCTGCTGCCCACGCCGCTGCGCCGCGTCGAGGCGGATGTCGCCTGCGCCGCTGCGATAGCCGAGCCCGCCCTCCAGCCATGCCGCGCCGCTATCGCGCCCGGCCAGCGCCCGCGCGCCGAAGCCGCTGCGGTCGGGCAGGTTCTGCGTGAAAGTCGCGGCCGCACGGCCCGGCTCGGCGATCACCGAGACATTGCGGCGCGGCCCCAGCGGAATGGTCAGCGAGCCGAACAGCCCCGCGTCGCGCCGCCCCGCGCGATAGGCGGTGTACTGCACGCCCGCCGAGAGATAGCCGCCGCGCAGGTTCGCCGTGTAGTAGGCCGAGGCGAGATCGTAGCGGGTTTGTCCTTCCCCGCCGATACCCTGCGTCAGCCGCGCATAGCTGGCGTTGAGGCTGCCGATCCGTCCGAGCGAAAGCCCTCCCGCAACCGCCAACTCGCTGCGCCCGCCGCCGTTGAAGCGGCCCTCGCTCACCTGCCGGAACTGCGCGTCGGCGCGCTCGTAGCTGGCGGTGAAGGTATAGACCGGCGTGACGCGCTGCATTTGCGCGCGCACCAGCGCCCCGGTCCCCGCCGTTCCCTGCGACACCGCCCCCGCGAGCGAGACCTCGCCCACCGCGCCCAGCACCATCGCCGCGCCAAGGCCCGCCATGCGCGTGCGGCCGCTGACCTCCACGCGCCCTTCGAGGGTCAGCGCATTGGTGATCCCGCGCCGCAGTCCAGCCGCCGCGAACAGAGGGCCATAGACGAAGCTGTCGAAGCCGAAGCGCCTCCGCAGCGCGCCCGCCTCGATCGCGAATTCGGACAGGCCGGGGCGCAGCAGGCTCGGGCTCGCATAGAAGCTGCGCGTCACCTGCCGGGTATTGCCCGCAAGGTCACGCACGCTCATCGTCACTTGCCCCGCCCCGGTGAGGCGCGGCTGGAGGGTGAGGTCGAAGGCGCCCGGCCCGACGTCCATCGACTGGCGCGACGATTGCGCCATAAGTTCAACGGTCGAAGCCGTCAGCGCGCTCCCGGAGATCACCGGAAGCGGGAAGTTGATGCTCTGCGGATCGAGCGAGAAATCGGTGCCGAGGAACACCCCGCCATAGCGTACCGGACGGCTCCACGGCGCGCCGGTGCCGACGGTGTCGCCCAGCACCAGCCGCATCCGCTGCTGAGGAAAGTCCCGGCGCAGCGCGGTATCCAGCCGCACGACGCCTCCCCGGTCGCTGTCGACGAGAAAGCTGGAGTCGGCGACGCCCCAAGGTCCGGAAACGCCCGCATCGACGAAACCGCCAAGCCGCGCGTGACCGTTCCAGTCGGACAGCGTCAGGTCGTAATCGAGGAACTGCGCCGGGATCGTCTGCGCCAGCGGCATGACATGGCGGCCGGGATCGAACGTGTAGCGCGGAAACAGGCTGACGTCGGCATCGACCAGCAGTGTCGCCCCGTCCGCGTCGAGCCGCGCGACAAGACCCTTCACGCGGTCCAGCGCGACGTAGCTTTCGCCGCCCAGCGTCTCGGACGCGGTCATGGAATGGGCGGCGAGGCCCCAGCTCTCGATGTCGCTGCGCCGCGCGAGGAGGTGGCCGTCATGCACGATGAGCAGGCCAGGCTCGGTAAGGGCCCGCCCGTTGAGGACGACACCGACCGGCATGGGCGCCGCCTCGACCGCAGACTGCGCGCGGGCAGTCCCGGCAGCGATCGCAGGCGACAGGGCAAGCGCAGCCGAAAGGGCTGCCGCAAGGCGGCGGGAGATGCGCTTCACCGGAGGCGACCATCAGCTCACGGCGCAGGGAGGGCGACAGTATACTCGCCCTCCTCGGCACGCACGTGGATGGAGAACAGACCGCGCGGCAGGCGCTCGGCCGGGATCAGCTGCGCACCTCCGGCAAGGAGGTAGAACGGCTTGTCCAGCGTGACCGCCTCGCCAGCACCTTGCAGGGTGAGCGCCACGATCCGGGCGTGCCCGCTGCCCGTATTGGCAAGGCGCAGCCCCAGCGGCGAGATGGAGGCGGTGAACTGTGGCGCCACGCCCTCGGCGCCCCGGAACACCGGGACCGAGAGGCGCAGTAGCGTCTGCACGACGCCCGGCTGGGCCTGGGTTGGATCGGGAAGTTCGTCGACGATCAGGCGCCACTGCCTTTCCGCCTGCGCCCCTGCATCGGCGGGCAGGCTGCAGCGCACCAGCCGCGTGCCGTGCGGCGCAATCGTCGCGATCGGCGGATTGACGACGAAGTCGGTATCGGGATCGAGAATGTCGGCACCGCCCTCGTCGCGGCTCCATGCGAAGCCGCGCACCTGCACGGTCACCGCGCGGTCGGAATCGTTGCCCAGCGTCAGCGAGCAGAAGCGGCGGCCCGAAGGTACATCGACGCGCACCGGCATCACGCTGAGCGAACCCGCCCGCGCCGGGGCGGCAAAGCCGCCCCACATGGCAACGAACAGGGCCGCCAGCAGTACCGGAGCGCGCCGAAAGGTCATCAGTAGGTCACCGTGACGGTCACCGAGTCGGTGTAGGCGCCCGCCGTGGTGTTCTGGCTGCCGGGGATGCGGCCGTAGACGGTGTAGGCGGTGGCGGAAGTCCCGGCAGTGCCCGCGACGGTGTCGGTATTGACGGTGTTGCCCCAGTTCGTGGTGCGGCCGGAATCGGAATAGAGCGCGTAGTTGAGGGTATGCCCGGAGGAATTGAGCTTGCGCACGGTGGTCGTGCCGCCGGTCGTCGTGCCCGCATTGAGGCCGACGTTGTAGGGAGTGCCCTGCGTGCAGGTGACGTTGACGGTGGTGGTCGCATCGACGTTCGAGGACGACGTCGGGTTGTAGTTGCCGAAAGCCAGCGGGCTGGCGGCGACGACGCAGGCCGACTGCACGTTGGCCGTCACCGTGATGGTGTCGGTCACGGTCGCGGCGGACGCGGCCTGGGGCGCGAGGACGATACCTGCGGCAAGGGCGACCCCTGCGGCAAGCGGGCGGAGGCGGCGAGCGCCGCGGGCATGGTGAACGTTGCTCATGGCAATCGTTTACCAAGACAGGGTTGCCCAGCCTTCCAACGCCCTCCCCGGTGATTCACCTAGGAGGGCGGCAAAGCGGCCTTCAGCCTCGGGCGATTCCGGCCACCACACCGCTCTGCGCCCAGCCCTCGATCTGCGCATCGGACAGGCCCAGTTCGGCAAGGATTTGCGCGGTATCCTGCCCCATCGTCGGCGCACGGCGCGGCGCGGGCGGCAGCGGACTACCCCCGAACGACACCGGCCCCGAGACCACGGTGACCGGGGTACCGTCCTCCACCACCACATCGAAAAGCGAATCATTCGCCGCCCCCTGCGGATCGGTGACGAGTTCGCGCAAGTTCTGCACGACCTCCCACGGCGCATCCCAATCCGCGAACACGCCGCGCCATTCGTCGAGGGTCCGCGCGGCGAAGGCCTCGTCCAGCGCTTCCAGCAGCGCCTCCCCATGCTCCACCCGGCTCTCGACCGAAGCGAAGCGGGCGTCCTGCAGCAGTATCTCGCGATCGAGGCGGCGGCACAGTTCGGGCCAGTAGCGCTCGGGATCGAGGAACATGAGTTGCAGGTAGCGCCCATCGGCCGTCTGGTAGGCGCTGGTCAGGGCATGGCGGCCGGGGTTCGCCAGCTTCGCCAGTTGCTCGTCCGAGAGGGCCGCCCCCATCGTCACGTCGGCCGAGAGGATCCACATCGCCGAGGACAGCAGCGAGACTTCCACGCTCGTCGCCTCCCCGGTGCGCTCGCGATGGAACAGGGCGCTGGCGATCCCGAAGGCGACGTTCATCGCGCCCGCGTGATCGCCCAGCGCCGGGCGCGGTCGCGTCGGCCGCTGCCCCGGCACCGAAAGCATGTGCCCGAAACCACCCCGTGCCCAGAAGCACGAGGCATCGTAGCCCGCACGGTCCGCCTGCTCGCCCCGGAAGCCGAGCCCGTTGCCGTGAGCGTAGATGATACGCGGGTTGCGCGCGCGCAGCACGTCGAGCGTCAGCCCCAGCCGCCGCAGCGCCGCCGGGCGGATCGAGGTGAGGAACACGTCGGCGGTCTCGACCAGCCGCAGCAGCAATTCGCGCCCTTCCGCGGTCTTGAGGTCGATTGCCACCGAGCGTTTGTTCCGGTTGTTCAGCTCCATCGCGAGGTTGGCCGAAGCGGTCTGGCGCCCGTCGGTGATCTTTAGGCGGCGGTACGGGTCGCCCTCGGTCATCTCGACCTTGATCACGTCCGCGCCAAGGTCCGCCATCACCGCGCCTGCGGCCGGTACGAAGACGAACTGCGCCAGCTCCAGCACCCGCACACCCTTGAATACCTGCGTCGCGAACATCCTCTTCTCCCTTTCATCTGCGAGGCTGAGGATAGCTGCGAGATATATTTGAAGCAATCGCTTGGTCAATTCCCTCAGGCTCGTCATTGCGAGCGCAGCGAAGCAATCCAGGGCTGCGTAAACCGCGCTGGATTGCTTCGCTGCGCTCGCAATGACGACTGCACCGACAACCAACGCTCGGGCGATTTCCGATTGCCCCGGCGTGAAATCGCCCATGCCCATCGGCCCTGCACTTTTGCCCCGGCCGGTCAGGTGGCAAGCTGGCGGGCATAACGAAAATCGCCCCGGAGAGACCTGACCTTGCGCTATCTATCGGAAATCGGTGCCGCATGGCGCCCGCTGCTGGCGGCGACGCTGGGCATGGGTACGGGCATGTCGATCATCGGCACCGTCACCAGCGCGATCGCGCCCTCGCTCGTCGCCGATGCCGGGTGGTCCAAGGCGCAGTTCGCGATGACCGGCATGCTGGGGATGCTGACGGCGCTGTCGATGCCCTTCATCGGCCGCCTCGCCGACCTCTTCGGCGTCAAGCTGACCGCGCTGATCGGGATCGTCGCCATGCCGCTGACGATGCTGGGCTTCAGCCTCATCGGCGGCTCGTTCGAGGCCTATCTCGCGATCTTCATCTTCCAGAGCATCATTTGCGTAACGACGACCGCGACGGTCTACACCCGCCTCGTGGTGCAGCATGTCGAGCACGCGCGCGGCCTCGGCCTTGCGATCGTCGCCTGCGGCCCGGCCCTGTTCGCCGCGATCGGCGGGCCGGTCATCAACGAGTTCGTCGAGGCGCACGGCTGGTCGGCGACGTACCGGATGCTGGCGCTGTTCACGGTGCTCACCGGCATCGTCGTGTTCCTGCTCATCCCCAGCGGGCGAGCGCATGCGGCCCTCGTCACCGCGCCCAAGCGCCGCGCGCGCGACGACTATCCCGAGATCTTCGGCGAGCGGGCGTTCTGGATTCTGTTCGGCGCGATGTACTTGTGCAACCTGCCACTGACGCTGATTCTCGTGCAGCTCAAGATGCTGGTGCTCGATCAGGGGATCAGCGGCGAAGGCGCCTCGATCATGTTCACCGCGCTGGCGGTGGGGATGCTGCTTGGCCGCTTCGTGACCGGGGTGGCGCTCGACCGCTTCGCGCCGCAGGTGGTGTCGTTCGTGATGCTGGCGCTGCCGGGGCTCGGGCTGTTCGTGCTGGCGAGCAACTGGGACGCGCCGGCAGTGGTGACCGCGGCGATCTTCAGCCTCGGCTTCGCGGTGGGGGCGGAAGGGGATATCCTCGCCTTCCTCGTCGCGCGGCACTTCCGGACGCGAATCTATTCCAGTGTGCTCGGGCTGCTGACGGGGGTGTGCTCGCTGGCGGCCGCTTCGGGAGCAGCGCTGCTGAGCTGGACGCTGGCGCGGACCGGCAGTTTCGACACGTTCCTGGTGACGGTGGGCACGTCGGTATTCGCAGGCGCCCTGCTGCTGCTCATGCTGCGCAAGGAGCCGCAGGTGGAGGAAGCGTTGGGGGAACCGGTGCCGGCCTAGCGGCCGCATCCCGCTTCGTCATTGCGAGCGTAGCGAAGCAATCCAGGGCGGTTTGCTCGGCCCTGGATTGCTTCGCTACGCTCGCAATGACGAAGCTGGGTATCAGCAGCGCACGTGGACCTTGGTTTCCGCATTCGGGCCGCGCAGGGTCTCGAACATCGCAGGCAACTGCTCCAAGGCGATGGTGTCGGTGACGATCGCCTTGGGATCGGCATGGACATGGCCGCGTCCCAGAAGGTTGGCGATGAAAAGAAACTCCCGCATGGAATAGCCGACGGCGAAGTGCATCGACACGCACTTGTAGCTCGCGATCGCCGGGATCACCGGATCGGGCGCGGTGCAGAACCCCAGGCTGACGATCCGCCCGAACGGCGCCGCGTGCTGGACCGCGCGGCCAAGCATCCCCGGCGCGCCCACGCCTTCCAGCACCACCTGCGGTGCACCGCCCAGCGCCTCGGCGACTTCGTCCGCCTCGTTGTCCCCGAAGGCGACGAAGGCGTCCGCCCCCATCTGCAGGCACAAGTCCCGCCGCCGCGACGAGCGCGACATCGCGGTCACCCGCCCCGCTCCCAGCCGCCGCGCCCACCAGATCGCATAGAGCGCCACCGTCCCGCCGCCGAGCACCAGCACTCGCTCGCCCGGCCGGATTCGCGCCATCTGCGTGCCGTAGAGGCTGATCGCCAAGGGTTCGATCAGCGCCCCGTCGGCCATGGAGAGCGTGTTCGGCAGCGGAGTGGCGACGCTAGCCGGTATCCGCGCGTATTGCGCGAAGCCGACCGAGGCCCGCGCGAGGCTCTCCCGGCACAGCACGTTGTTGCCGTGCGCGCGGCAAGTCTCGCACTGCCCGCAGGCGACCGAGGGCAGCACCGCCAGCGGATCGCCGACCTTCCAGCCCTCGACCTCGCGGCCGACCTCGAGCACGGTTCCGGCGAACTCGTGCCCGAACTGGACACCGGCGCCGAAGTCCCACGCGCCGCCCCTGGTCATGGCGAGGTCGGTGCCGCAGATGCCGCAGCGGTCCACGCGGATCAGCAGGTCGCCAGGGCCGGGCTCGGGGTCGGCGATAGTCTCGATCACGATCGGCCGGCCGCTGCCGGGATAGATCGCCGCCTTCATGCCCGCGTCTCCAGCAGGTCGTAGCGCTCTATGTAAGCGCGAAACGGCTCGCGCGCCTCATCGGCGGTCATACCGTAGTCGGTGACGGAATAGCGGTGGACGCCGTGGCTGAGTTCGGGCTTCTCCTCGATCCGGTGCTGCAAGGCGGCGCGGGTTTCCTCGGGAATGTCCATGCCGATGAAGCGATAGATCGCCTCCACCGTCTCCATCGGGCGGGCGTGGAAATCGGTGTGGACGACGTCGAGCACCTGACCCGGATACCGCGCGCGCACTGCCTCGCACTTCTCCACCGCATTGGCCCACTTGGCGACTTCGCGGCGCAGCAGGTTTTCCGCGCGCTGCTGCTTGCGATCGGGCTCCATCAGCCCGTTCATGTTCATCAGCAGCGAGACGAGGCTCGGCACCGCCTTGCCCGGGTCGCGGTGAGTCTGGATCACGCGGGCGCCGGGGAACACCGCCAGCAGCAAGTCGAGATGCGCGATATGGCCGGGGTTCTTGAGCAGCCAGCGCTTGCCCGCATCATTCATGCCGATCAGCCGGACACACCGCGCGAAGTGGGAATAGGCCGCAGCCTCGCTCTGGCACTGCCACCACGCATCGTAAGTCGCCGCCGACCACCCGCACGACCACAAGTTCGAGACGAACGACTGCCGCAGCAGCATGCAGCATTCGTGGACCTCCTCGGCAGCGCGGAAATGCGCGGCCCTGGCATCGGGGAGCGCCGTATACTGCGCATCCAGCCCGGCGAGGGTCTTGCGATACTGCGGATACTCCGCCCAGCGCGCCATCGGCGGGCGCGGCATCGGGCTGTCGAGCAGCCACGTCTGCAGACCCTGAAAGCGCGGATCGACCGCGAGCAGCCGGTGCAGCGCCGTCGTCCCTGTGCGCGGCACCCCGGTGATGACCACCGGCGACAGCACCGGTGCCGCATCGAAGCCGGGATTCGCCTTCATCGCCGCCACGGCCTGCGCCCGCCCGCGCAGCACGCCGACGACCATGCCCCATGCCGCGCGCCTGCCCTGTTCGGAAAAGCGCGGGTCGTAGTCCATCGACTGCAACAGCACGGTGAGGCCCGGCAGGTAGTCGGCCGGACCGAAATCGTCACTACCGGTCTCGGCAATGACGGTATCGTGCAACTGGCCGAGCGCATGGCGGAAGGTTTCGGGCGGATCGTAGCCGAGGTCCATCGCTCAGCCTCTCACCAGCGCCGCCGCCGCTGGCACGCGGCGACGCGGCGGCGGATCTCCTCGGAGCGCTCGGCCGGGGTGACCACGGGAGTGTCCTCGGGCAAATGGGAGCGCAGATCGGCCAGTTTGACGCGGGTGATCGTGGGCACCGGCTCGCTGTCGCAATCGTACCAGCGACCGTAGATGCCGCCTTCGTTGTAGCCTGCGGGGTCGAGCCAGTTGGGCACCCCCGGATCGGTCAGCGCGATGACGGCGCGGAACTTCCCGTCGCTCGACAGCCGCGCCATCGCGCCGTTGGTGCTGCTGAGGCGGTACACATATTCCAGCGCGTTGAAGTACGGGTCGTTGAGCTGCACGTTCCAGTAGGGCGCGCGGGCGGGAATCTCGGTCTCGATGATCAGCGCCTCGTCGTCTTCCAGTTGGAAGCAGGCGGGCCAGTAGGTCTGCTTCACCAGCGCGCCGGGATAGCGCACCGGCTCGAACACGTTGAAGCCGACACGCTCCTTCACCCCGTTCTGCATGGGGTAGTAGAGGTCGGTCTTGCGGCGCGGCAGCTTCGCCATCTCGCCGATGCGGCCCAGGATTTCCTCGGGCGCGAGCCGCGGTTTGGGCGGCACCGGGTCGAGGCATTCGATCGACAGCACCGGGTCCACCTCGCGCTCCCAGTCGTACATGCGAAAGCGGGTGAACATGCCGCGCGCGGAGCGGTCGATCGGCGCCCAGTGGCCCGCGTACCCGGCGGGTCGCTCGGCGCTGAATATGATCGAGAAGTCCTCGCCCAGAGCGATGCCGAGGTCGTTGGTGTCGCACTCGTTGTGACCATTGGGGCGCGGCATGGCGTCCACCGTGCCCGACAGCGCGGCCTGCGTGGTGAACGACAGGATGCGGCATGTCCCCCGGTTGCCGGAAACGCGGTAGGTCAGGTCGCCCCGGATCGGGGACTGCGTGTAGATGTCGTCCGGGTTGGGCTGGAGCGTGTAGACCGGGTTCCACAGCGGCGCCCAGTCCGGGTGTTCGGCATCGGCGTGGAAGTACATGAAATAGGAATAGGACAGGCTCGCCATGGTCTGACGGTAGACGTCGGCACGGTAGGCCGGATCGTCAGGCCGCCAGGTATCCGCAAGGTTCGCGACCGCGCCTTCGAGGTCGGCGAGATAGGGCAGGATGGCAGGTTCGATGTGCATGGCAGGCTCTCCCTGCTGATTTGATAGTACGCACTATCTATATTGACGAGATGCGGCCCATCGCCCGGGCGAATTCAGCTACCCTTACTTCGTCATTGCGAGCGTAGCGAAGCAATCCAGAGGCGCGTAAACCGCCCTGGATTGCTTCGCTACGCTCGCAATGACGAGAGGTGACGGGACGAGAGGTTACGGGACGAAACGCGGCGGCCGGATCAGCCTGCCGCCTTTTCCTCCGCCGCCGCGAACCGGCGCGCGAGCACGGCGCAAACCATCAGCTGGATTTGGTGGAAGAACATCAGCGGCAGGATGATCGCACCCACCTGCGCCGCCGGGAACAGCACGCCCGCCAGCGGCACGCCGGTCGCGAGGCTCTTCTTCGAGCCGCAGAACAGCAGCACGATCCGATCCTCGCGCGAGAAGCCCATGGCCTTTCCAACGAAGCTCGACACCACCATCACCACCGCCAGCACGCCCAGCGAAATCGCCGCGATCAGCGCCAGTTCGCCCAACGTCACCTTGTGCCACAGCCCTTCGAGCACCGCCGCGCCGAACGCGGTGTAGACCACCAGCAGGATCGAGCTGCGGTCGACGTAGCCCAGCACCTTCTTGTTGCGGGTCACGAAACCGCCGATCCACGGGCGCAGGAAATGCCCCGCCAGGAACGGCAACAGCAACTGCACCGAGATGTCGATGATCGGGTCCGTCGAGAACCCCTGGCTCCGGCCGGTAATGAACAGCGCCGTCAGCAGCGGCGTGATGAAGATGCCCGCAAGGTTCGAGAACGAGGCGCTGACCACCGCCGCTGCGACATTGCCCCCGGCGATCGCGGTGAAGGCAATCGAGGACTGCACGGTGGAGGGCAACAGTGTCAGGAACAGCACGCCCGTCGCCAGCGAGGGCTCGATACCGGGGATCGCCCGCACGCCAAGGCCGATGATCGGGAACAGCAAGAAGGTCGTCGCACCGACGGTCAGGTGCAGCTTCCACGCCTTGGCGCCGTCGAGAATCGCCTCGCGCGAGAGCTTGGCGCCATGGAGGAAGAATAGCAGCGCGATGCCCGCATCCGCCACGCCGCCCGCGACCCGCGCCCACACGCCCTGCGCCGGCAGCACCGTCGCCAGCGCCACCGTGCCCAGCAGCATCAGCAGGAATGGGTCGATGTTCAGGCGGACGAGCAGGCGGTTCATGCGGGGCGTTACCTCTTCAGAGCCACTTGTGCTCACGATACCATTGCGCCGTGGCCTTCAGCCCTTCGCGCGTCTCGATGCGGGGACGCCAGAGCTTGCCCGGCGGCGCGGCCTCGGGCGAGACCACCCAGTCCGGATGGCTGATGTAGGCGGCGCGGTCGAGCGTCATTTTTGCACGGGGGCCGCGCAAAAAATTGTCGATGCGCGCAGCGCGGTGCAGCATCGCCGGAGACAGGCCGATCACGCGCGGCCGCTTGCCCAGCGCCCAGCCGATCGCGAGGCCGAGTTCGAAATGCTCCCACCCCTGCGGTTTGCCGTCATCCGGCTCGAAGACCTTGCCGGTCACCGACAGCCCGCCCGGCTCCAGCGCGACGAGCAGCCGCGCCAGGTCGTCGACATGGATCATCGAGGCGCGACCCTGCTTCGGCATCGGGATGAAGCCCCAGCGCGCCACGCGGAACAGCTCGAACATCTCCTTGTCCCGCGGGCCGTAGATCGCGGGCGGGCGCACGATGGTCCAGTCGAGCGGGCTGGCCATGACGATCTTCTCGGCCCGCGCCTTGGAAGCGCCGTAGGCCGAGAGTTCCGGCTCGCGCGCGGAGAGCGAGGAGACATGGACGAAGCGCCGCACGCCCTCGCCCACGGTCGCTTCGATGAGGTTGAGGGTGCCGGTGACGTTGCCCGCCTCGAACCCGGCCGCATCGGGCGCGTTGACGACGCCCGCGACGTGGATCACCGCCTCGGCCCCGCGCACCAGTTCGACCAGCGAGGCGGGATTGCCCAGCTCGCCGCCGATCCAGTCGACATGCTCGCGCTCGGGCTGGCCGCGGCGGGTGAGTGCGCGCACGGCGAAGCCAGCCTCGATGGCCGCTTCCAGAACGGCCTGTCCGACGAAGCCGGTGGCGCCGGTGAGCGCGATGACCGGGCGGTCGATGAGATTGCGGCGGCGGTTCATTTCAGCACCATCTGGTCGCGGTGGACCACAGCGGAGCGCGGCGAATAGCCGAGCACCTGTTCCTGCTCGCTCGAATGCAGGCCGACGATGGCGGCGCATTCGGCGGCGTCGTATTCGGAAAGGCCATGGGCGAGCACTTTGCCCGCGCCGTCGACGATGGCGACGGGATCGCCGCGCGAGAACACGCCCTCGACCGCCGTGATGCCCTTGGCGAGCAGGCTGGACCCGCGCCCGAGTGCCGCTGCGGCACCGTCATCCACCACGATCTCACCCTTGAGACGCAGGCGGCCGCCCAGCCACGCCTTGCGCGCGGCGGCCTTGCGTCGGGGCACGAACAGGGTGCCGATGCCCTCGCGATCCTTGGCGCCCACGATGCGCGCCACCGGGCGTTCGTGCTGGCCGTTACCGATGACAAGGCAGATGCCCGCCAGCTCCGCGATCTCGGCCGCCTGCAGCTTGGAGACCATGCCGCCCGAGCCCATGCCGGAATTCGATTCGGTGCTGGCCATCGCCCGCACCTCGGCGGTGACACCCTCGACCACCGGGATCATCTTCGCACCGGGCTGCTTGGGGTGGCGATCGTAGAGGCCGTCGATGTCGGAAAGCAGCACCACCGCACTCGCCTGCGCGGCCTGCGCCACGCGCGCGGCGAGGCGGTCGTTGTCGCCGAAGCGGATTTCCTGGGTCGCCACCGAATCGTTCTCGTTGATGACCGGCACCGCGCCCGCATCGAGCAGGCGGCTCAGCGTGGCCGTGACGTTGAGGTAACGGCGGCGGTCCTCCAGATCCTCCAGTGTCAGCAGCATCTGCGCGGCGGTGATGCCGTGCGCGCCCAGAAGCTCGGCCCAGAGGCCCGAAAGCGCGATCTGGCCGACGGCGGCACTGGCCTGCGCGTCGGCGAGGCTGCCGCGTCCCCCCTTCTCCAGCCCCAGCGTCGCCGCGCCCAGCGCGATCGCGCCCGAGGAGACGACGATCACGTCCTGCCCCCGCCCGCGCGCCTCGGCGATCTCGGCCACCAGCTGCGTGATCCATGCGCGTCGGACGCCCTCCGGCCCGACGAGCAGCGCCGAACCCACCTTGATGACAAGGCGCGGCGCAAGGGAGGAATCGGCGAGGTCTGAGAGTCGGGCAATAGGCATGGGCGTGCCAGCCTCTAGGGGAAAGGTGCAGTTGAGGAAAGCGCAAGGTTGGGCGGGTGGACCGTGCCGTGACTTCGACGCGCCTGAAACATCGTCATTGCGAGCGAAGCGAAGCAACCCAGGGCGATTTAGTGCTGCCCTGGGTTGCTTCGCTTCGCTCGCAATGACGAAAAAAGGGTTACGTCAGATCGGCGACCAAGGCGTGTCGTCGGCCTCTTCGCGCTCGCCGGTGGGACGTTCGGTCACGGTGGCGGCCGGGAGGTAGTCGATCACCGCGTCGAGCAGGCGCGGCATGCCCTTGCCGGTCGCGCCGGAAATCGGGAACACTTCGTCCGCGCCGGCCTTGAGCAGTTCCTTGGCGTATTCCTCCGCCAGTGCGTCATCGACCAGGTCGACCTTGTTCAGCGCGACGAGGCGGGGCTTGTCGGCCAGCAATTCGCTGTAGGCTTCCAGTTCCTCTTCGACGACCTGCATCGCCTCCACCGGATCGGTGTTGGAGATGTCGATGAGGTGGACCAGCACGCGGCAGCGTTCGATGTGGCCGAGGAAGCGATCGCCGATCCCCGCACCGTCCGCCGCACCTGCGATCAGGCCGGGAATGTCGGCCAGCACGAACTCGCGGTGCTTGTGCATTACGACGCCGAGCTGCGGACGCAGGGTTGTGAAGGCGTAGTCGCCGACCTTCGCCTTGGCGTTCGACAGCGCGTTGATGAAGGTGGACTTGCCCGCGTTGGGCATGCCGACAAGGCCGACGTCGGCCAGCAGCTTGAGGCGCAGCCACACCCACTGCTCGATCGGCGGCATACCGGGCTGGTGCTGGCGCGGAGCACGGTTGGTGCTGGTCTTGTAGCTGGCGTTGCCGCGCCCGCCCATGCCGCCTTCGATGAAAGTGACGCGCTGGCCCGGCTCGGTGAGGTCGAGCAGCACGGTGTCGCGCCCTTCGTCGTCGGCGATGACCTGGGTGCCGATCGGCACCTTGATGACCAGGTCCTTGCCCGCCGCGCCGTTGCGGTTCTGGCCCATGCCGTGGCCGCCGCGCGGGGCCTTGAAGTGCTGGGTATAGCGGAAGTCGATCAGCGTGTTGAGGCCGGGCACGGCTTCGAAGATGATGTCGCCGCCCTTGCCGCCGTTGCCGCCGTTGGGGCCGCCGTACTCGACGTACTTCTCACGCCGGAAGCTGACCGCGCCGGGGCCACCGCCGCCTGCACGCACGTAAATCTTGGCCTGGTCGAGAAAATGCATCGGTCCTATCGCTTCCAGCGCTGATGAAGCGCCCCTTCGCGACCGGTCCCGGTCGCCGGAGGTTTTCCCTCCGCTGAACGCCGCTGGCCGCAGATAAACAAAAAACCCGGCCGTGTCTCGGGCCGGGTGATGCCCGGTTCGTCCGGACACGCCTGAATTGTGCGATACTGGTGGAGCCGAGGGGGATCGAACCCCTGACCTCGTCATTGCGAACGACGCGCTCTCCCAGCTGAGCTACGGCCCCGTTCCAGTATCAAGTCCGATTGCGTCACCGCGCTCGGGAGCGTCCCCTTAGCGAAGACGCCTCCCGCGCGGAAGAGAAAAAATGGGCGGGCGCGAAGATTCTCGCGCCCACTGCCGACGTCACTGTGCCTGCGGCACGCTCGCCTGAGGCTGGACGACGGGCTGGGCCATGACCTGCTCCGCATTCGGGCGCACGGTGATGAGGCCGTTCGATCCGTAGCGCGATTGCCATGCGGCCAGATCGGCGCGGTACTGGTCATAAGCATCGAAGAACGCCTTGAACGGCGCCTCGAGCTTGGCGAGGCCGGTGTAGGACCAGTTGTCGAACTGGCTCGGCTCCACCGTGTTCAATTCGGCGCTCACTTCCATCGCTGCCTGGCAGAAGCTGGAGTCCACCGGCGGCAGCGAGAAGAAGTTGTAGACCTGCGTCTGGTAGGTCTCGCGCGCGACGATCGCGGCGCGACCGGAATGCTGCGTGCGGAAGCTCGCGTCGATTTCCTTGCTCGCACGGTCGAGCGACTTGTCGTAGACCTTCAGGAAACGCTTGTAGCCCTCAAGGATCGGGGTGAACTGAACCTCGACGCAGTTGAGCGCAGCCACGTTATAGGCCGAGCGGAAGTTCCAGATCGTCTGCGACGTGGAAATCCCATAATTCACGGTCTGGCGCGTGCCATCCTCTGCCTTGGCCGGAACCCTCATTTCGAGCGGCGCGCCCATCGGCGGCGTCGGCATCGGCGGGATCACCACGACCGGCGGCGGGGGTGGCGGGGGCGGAGGCGGCTTCGCACAGCCTGCCAGCGCGGCAAGCGTGACGGCCACCGCCGAGCCCGCCAGCAAGGAAAGGCGACGACGCCCCTGCCCGTTGTCGATCATCTCAAGCCCTCGGTACACGCATCGTTCTCCATCGCGGCAAACGGTCTAACCCCGCTGAGTCATAAAGCAAATGCCCGGTGCGATAAAACGCACCGGGCATCATGCTTAGGTGAAACTGCACTGTGGATTAATCGCTTCGGAGGAAAATTATCTCCATTCCGGTTGCGATTAACCGCCGCCCTTAGTCCCGCTGGCCGAGGAAGCTCAGCAGGAACTGGAACATGTTGATGAAGTCCAGGTACAAGCTCAGCGCGCCGAGGATCACGGCCTTGCCGACGAAATCCGTGCCGCGCAGGTGGTAGTACTGGTTCTTGAGCATCTGCGTGTCATAGGCGGTCAACCCAGCGAAGATCAGCACGCCGAGGATCGAGATCGCCAGCTGCAGCACGCTCGAACCCACGAAGATGTTCACCAGCGAGGCGATCAGGATGCCGACCACGCCCATGATCAGGAAGGTGCCGAAGCCCGACAGGTCCTTCTTCGTGGTGTAACCGTAGAGGCTGAGGCCCGCGAAAGCCGCCGCCGTCGCGAAGAACGTGGTCGCGATCGAGGTCGCCGTGTAGATCACGAAGATCGTCGAGAGCGATACGCCCATCACGGCCGCGAACGCCCAGTAGAGCACCTTCAGCGTGCCTTCGCTGAAGCGCTGCGCGCCGCCGCTGATCGCGAAGACGAAGCCGAGCGGGGCCAGCATGACCAGCCACTTGATCGGCGACTGCATCATAGCGATCGCGTAAGGCGCGAAGAGCATCGCGACGATGCCCGAAAGCAGCACGCCCGAGGCCATATAGTTGTAGATCGACAGCATATGCCGACGCAGACCCGCATCGTAAGCGGTCCGGCCGGCGGTGCGACCGAGATCGCTGCCGTCACGGCTCGGAGACGCACCGAAGCCCTGACGGGGCTGGGGGTCGTTCCAATTCGCCATTTCAAACTCCCTTTAGCGGAGAAGCCAGCCAAATGCGGTCCCGCTCAGGAGGGAATATCGCGCTCGAACGCGAAAGTTTCAAGAAGAACCGGCCCGCGCCATTTGTGACAAAGTGTAAAACGGACCTATTTCTTCTTGGCTCCGGCTTCAAACCACGACGATCAGCCGCGCCGGGCCTCGGCCGCCATCTCGGCATTGCGATCGCGCGAGGCGGTCATCGCTTCGAGCACAACGCCGGCCAGCGCGCCGCCCTCGTCCAGCACGTTCATTCCCGCGCGGGTCGAGCCGCCCGGGCTGGCAACCTTGTCCGCCAGTTCGCCCGGCGAGAACTCGGAAGCGCCGGCGAGCTGCGCCGCCCCTTCGACCATCGCGAGCGCCAGCCGCTGCGCCTGGCCCGCATCCAGACCGAGCGCCACCGCGCCCGCGGCGAGGGAATCGATGAAGCGATAGACGAACGCCGGGCCGCAGCCGGCCAGCGCGGTGACCGCGTCGAACAGATGCTCGCCCGCCAGCCACTCGGGCGTGCCAAGCGGCTCCATCAGCGCAGTCACGGCCGCGCGGCCAGTCTCGTCGAGGCCGCGCGCGTCGAGTGCGACCGGCGACTTGCCGATGGCGGCCGCCAGGTTCGGCATGATCCGCACCAGCGCGCCGGCCTGCGGGAAGCGCGCCGCAAGGCTGTCGAATTCGACACCCGCGAGGATCGAGAACAGCACGGTCTCACGGCCGACGAGCGCCCCCACCGCCGTTGCGACAGCGTCGAGGCCTTGCGGCTTGACGCCCAGCATCACAGCATCGAAGCGGCCTTCCGCAGGCAGTTCGGACAGCAGCGCGACACCTTCAGGCACGCTCTCGCGGTGCGGATCGACGACGGTGAAGCGCGAGGCCGGAATGCCGCCCGCCAGCCAGCCCGTCAGCATGGCGCCCGCCATGTTGCCGCAGCCCACGAGCAGGATGTTCTGAAACCGGTCCATGCGCATATTCCCTCGAAACTGGATCGGGTCGCGACTTAGGCGAGCCGATCACAGGCCACAAGGGCCATGCGTGCCATGCGCAGCGGGACCAACGGGCGGCATAGCCAACCACGCTGCGAAACGCAGTGACGAGGGGTCAGGCTTCCCCGGCCGCGTCCACCAGGGCCGCCGCGAGTGCTTCGGACGGGGTCTTGTCGCCCCACAGGATGAACTGGAACACCGGGTAGAAGCGGTCGCATTCCTCGATCGCGGCCTCGACCACCATCTGTGCCTGCCCCGGTCCGAGCAGCCCGTCCGGCCCGAGCATCAGCCCATGGCGATAGAGCACGACGCCGCCGTTCGACCACATGTCAAAGTGCCCCAGCCAGACCTGCTCGTTGATGAGCGCCAGCGCCTCGAACACGGCGGAACGCTTGGCATCGGCCACGCGGATGTCGGGAAGGCACAGGAGTTGCAGCACCCGGTCCTCCGGACGCCAGATGGCCTGCAACTGGTACGTCGCCCAGGCGCCCTTGATCTCGGCCGAGATCTCGTCCTCACCGGCATATTCGAAGGGCCAGTCGCGCGCTTCGAAAAGCGAGGCGAGCATTTCCACGGGGGCAGCCTCGTCGTCCCGGTCGATATCGTCCTGAACGGTCCTCATAATCTGCGACATCAGCCCTCCGAGAATACGGGTGCATGGATGCTGCCTGCAGGTAGGGAAGCACAATCCACGCGCCGATATCGCCTGCGCATAACTGCACAAGCCTGTTCACAGCGTGTGGATAAATATGAATGCACGTTAACACAAGGCTCCGACAAAGCCCCATAACCCGCAGAATTACTTGGCCGAAAGCGGATCCACGACCTGTCCCGCCGGGCTGGTCCAGGGCAATGCATCTGAGAAGCCCTGCTTCTTCGCGTCGGCAAGGAACGCACTTGCCGCCTTCTGTGTCGCGAAAGGACCGATCAGGACGCGATTGGTCCGGCCCATCTCGCTGACGTAAGGGCTACGCCCCTTGAGCAACGCCGCATTTTCACGCGTATAGCGCCGCCAGTCGAAAGCGATGGCGCTCTTGTCCCGCCCGACCCCGATCTGAACCCAGATGCGGCTGGGATGCGTTGGCTTCTTCGCCTTTTCCGCCGCCTCGGCCTTCGCCTTGGCCTCGGCATCCGCCTTGGCCTTGGCCTTCGCCTCGGCGGCCCTGGCAGCGGCAGTCTTCGCCTTCGAGGCCTTGGCGTCCTTGACCTCCGTAGCCGGAGCATCCGTTTCGACGGGCTTGCCCTCTTCGACCTTGGGCAACTGGACGCGGGGTGGCGGCGGAGCAGCCGGAGTAATCAGCCGGATGTCGACCGCACCCGACGCCGGCAGGACGTCAACGGTCGGCTTGCCGATATCGGCGAAAATCTCGGAAAGCGAGAGCTGCCCTGGTCCCGGCACCGGGGGCGGGCTTGCGGGAGTGGAGACCAGCGGCGCTGCCGGAGGAGTCCTGGCTGCGAGCGTGCTGGTCGGCGGCGGAGCGGCAGGTGCCTGAGACGCAGGCAGCCGACCGAGATCGAAGCCCGGCGTCGCCGGCCTCTCGGCCGACGCCGAGGAAGTCGACGCCTGCCCGGTGCGGATCGTCGGTGCGACAGCCGGCGTTCGCGCAGGCTGCGGTGCCAGTGCCAGTGCCGGTGCCGGCGTTGCCACCGCGAGCTTCGGAGGCTCGGAACTGCGTCCGACCGGCGGCAATTCGCCGTTATCACGCTCGATCGCGGGTTTGGGCTCGGGCGGAGCGACGCGATCGGGATCGACCGATGCGAGGCTCGTCGATTTCGCGGACGCTGCCACCTGCCGCCCTGCCTGCGTCGTATCCGTCCGCGTCGTGCGGGTGCGCGAGGGCTGGGCGGCCTTCGCCAGCCTGATGCCGCCCGCTCCTCCGAGCGGCTCGCCCTTGGGAATCAGCCCTGCCCCGGCGGCCGAACCGCGCGGCGGAGCGTAAGCGGCGATACGCGCATCGTCGCGCCCAATCTCGGAGGCGCGCGGAAAGCGACCGAGATTCGCGGCGGCCGCCTGCTGCGCCTTGGTCAGACGTGGCATGTAGCGCAAGTATGGCGCTATGCTCTGCGCCAGCTGGCCGGGCAGAATCGTGTTGGTGATCTCCACCGCCTTGTCCGGCTCGCCGGCAATCGCGAGGGTAAACGCACGGGTGCGCCAACCCGGCTTGTCCTGTTTGTTGAGGAGCGGCAGCAACGTCGCATAAGCGGCATCGACGTCGCCGCCGATCGCCTGGCTGACCGCGAGGCGGCTGCGCAGTTCATCCGCCTTGTCGCCCGATGCGCTTGTCATTGCCGCGGCATAGTATCGCTGCGCTAAGGCATTATCTCCAACAAGGTCGTAGGCAAGCCCTCGGTCGGCCGCAATCAGCGCGGGCGTGGCGCCCGCCTTCTCAGCGGCATCGAAACATGGGATCGCGCTCACCGGGTCGCCATTGTGAACGAAGGCGCTGCCAAGCCCCGCCTGTACGCGCGGATTGCCAGCGCTGACCTCGTCGGCTCGGCGATAGAAACCGATGGCAGCGGCATTGTCCTGCAGCGCCCGCGCCGCATCACCGGCGTCGATCAACGCCGCGACATCGCGAGAATCGCGGCCGAGACGTGCCAGCGCGGTGCCGAGCTTCTTGTTGTTCTCGCCGGGAACGGCCTGAACCACCGGATGCGAAGCGGCAGGAGCGCCTTGCGCCAATGCCGGCGCGCTCGCGAGAGCGCCGACCAGCGCCACACCGCCGAGCAACCGCGAAACCAAGTGATCCACCCGCAAGTCCTCTGTACCCCGAACCCTCAGGCAGCCCTCCCCACGACGACTGCCGACGCTTTACGAACCGGAAAGTCGAACGGCGGCCGGGATGCCGAACGACTCCATGCGCGCAGGGATGCGCGCCCTTGGCGCCATGGCCCGGCGCAGATGAACCTAAAGCGAACATGCCCGCCCTGCGACGGACTTCCTTCGACGACGCGGCCCGAAGGAGCAAGAGGCGGAGCAATGCCCCGCCTCTCACGACTTACTGGTTGTTCTGGCGGCCCAGGAAGCGTGGGATGCTGATCGACCCCGCATCACCATCGTCCTCACCGGCAGTCGGCTCGGCGCCGGGACGCGGGCGCGACAGGCTGGTCATGCGCTCGAACAAAGTGCTGCCGCCGCCGACCGGCTTGGCACGCGGCGCGGCGGGTGCGGGAGCGGCCTGGCCGCCATCGAGCAGCAATTCGTCCTGCGTGCGGCGGGGCACCGGAGCAGGCTCGACCGGAGCTTCGAAGCTGAGATCAAGCGGCTCCTTCTGGATGCCACGCAGACCAGCGAAGCCAGAGGTCGCGGCAGGTGCGGCCTGCGCTTCATCCTCGGCACCGAGTTCAAGCTCCGCCGAAGGCTCGAAAGCCTGCGTCGGCGCCACGAAGGGCGCGGGCTCCGGAGCCGGCTGCTGCGCGACCGGAGCAGGCGCCGGCGCCGGCGCCGGAGCGGCGGGTGCCTGATAGCTTGGAGCCGGCGGCGGCGAGTGCAGCGCCGGACGGGCGATCCCGCGCGAGGCACCGAGATTAAGCGGACGCGAGGCGATCTCGGCCATTTCCGTGGTCTGTTCGATACCGGTGGCGACGACCGAGACGCGGATCTTGCCCTGCAGGTCCGGGTTGAACGCCGAACCCCAGATGATGTTCGCATCGGGATCGACCAGTTCGCGAATGTGGTTCGCGGCCTCATCGACTTCGAGCAGCTTCATGTCGTCGCCGCCGATGATCGAGATGATGACGCCCTTCGCGCCCTGCATCGACACGCCGTCGAGCAGCGGGTTGGCGATGGCGCGTTCGGCGGCTTCGAGCGCGCGGTTGGGGCCTTCGCCCTCGCCAGTGCCCATCATCGCCTTGCCCATCTCCCCCATGACCGAGCGGACGTCCGCGAAGTCGAGGTTGATGAGGCCGGGCATGATCATCAGGTCGGTGATCGAGCGCACGCCCTGCTGGAGCACTTCGTCGGCCAGCGTGAACGCTTCCTTGAAGGTCGTTTCCGCCTTCGCCACCAGGAACAGGTTCTGGTTGGGGATGACGATCAGCGTATCGACGTGCTTCTGCAGCTCCTCGATGCCCGAATCGGCGGCGCGCATGCGGCGCGTGCCTTCGAACATGAACGGCTTGGAGACGACGCCCACGGTCAGGACGCCCTTCTCGCGCGCGGCCTGTGCGATGATCGGGGCCGCACCCGTGCCGGTGCCGCCGCCCATGCCGGCCGCGATGAAGACCATGTGGACGCCGTCGAGCAGGCGCTCCAGCTCCTCACGGGTTTCCTCAGCCGCCGCCCGGCCCACTTCGGGGCGGGCACCGGCGCCGAGGCCCTGGGTGATCTCGGGGCCGAGCTGGATGCGGGTTTCCGCGATCGAGTTGTTCAGCGCCTGCGCGTCGGTGTTGGCGACGACGAAGTCCACGCCCTCGATCTGGGCGCCGATCATGTTGGCGATCGCGTTTCCGCCCGCACCGCCGACGCCGATGACTAGAATGCGAGGACGAAGCTCCTCGATAGCCGGCGGTCCGATGTTAATGCTCATTTCGCTCTCCTGCAGGCACGTCGCGCGAAGAAAATTCCTTGACCACTCTGATTGCACGCTTCGATTCGTCTAGGCAAAGGACCATAAACCTTTGTCCACAGCCAAAGCCGCCAATTCCGCCATTTCCTCCGCGTTTGTCGTCCGGTTTGCACGGCTGGTCTTTAAGGCCTTCGAAACGGTCAAAAGTATTCGCGCAAAGCCTGATAGACACGGCCCACCATGCCCAGCTTGCCGAGCCGCACCGTGCTCTGGTGACTGCGCCCCAGCGAGCGGATGTCCTGCGGGTCCGCCGCCGCGTAGAGCACCAGCCCCGCCAAGGTCGAGAAACCCGGCTTCACATGTGCCTCGGCCAGCCCCGAGAGGTGCGCGACCCTGCCGATGCGGACCGGCTTGCCGATCGCGGCCTGCGCATAGTCGGCCAGCCCCACCAGTTCCGCGCCGCCGCCGGTGAAGACCACCTGCTTGCCGCGCTGGCCGGTGAAGCGCATCGTCTTGAGCGCCTTGTTCACCTCCTCCATCAGCATGCCGAGCTGGCCGGTGATGACGCCGATCAGTTCGGCGCGCGGGATACGGTTCTTGTCGTCGGCATGGCGGGCGATCGGGCCGGTGCCTTCCTCGCCCGGCGCGTTGACCGGGATCATCTCGCGGTGATCGTGCGGGCTGGCGATGGCCGAGCCGTTGACGCACTTCAGCCGCTCGGCCTGGAAACGGCGGATGCCGAAGGCCGAGGCGATGGCGTCGGTTATGTCAGCCGAGCCCATCGGGATCGACATCATGTCCTTGAGCATGCCCTGCTCGTAGATCGCGACGTTCGTGACCTCACCGCCGAACTCGACGAGGGCGACGCCAAGATCGCGCTCCTCGGGCGAAAGGCATGCCTGCCCTGCCGCGATGGGCGAGCCGACGACGGCCTCCACCTCTAAGTGCGCGGATTGCACCGCTTCGGTCAGGTTGCGGATCGGGGCGCCGTCCGCCAGCATGATGTGAATGTCGACGCCGAGGCGCTCGGCATGGAGGCCCTTGGGGTCGATCACCCCGTGCGCGCCGTCTAGCCTGTACTGCGCGGGCTGCGCATGCAGCACCATGCGCCCGTCCGGTTGGATCACGTCCTTGGCGGAGATGAGCAGTTGGTCGATATCCTCCTGCTCGATGCGGCGGCCGCCGATTTCGGCGTCGAACTGGTCGATACGGCTGGCGAGCCCTGCCCCCGAGCAGCCGATCCAGACCTTCTGGACGGCAGTGTCGGCCATCTTCTCGGCCCGGTCGATGGCGTCGCGCACGGCATACGTCGCGGCGGCCATGTCGGTGACGAAGCCGCGCTTGATGCCTTGGCTGGCGCGGTGGCCCGAGCCGAGCACGACCATGTCGCCGACCTCGTTGATCCCCGCAACGATCGCGGAAATCCGGAAGGAGCCGATATTGACCGCGCCGAACACGCGGGTGATGCGCTGGTTGGCCATTACTGTTCTTCCCCCGCCGTCGTTTCGGTGGCGCCGGTATGCGGAACCGAGCCCGCCTTCAAGGCCAGTTCCTGCCCGTCCTGCTCCGGCACGCGCATGTAGATGCGGTCCTTCGCGCGCATGTCGAAGGCCGTCACCTTGCCGCCGAGCAGGCGGTTGGTGCCGTCGAGCCGCGCGAACGTGACCAGCGCCCCGGCGGACTCGCGATCTCCCTCGGGCAGCGCGAGCACTTGCCCCGACTGGAACGTCAGGTTCCAGCGGCGGTTACCGATCCACTCGGCCTCGGCGACGCGCGGCTTCATCGCGGGCGCGGCTTCCAGCAAGTGCCCGAGCGCGATCACCTGCTGCCCCGCGCCGGGGCCGGAGACGATCAGCTTGCCGCCCGCATCCTTGCGACTGATGGCTTCGAGTTCATGGCCCGTCTCGTCGATCAGCACGAAGCGGTCGGCCTTGCGCAGCACCGCATGCGGCTCGCGCTCGACGATATCGATCACGAGCGTATCGGGCAGCTGGCGCGAGACGCGCGCGTCCTTGACCCACGACAGCGTCAGCAGATCCTGCCGCAGCGCCTCGATGTCGACCAGCGGCATGGCGCGATCACGCTCGGCCAGTGCCTTCTCGTAGACCTTGAGTTCGTTGATGTTCTTGACGCCGCGCACTTCGACGCGCTTCACCTCGAAGCCGGTCTGCCCCGCGACCAGCGCCATCTGGTGCCCGGCAAGCCCCGGCAGTCCGGCAAAGCTGGCGACCACGCAGACGAGCGCCGCCGCGCCGCCGAGGATGGCGACGAGGAAGATCTTGTGGAGCTGCCCTTCGGAAAACGGCAGCCAGGCCATGACGGAATCGAGCGCCGATCCGGTCCGCGCCTTGGCGACGCGCACCTTGCGCTGCGCGCCTGCCTGCGCGGCGGCCTTGCGGGCGGTGGTGCCCTTGCGCCGGATGGTCTGGCTCATTTGGCCTTTTCTTTGTCGGCAAGCGCCTCGGCGATGATCGCCTCGACGAGTTCGGGATAGTCCATGCCGCAGGCGCGCGCCTGCTCGGGCACGAGGCTGAGCGGCGTCATGCCGGGCTGGGTGTTCACTTCGAGCAGGAACAGCCCCTCGATCCCCTGTGTATCGTCCCAGCGGAAGTCGGAACGGCTGGTGCCCTTGCAACCCAGCAACTGGTGCGAGCGCAGCGCGATATCCTTGCAGGCCTGCGTGATATCGTCAGGGATGTCGGCGGGGCAGACGTGCTCAGTCATGCCGTCGGTGTACTTGGAATCGAAATCATAGAAGCCCGACTTGGGCTTGAGTTCGGTCACCAGCAGCGCGCGGTCGCCGATTACGGCGGTCGTCAGTTCGCGGCCACGGATGTAGGGCTCGGCCAGAAGTTCTTCGAACTCCTGCCACGGCCCGGTCACATCCTTCGCGATGGGGTTGCCGTAGTTACCCTCGGCCGTGACGATGGCGACGCCGACCGAGGACCCCTCGTTCACGGGCTTGAGCACATAAGGACGCGGCAGTGGATCAGCCACGTGAATGTCGGCGGACTTGACCACGCGGCCACCCGGCATCGGCACGCCGTGCGGGACCAGCGCCTGTTTGGTCAGTTCCTTGTCGATCGCGATCACCGAAGTCGCGAGGCCCGAATGCGTGTACGTCAGGCCCATCAGGTCCATCATGCCCTGCACTGTGCCGTCCTCGCCCGGCGCGCCGTGGAGGGCGTTGAACACGACGTCGGGCTTCGCCTCGGCCAGACGCAGCGCGACGTCGCGGTCCATGTCGATGCGGGTGACGGTGTGGCCCTTGGATTCCAGAGCCTTGGCCACGCCCTCGCCGCTCATCAGCGAGACCGGGCGTTCGCTCGACCAACCGCCCATCAGGACTGCGACATGGAGGGGATTCAGGCTCATGAATTCAGACTCGTTCGATAAAGCGGGGTTTGCAGGTCGCGGACGGCTTCGGAGCAGCCCTTGTCCCAGGGGAAGAGGCCGTCGTCCACGCCCGGCCAGACGATCTGCATCGCGCGGGACATTTCCTCGCCCTCATGCTCGGCGTACCACATCGCCGAGTTGAAGTAGTGCGGGATCAGGCATTCCGGCTCGACTTCGCGCAGCACGCAGCGGTGGCCCTTGAGGAGACCATCGACGACCTTCCAGTCCTCCATCTCGAAGCCCTCGCGGCACATGTCGAGCAAGCCGTTGATGACGGCGGCGGAGAGTTCGGTCGAGAAGCCGAAGACGATCACCTCGGGCTGGCTGACACTGGTGCGAAAGCCGACCGAATAGGCGAACTGTTCCTCGCCTTCTTCCTCATCGTCCTCGTCCGGCTCCTCGGGCGGGGTGACGACGGTGATGTGGCAGCCGAATTCCTCGATGTTGTCGAGAATCTGCTGCTCGTGGCGGGACAGGCGATCGTCTCTCATGGGCGGGTTCCTACCCGCTGGATTTCCCATTCGAGATCGACGCCGGACTTGTCCTTTACCCGGCGGCGCACTTCGTCGCCGAGGTTCTCGATGTCCTCGCTGGTGGCCTCGCCGGTGTTGAGCAGGAAGTTGGTGTGCTTCTCGCTCACTTGCGCGCCGCCCATGGTCAGGCCGCGACAGCCAGCCTCGTCCACCAGCTTCCACGCGGCGTGGCCCTCGGGGTTCTTGAAGGTGGAGCCGCCAGTCTTGGAACGCAGCGGCTGGCTGGCCTCGCGCGCGGCGGAGATGCGGTCCATCTCGGCCTGGATCGCGGTGGGTTCGCCGGTACGGCCCTTGAAGCGCGCGGAGACGACCACCGCGCCTTCGGGCAGCTGCGAATGGCGGTAGGTATAGCCGAGATCGGCATTGCCCAGCGTCACCAGTTCGCCCGAGCGCAGCACCACGTCGCAGTCGATCAGGATGTCCTTGACCTCGCCGCCATAGGCGCCGCCGTTCATCCGCACGAAACCGCCCACGGTGCCGGGGATCGAGCGCAGGAATTCCACGCCCGCAATCCCTGCATCGCGCGCGGTCGAGGACACGAGGATGCCCGAGGCACCGCCGCCGCAGTCGAGCGTGACGTCATCCACCTTGGTGACCTTGGCGAAGGCCTTGCCCAGCCGGATCACCACGCCCGGAACGCCGCCGTCGCGCACGATCATGTTGGAACCGAGGCCCAGCGCCATCAGCGGCACCGCCGGGTCCAGAGCGCGCAGGAAATCCTGCAGGTCGGCCAGATCCTTTGGCTCGAACAGCCACTGCGCATGGCCGCCCGCCTTGAACCAGACGAGCGGGGCCAGCGGCGCATTGGCCGTCAGCTTGCCCCGAACCGCCGTCTGATCGAACGTGAGTGTCACCCCGCCCTCCGCACGCGAATGCTGTCGGCAAGGCCGGCGGCCCACTTGGTGATGTCACCCGCGCCGAGGCATACGATCATGTCGCCCGGCTGGATCGAGCCCGCCAGCACCTCCGCCAGCGCGTCCGCGCCCGCGATGACCTGCGCCGAGCGATGCCCGCGCGCCTTCATCCCTGCGACCATCTCCGCGCTGTCCACGCCCTCGATCGGCTGCTCGCCCGCCGCGTAGACGGGCGCGGCATAGACCACGTCGGCGTCGTTGAAGGCGCCCTGGAAATCTTCCATGTGGTCGCGCAGGCGGGTGAAGCGGTGCGGCTGCACCACTGCGATGACGCGGTTTTGGACGCCCTCGCGCGCGGCGGCGAGCACGGCGCGGATCTCGACCGGGTGGTGGCCGTAGTCGTCGATCACGGTGACCGAGCCCCCGTCGAGTTCCACTTCGCCGACCTTGGTGAAACGCCGTTTCACGCCGCCGAACTTGGAGAAGCCGGTCTGGATGCAGGTGTCCGAGCAACCCATCTCCACCGCCACGCCCACGGCGGCGAGCGCGTTCTGGACGTTGTGGCGGCCCGGCATCGGCAGCTCGATGCCCTCGATTCGGCGGAAAGCCCCGTCGCGCTGGCGCAGCGCCACGTCGAAGCGGTTGCCGCCGGGGATCGGCGTCACGTTCTCGCCGCGAATGTCGGCCTGGGCGGAGAAGCCATAAGTCACCACGCGGCGGTCGCGCACCTTGGGGATGATCGCCTGCACTTCGGGGTGATCGATGCACAGCATCGCCGCGCCGTAGAACGGCACGTTCTCGATGAACTCGACGAAGGATTCCTTGATCCTCTCGAACGAGCCGTAGTGATCGAGGTGCTCGGGATCGATGTTGGTGACGATCGCGATCGTGCCGTCGAGGCGCAGGAACGAACCGTCGCTCTCGTCGGCCTCGACCACCATCCAGTCCGACGCGCCGAGGCGGGCGTTCGATCCGTAGGAGTTGATGATACCACCGTTGATGACCGTCGGGTCCACGCCGCCCGCATCGAGCAGCGCCGCGACCATCGAGGTCGTGGTGGTCTTGCCGTGCGTACCCGCCACCGCGACGGTGTTCTTGAGGCGCATCAGTTCGGCCAGCATTTCCGCACGGCGCACCACCGGGATGCGGTGTTCGAGGGCATAGACGACCTCGGGATTCTCGCGCTTCACCGCCGTGGAGGTGACCACCACCGCCGCGCCCTCGACGTTCTCGGCGGCGTGGCCGATCATCACCTTGATCCCGCGCGCGCGCAGGCCCTCGACGACATAGCCCTCGGCAATGTCGCTGCCCTGCACTGAGTAGCCGAGGTTGTGCATGACCTCGGCAATGCCCGACATGCCGATGCCGCCGATCCCGACGAAATGGATGGTCCCGATTTCGGTGCCGACGCCCTTCACTTCCCAAGACCCTTCACTTAAAAGTCTCCATTGCCAGTGCCTCACCGCCTTGCGGGGCGCTGGCCTTTTCCATTCGAATGACGTCCATGATCGGCGCCGCGCCGAAGCTCTCGACGAGGTCGGCCAGATCACGCGCGGCGTTCGGATAGCCGCAGTTCCACGAGGCATGCGCGGCATTGGCCAGCGTCTCGGGATGCTGGGCGATCGCCTGGATCTGCAGGCACAAGTCCTTGGCCATCTTCTGATGGACCTCGGCCTGTTCGCTGAGCAGCGCATTGCGCTTGTCGCCCTTGTAGGCGTCGGGGTTCTCGGTGGTGACGGCGGGCTGGCGGATCACCCGCGCGCCGCCGCCCGCGACCATCTCGCGCGCGTTGACGCTCTGATGGTCGTCCATCGCGTAAGGCAGCGGGATCAGGATCGCCGGACGGCCCACGGCGGTCAGTTCCGCGATCGTCGAGGCGCCCGAGCGGCCGATGAACAAGTGCGCACCGGCAAGGCGCTCGGCCATGTTCTCGAAATAGGTCGCCAGTTCGGCGGGGATGCCGTGCGCGGCGTAGCGTTCGCGCACCCGCTCGATGTCCTCGGCGCGCGCCTGCTGGATCACCTGAAGGCGCGAACGGAGCGCCGGGGGCAGCATCGCCAGACCTTCGGGCACCACGTCCGAAAGCACCCGTGCGCCCTGGCTGCCGCCGGTGACGAGGATGCGAAACAGGCTGTCCTCGGTGAATTCGGGGTACGGCTGCTCGCGCAGGCGCAGCACGTCCTCGCGCACCGGGTTGCCGACAACGGTGACCTTGCCCGCCAGCGCCGGGTCCAGCTTCTCGGTCTTCTCGGCCGAGGTGGCGATGGCGTCCACCTTCTTGGCGAACCAACGGTTCACGCGGCCGAGCACCGAGTTCTGCTCATGCAGCACGATCGGCAGCTTCGCGGCGCGCGCGGCCAGCATCGTCGGCATCGCCGGATAGCCGCCGAAGCCGACCACGGCGGTCGGCTCGAAGCTCTCGAACAGGCGCAGCGCCATGCGGCGACCGGCCAGCACGCCCTTCGCGCCCTTGAGCCAGCCGAGCGGGTTCTTCCCCGCGATGCGGCCTTGGGGCAGGACGTGGGTGGTCAGATACTCGGGCTTGCCGGGAATCGCGGCGCCGCGCTCGTCGGTCACCAGCGCGACGTGGTGGCCGCGCGCGTGCAGTTCGGCGGCGAGCGCGAAGGCGGGGATCAGGTGTCCGCCAGTGCCGCCGGCCGCAAGCACGTAATGGCGCGAAACCGAACTCATGACATATCTCCGATGGCGCGCAGGCTGAACTTCTCGCGCTGAATGAACGGGTTGCGCCGCGTCACCGCCAGCAGCAGGCCCATGGAGAGGCACATCGCCACGGTGGACGAACCACCATAGCTGATAAGCGGCAGGGTCATGCCCTTGGACGGGAACAGCTGCAGATTGACGAGGATGTTGATGAACGCCTGCCCGCCGAACTGCGCGGCGAAGCCCGATGCGGCGAGCACCGTGAACAGGTCCTCCTCGTCCACCAACCGCAGGATCACCCGCGTCAGGATCGCCAGGTAGAGGATCACGATGACCATGCAGGCGAGCAACCCGAACTCCTCGCCGATGACGGAGAAGATGTAGTCGGTATGCGCCTCGGGCAGCGCCATCTTGCGCGTGCCCATCCAGAAGCCGAGCCCGGTCCACCCGCCGTTGAGCAGGGTGCGCTGGGCAAGGTCCACCTGGTCGAAGGCCGAGCCGCCGAACAGGAAGTTGTCGATGCGGTTGCGGCCGTTGTCATACGTGAAATACATCAGGACAAGACCCGCGATGCCTGCGCCCGCGAACATCCCGATGCGCTTCACGTCGATGCCCGACAGCAGGATCATCACCAGAAACGCGCCGGAAAACAGCATCGTCGAGCCGAAGTCCGGCTGGAGCATCAGCAGCGCACCAAGCAGACCCATCACCGCGAAGCAGATGCCGACGACCGGAATCTGCGGATCACGCGCGCGCCACGAGACGATCCATGCCAGCAGGATCGGCCAGCCGCACTTGAGGAATTCCGATGGCTGGAGCGAGATGCCGAAACGCAGCCAGCGCTTGGCGCCGTTCACCTCGGACCCGACGATCGGCACCAGCACCAGCGCGAACAGCATCGCCGCGCCGAGCAGGATGCCGAAGCGGCGCGCGCTCTCCTTGGTCAGGCTGGAGGCCCAGAACATCGCCGCAAGGCCCAGCAACTGCCAGCGCATGTGCAGGTAGAAGAAGTGCAGCGAACGCAGCTTCTCTACCGAGGTCGAGAGACGCTTGGCGCTCGCGGGCGACCCCGCCGCCACGGCGACCGCGCCGATCGCCATCAGGATCAGCACGAGGACCAGCGTGGGCCGGTCGATCTCCTGCCACCAGATCGCGATCTGGCTGCGGCGATTGCGGTTGTAGCGCTGCGCGTTCGGGCCTTGCGCAAGGGTAGCCATCAATCCTGCCCTTCCAAGAGCGCCTCGACGATCTGGCGGAAAACGTCACCCCGCGCTTCGTAGTCGCGAAACTGGTCGAAGCTGGCGCAGGCCGGTGACAGCATGACGACGTCGCCGGGCTTGGCCGCGACCATCGCCTGACGGATCGCCTCGGCCATCATCTCGCTGCGGTGGACCTGCGTGTAGGGCGAGAGGATTTCCGCAAACAGCGGCCCCGCGTCACCGATGGTATAGGCGGCGGCGATATTGCCGAAGAACGGCGCGCATTCGTCGAGGTTGTCGCCCTTGGGAAGGCCGCCGAGAATCCAGTGGATGCGCGGCTCCGGATCGGGCGGGAATGCCGCGATCGCGGGCGCGGTGGAGGCCGGGTTGGTCGCCTTGGAATCGTTGATGTAGGTGACGCCGTTCGCCACCGCGACGCGCTCCATGCGGTGCGGGAGGCCGCTGAAGGTGCGCAGACCCTTGCGCCACTGCGCCTTCTTCACCCCCAGCGCCTCGACGATGGCGACCGCCACGGCGGCGTTCTGGAGGTTGTGCGGCCCCTGCAGCGAGGGCCATTCCTTCTGGATCTCGACGAGGTCCGCGCCGTCCGCGAAGCGCACCAGACCGGGCGCGCGGCCCGCGGCCTCGATATGGGCGATCGACCGCGTCTCCTTGTCGCCCACGCCGAACACGGCCTGTCGCTCGCGCCCCTGCATGGAGAAGAGGCGCCCCTTGGAGGCGGCGTAAGCCTCGAACCCGTCGTAGCGGTCGAGGTGGTCGGGGGTGATGTTGAGCAGCGCTGCGACATCGCAGTCGAGGCTGCGGGTGATGTCGATCTGGTAGCTCGACAGTTCGAGCACGTAGACGCCGCCCTCGGGCAAGGGTTCAGGGCCGAGCACCGGCACGCCGATATTGCCGCCCGCGCGCGCCGGAACGCCCGCGACTTCGAGCAAGTGGCAGACGAGCGAGGTGGTGGTGGACTTGCCGTTGGTGCCGGTTATGCCGACCACGCGGTGCGCGGGCAGGCTGGCGCGGGCCAGCGCGAAAAGTTCGATGTCGCCGATCACCGGCACGCCCGCCCGCTCGGCGGCTTCGGCGATGGGGTGGCGGTTCAGCGGAATGCCGGGCGAGACGACGACGCCGTCATAGCCGGTGATGTCGGCGCTGACCGGGTCGGCGAGTTCCACCTTGCCGCAGTCGGTCCACTCGCACAGCTGCTGGCGCGCTTCGTCGCGGCTGTCCCATGCCATGACGTGCGCCCCGCTCTCGACCAGCGTGGCGACGGCGGTGAGGCCCGAACGCGCGAGGCCGAGGACCGCGTAGCGCTTGCCGGCGAAGATGGAGGAGACGATCACCCGACCGCTCTCCTCAACGCAGTTTCAGAGTGGCGAGGCCCAGCACCGCAAGGACGATCGAGATGATCCAGAAGCGGATCACGACGGTCGATTCCTTCCAGCCTTTCTGCTCGAAGTGGTGGTGGATCGGCGCCATGCGGAACACGCGGCGGCCGGTGCGCTTGAACCAGAAGACCTGGATGATGACCGAGGCCGCTTCCAGCACGAACAGCCCGCCGACGACTGCCAGTACGATCTCGTGATGCGCCGCGACCGCTATGCAGCCCAGCGCGCCGCCGAGGGCGAGGCTGCCGGTGTCGCCCATGAACACGGCCGCAGGCGGCGCGTTGAACCACAGGAAGGCAAGGCCCGCCCCCATGATCCCGGCGCAGAAGATCGCCAGTTCACCCGCGCGCGGAACGTGCGGAATGCCGAGGTAGGTGGCGTAATCGACGCGGCCCGCGAGGTAGCAGATGATCGCGAAAGTGCCCGCCGCGATGATGACCGGCATCGTCGCGAGGCCGTCGAGGCCGTCAGTCAGGTTCACCGCGTTGCCCGCACCCACGATTACCACGGCGGCGAAGACGTAGTAGAACGGGCCGAGCGGAATGTAGCGGCCCGACAGGAACGGCACGTAAAGGTTCGTATTCAGCTGGCTGACGATGATGTAGGACGCGATGCCCGCCACCACGAATTCCAGCAGGAGCCTGATCTTGCTCGACAATCCGGCGTGGTGGCGCTTGGTCACCTTGTCGTAGTCGTCAAGGAAGCCGATCGCGCCGAAACCCACCGTCACCGCCACGCAGGCCCAGACAAACGGATTCTTGACGTCCATGAACAGGACCATCGAGCCGATTAGCGCGGTCAGGATCATCAACCCGCCCATCGTCGGCGTGCCACGCTTGGCGAGGTGGCTCTGCGGGCCGTCCTCGCGGATCGGCTGGCCCTTGCCCTGACGGACTCGCAGCATGTTGATGAACTTCGGCCCGATCAGCAGGCCGAGGCACAGCGCCGTCATGAAGGCCGCGCCCGAGCGGAACGTCTGGTAGCGGAAGAGGTTGGACAGTCCCTCGTAGTGGAACCAATCTGCGATGAGATACAGCATCTTGCGGGCTTTCGCCCCTACCCTTCCGTCTTTCCTAGCACCGTCACGAGTGCTGCCAGACCCACCGAATTCGAGCCCTTCACAAGGATAGCGTCATCCCGTTCGAGGCCGAAAGCGCGCAAGGTTTCGACAGCTTCCCGCACACTTGCGCAATGGGCGAATGCCACCGGTTTGCCAAGGCCGGAAGCCCCGGATTTCCCCAGTTCCCCCCCAAGTACCTGCGCCAAAGCACTCATCTCATCGCCGACCAGAATCGCGTAGTCGACACCCGCCTCGCGGATCGGTTCGGCGAGGCCGGCGTGGTAGTCGGGACCGTGGCTGCCCAGTTCCTTCATCGCGCCGAGAACGGCGATCCGGCGATGGGCGGGCGTGCGGCCCAGCTGCGCCAGCGTGGCACGCATGGAAGCCGGGTTGGCGTTGTAGCTTTCGTCGATCAGCAGGGCCTTGCCGCCCTCAACATCGATCTCCATCCGCGCACCGCGACCGGCCAGCCCGCCCATCTCGGCAAGCGCCACCCCAGCGGCACCCAGATCGCCCTTAACGGCACGTACCGCAGCCATAACCGCCAGCGAGTTGATCGCCTGATGCTCTCCGGGCGCGGCGACGGTGTAGCACACGCGCCGGTCGCCCATGTCGATGGTGACGAGCGAGCCGCCGCCGATCGCGGGCACCGCATCGAGCAGCCGCACGTCCGCATCCGCCGCCTTGCCGAACGACACGACCTTCGCCCCCAAGGCCAGCGCCGCATCGCGCAGGCGCAGGAAGTGCGGGCTGTCGGCGGGGATGACGGCGGTTCCGCCCTCTTCCAGTCCCTCGAAGATTTCCGCCTTGGCGTCGGCGATGGCCTCTTCGGAACCGAGCATCTCGATGTGCGCGGGGGCGATCGTGGTGATGAGCGCGACGTTCGGGCGAACCTGCCGGGTCAGCGCGGCGATCTCGCCCGCGTGGTTCATGCCCATCTCGAAGATGCCATAGCGCGCGCGGCTGGGCATGCGGGCAAGGCTGAGCGGGACGCCGACGTGGTTGTTGTAGCTCTTGACCGAACGGTGCGCGTCACCCCGGCTGGAGCGGTCGAGCGCGGCGAAGATCATCTCCTTCACGCCCGTCTTGCCGACCGAGCCGGTGACGCCGATAATCGGGCCACGCGCGCGCAGGCGAGCCGCCGCGCCGAGGCGTTCGAGCGCCTCCATCGTGTCTTCGACAAGGATATGCGGGCCATCGACCGGGCGGTCCACCACCACGGCCGCCGCGCCCTTGGCGAAGGCAGCCTCGACGAAGCGGTGGCCGTCCATCGCCTCGCCCTTCAGCGCGAAGAACAGGTCGCCGGGCTGGACGTCGCGGCTGTCGATCTCGACGCCGGAGACGGTGAAGTCCGTGCTCGCCTCCCCCTTCACCGCGCGCGCGATGGCGTCTGCGTCCCACAGGACCAGCGGATTGTCCTCCAGCGGCGCGGCGGGCCAGTCGAGGATCCGGGTGATGGCGTTCATGTCCTACCTTCCCAGTGAACCGGCCATTTCCCTGGCCACGGTGACGTCGTCGAATGGCAGGACGCGGACAGTGTCCCCGCTGCCGATGATCTGCCCCTGTTCGTGCCCCTTGCCGGCGATGAGGACGACGTCCCCCGCACCGGCCTCGGCGACGGCGAGACGAATCGCCTCGCGCCTATCGCCCACTTCCCGCGCACCCGCTTCCATTCCGGCGAGGATCATCGCCCGGATGGTCGCCGGGTCTTCCCCGCGCGGATTGTCGTCGGTGACGATGGCGAGGTCTGCCCCCGCGCTCGCCACTTTGCCCATTTCCGGGCGCTTGCCCTGATCCCGATCGCCACCCGCGCCGAACACGGCGATGAGCCTGCCCGTCACATGCGGCCGAAGCGCCGCGATCGCGGCCTCCAAAGCGTCGGGCGTATGCGCGTAATCGACGTAAATCGGCGCGCCGTTCGTGTTGAGGCCCGCCCGCTCGATCCGCCCACGCACGGTGACGAGGCGCTTCATAGCGTCGAACGTGGCATCAGCATCGCCGCCGCTGGCGATCACCAGCCCCGCTGCCACCAGCGAGTTGGCGGCCTGATAAGCGCCGATCAGCGGCAAGTCGATCTTGCGCGCCCTGCCCTCAAATTCGATCTCCAGCGTCTGGCCGAGGCTCGTGGGCGTGCGCTTGACGAGGCGGATCGCCTCACCCTTCTCGCCCACGGTGAATAGCGTGAGGCCGCGCGCCTTCGCATGCTCGATCGCCTTGTCTGACCACACGTCGTCGGCCCAGACGACCGCCGTGCCGCCGTCAACCACGACTTCGTCGAACAGACGCATCTTCGCGGCGAAGTACTCGTCCATCGTCGCGTGATAATCGAGGTGATCGCGACTGAGGTTGGTGAAGGCGCCCGCCATCACTCGCGGCCCCTCGATGCGGAACTGCGACAACCCGTGGCTCGACGCTTCGTAAGCGACATGCGTGACGCCCTCGCGCGCCAGACCAGAGAGGTTGGCGAGGAATGTCGCGATGTCAGGCGTGGTCAGGCCGGTGGAGACGGTTTCGTCCCCTGTCGTCACGCCCAGCGTGCCGATCGAGGCGGCGCGTTCGCCCGCCATGCGCCAGAGCTGGCGCGTGAGTTCCACGGTGGAGGTCTTGCCGTTGGTGCCGGTCACCGCCACCAGCGTATCGGGCACCGGCGCGAAGAACGGCGCTGCCAACTGCGCGAACAGACGGCGCGGCTCCTCGTCCGCGAAGTGGATCGCGCCTTCGACCACCGCATCGGGATGCGCGACGATCGCCAGCGCGCCCGCTTTCACGGCGGCGGCGATGAAGTCCTCACCGTTGAACTTCGTGCCGCGAAATGCGCCGAACACGGTGCCCGGCGCGACCTTGCGGCTGTCGATCGCGAAGCCGGTGACGTTTGCATCACCGTCAATCGCAGGCAGTCCGGCAGCAGCACAAAGGGCCGAAAGCTTCATTCTCCGTCGCTCCCCTGCGGCACCAGAGGCCGCAGATCGGTGGTGTCGATATCGCGGGTCTCGTCGGGCATCACGCCCAGCAGCGGCCCGATGCGCGGGACCACGCGCTGGATCACCGGAGCGGCGTTCCAGGCGGCGGTGCGCTGGTACGAGGTGGCGGCGGTGCCCTGCGGCTCGTCCATCATGGCGATGACGACGTAGCGCGGCTTGTCCATCGGGAAGGCGGCGGCGAACGTCGCGATCAGCGAGTGGTGGCGATAGCCGCCCACGCCCGGCTTCTCGGCCGAACCGGTCTTGCCGCCGACGCGGAAGCCGGGGGCGTCCGCCTTGCGGCCGGTGCCGTACTGCACGATCATGCGCAGCAACTGGCGAATGCGCGCACTGGTGGCGGCGGTGAACACGCGCCGGCCCGTGGGCACGTCCGCCGGGGCCAGCTTCTTGAGCGTGGCGGGACGCCAGATGCCGCCGTTGACCAGCGCCGCATAGGCCGAGGCCAGATGCAGCGGCGTCACCGCGATGCCGTGACCATAAGCGACGGTCATCGTGCGCAGGCGCGGCCATTCGCCGCTGGCCCAGATCGGGAAGCCCTTCGCGGGCAGTTCCACGTAAGGCCGCTGGTTCATGCCCAGCGCTTCCATCGTCTTCTTGAGCCGCACGCCGCCCAGTTCGTCGGCGATGCGCGCGGTCACCGTGTTGGACGAATGGATCAGCGTCTCCGGCACGTTGAGCGAGGCGCCGTAGTTGTGCAGGTCATGGATGGTGAAGCGGCCGACATGGAGCGGCGTCGCGGGCCATTGCTTGCTAAGGTCGGTCACCACGCCCGCGTCGAGCGCGGCGGCGACGGTGATCGGCTTGAAGGTGGAGCCCAACTCGTAGACCTGGTTGGTCACGCGGTTGAAACCGTGCGGCACGTCGCCGTTACGCGCTTCCTCGGCGGAGATGACCATGTCGGTCGGCTTCACGTGGTTCGGATCGAACGAGGGCAGCGAGGCCAGCGCGAGAATCTCGCCGCTGTCCACGTCGAGCACCACGCCCGCCGCGCCCTTGGCGGCGCTGAGTTGCATCGCGCGCGCCAGTTCGTCCTCAAGCGCGCTCTGCACGCGGAAGTCGATCGACAGCGTCGCGTGGCCGGTGCGGCCTTCGGGGCTGATGAGCTGGTCGTTGAAGGCCTCCTCCATGCCGACCTTGCCCTTGCCGTAGCTGTCGACATAGCCGAGCACGTGCGCCGCCATCGACCCCTGCGGGTAGAAGCGGGTCGCCTCCAAGGGGAATTCCAGCGCCGGTTCGCCCAGCGCGTGAACCTTGTTCGCGTCCTCGGGCAGCAGCGACTTGCGGAGGTACGCAGGCTTTCCGGCCCGCAGCTTGGCGAGGATTTCGTCGCGGTCGAGGTCGGGGAAGATGCGCAGCAGGCCTGCGGTCACCTCTTCCGGCGAGTGGATCAGCGCCGAGCCCTCGGTCATCGCCTTGGGGTTGTACCAGAGCGAATAGACGCGGAAATCGCGGGCCAGCGGCACGCCGTTGCGGTCGACGATGTCGCCGCGCGCGGGGATCAGCATGTCGGCCAGATCGCCCTGACGCGGGCCGACGCCGGTGAAGCCGAGATAGACGATGCGGAAGATCGCCAGCACCGTCACCAGCATGAAGACGGCCAGGATCCACAGCATGCGCGCCTTCGCCGTGAGCAGCGAGCGCTGGCGCACGTTCACCAGGCGGCGGCGGCCGACCGAGACGGTGGTGGGGATCGTCCCGAGGGGAAACGCCGGGGCGTTCACTGCTGGGCAGCCTCCGCCACTTCGATGCGGGCCAGACGCTTGCCGAGCGCGGCGGCGTCACGCGCGATCGCCTCGCGCTCCGGGTCGCGGGTTTCCGCTTTGGGCTTGTCGGTGATCGCAGCCGCCGTCGCCCCCGCGACCGGCGAAACCATAGCGAGGAGCGAGCCGCCCTCACCCTTCGAACCATCGCCCGAAGCGCCACCCTGCACTTCGGCATTGGCGTAGCGGATGGGCGCAGGCGCGCCCGGGCCCGCGGGCACGCCAAGCGCGGCCAACTGGCGCTCGCCCTCGATGTACTGGCCGGCGGTGGGTGCCTTGTAGCCGAATTCCAGATCGTTGAGGTCGCGCAGCGCCTGCTGGTTGGAGCGGGTCTGGAACTCGGTCTGGAGGAAGTCGATGTCGCGCTTGACCCAGACGATCTTCTTGTCGGTATCGTGGACCTGGCTCTTCACCGCGTTCACGCGCAGCGTCAGGCCCACGGTGCCCGCAAAGCAGACAACGAGGACCGAGACCCAGCCGATCGATCGGATCCGATCACTGGTAAGGTTCATGCGACTTTCCTTCGGCCGGGGGTGCCATAAGGCTCGGGTGAGCTTGGATTCCTGGGGGGGGTACTTGTACGGACCGCGCTGCGCAGGGTTGCCGAGCGCGAGCGCGGGTTCACTTCCAGCTCATGCTCGCCGGGGCGCACGCCCTTCGACACCTTCTCGAAAGGCGCGGGCGCGGTGGCCGTCTGCGGCAGATGGCGCGAGGTGGACTGACCCGCGCTGCTGGCATCGCGCAGGAATCGCTTCACCTTGCGGTCCTCGAGGCTGTGGAACGTCACCACCGCCAGCCGCCCGCCGCCCTGCAGCAGCGTCTCGGAAGCCTCTAGCGCCGCGTCCAGTTCGTCCAGTTCGCCGTTCACATGGATGCGGATCGCCTGGAAGGTGCGGATCGCCGGGTCCTTGGGCGCATTGCTGCCCTTGTAGGCGGGATTGTAGCCCAGCGCCTTGCGCACCACGCGGGCGAGGTCGCCGGTCGTCTCCAGCGGCCGCGCGGCCACGATCGCACGGGCCAGACGGCGCGACTGGCGTTCCTCGCCGTAGAGATAGAGCACGTCGGCGATCTGCGCCTCGTCCGCTTCGTTGACGAAGTCGGCGGCGGACATGCCGTCCTGGCTCATGCGCATGTCGAGCGGGCCGTCGGAACCGAACGCGAACCCGCGCCCCGCCTGATCGAGCTGCATCGAGGACACGCCGATGTCCATCACCACGCCGTCAACCTTGTCGACCCCCACATCTCCAAGGCCTTCGACCATTTCGGAGAAGCGGCGGGCGTGCAACACGAGGCGCGGCGGATTGCTGGCGAGTTCGGGCCATTTCCCCGGATTGTTTTGCACAGCGGCGATCGCATCGGGATCGCGATCGAAGGCATGCACCGTCGCGCCCTCGTCGAGCAGGCGGCGAGTATAGCCACCGGCACCCAGCGTCGCATCGACGATGAGGTCGCCGCCCCGGGGGTTCAGGGCGGCGACCACCTCCTCAAGGAGCACGGGAATATGGGGTTGACCGGGGGCACTCACGACTTCTTGGCCTTTGCGATTTCGGCTTCCTGCAGCGAGCGGCAGGTGGCGATGGCGGCCTCGAACGCAGGGTCTTCGGCGTGCTTGTAGAGTTCGTCGGGGTTCCAGATCAGGATGCCGGTGCGGCCGATGCCCTGAAAGAACAGCTGCTCCCCCACGGCGGCGAGACCGGCGAGCGCCTCGGGCATGGTGAAGCGGCCGCTGCCGTCGAAGGGCACCTGCTGGAAGTTGTAGAGCTGCATCGCGCGGCTATCGCGATTGAAGGGCTTGCCGGCGGTATCTGCACGCACCTGCTCGGCATCGAGCTGGGTTTCGAAATCCTCGACGCGGGAGAGGCCGAAACCGACGAGGCACTTCCAGTCGGCGTGCTTGGCAAGGCACAGAACGTCCTTGCCGCTCGAATCCCGTACGGGAGAGCGAAGCTCCTTGGGCAGCACGAAGCGGTTCTTGTCGCGCAGAAGCGAGAAGCCCGGTCCGCTGTAGATGTATGGCTGCCCCGCCATGACTGTCCGAAATCGCCCCTAAGTTGCCGTCCCGGAACATGAAGACCCCCTCGCCCGGCGACGCATGCGCGCCGGTTTCCGTGACCCAAGGCGGGCACGGCAGGAATCAGCCTTTCCGATTGACAGTGGTTCTATATCGGGAATGTCGGGGATTAAAGGGAAATATGGGGATGAACGGGCACTTTTGCGCCGAAATGTGGGACTTGCGGCGAACCGTGGCGGAACGTTTCATGAATCCGGGGCGCCGACTATCGCACAATATCGTTGAGAATCAGAAAGATTCCGTCTTTCCCGCGCTGATCCCGCACCATCCCCGGTTTCAGGGAGTTCGTCCCCAATATTCCCGGCGGGTTGCTACTTGGCGAGACGATGCAGAAAATCGGCCAGAAGCGCCTGCCTGGCGGCCAAATCTGCCGATTCATCAGGATTTTCGAGCACGGCCGCATCTGCCAGCGCAAGAATGCGCCCCTTCCCCGAGACGCAGTCGGCGCGCAATCCCCGCGCCTCGATTCGGCACTCGGCAACCGCATCCCCGGCTTTCCCCGAGCCGCCCCCGGATTTCCCCAAAGGTTTGAACCGGCCTGCAAGATTGACGGGAATGCCGCCTTCCAGCCGCTCTCCGGCCTCCTGCGTGTCGTCGAACTGCAGTTGTAGTCCCCAGCGCGCAAGGATCGGAGAGAGCATGGCGATGTCCTGCGGCCGCCGGGGATCACCGGGGCCGAACCGGGAATGCACGGTGAGCATCGGGTCCACGAACAGCAGCACTCGCCCGCCCCCACGCACCCAGGCATCGAGCGCGACGTTCTCCTGCGCCGTCAGTGGACGCGGCTGGGCAAGCACCAGCACGCCATTCTCGGGCAGCGGCAGCCCGCCTTGCGCATTGGCCAGCGTATCGAGCGGAATCACGCGACCTTGCGCACGCAGGACCTCCAGCGCCCAGTGCGGCGCGCTGTCGTCGGCAAGAAGCCCCTTGATGTCCTTACTCTCGTTCCACGCAATCGGCAGGCTGGAGTAGAGGCCGATGACCTCTTCGCCTTGCGGCCGGGGCACAGCACCCTGCCCGCATGCGGCAAGCAGAAGCCCCGCAATCAAAGGGCTCGCACGCCAGCCCTTCATCCCAACACCCCTTCGTCATTGCGAGCGCAGCGAAGCAATCCAGCGCGGCTTGCGATACCCTGGATTGCTTCGCTGCGCTCGCAATGACTGAAGATGGTCAGGGCGACGTCTGCGCCGAGGGTGAGCCGGTCATGTCCATACCCGGCGTCGGGGACGTCGAGGCGCCCGGATTCTGGGTGGGCGTCGGCGTAGGGCTGGGATCGGCCGCCGGGACCACGCCGATGTCCGCGAGCGGATCGCTGGCAGTCTTCGTCGGCTTGGCATCGACCGCGACCACATCCTGGATCGGGTCCACCGTATCGGTGAGCCGAATCCTGTCGCGAATCACGTTGGCAAGGCCGACGATCAGCAGCATCGCGCACAAACCGAACAGCCCGATCTGCAACCGATAGACGGCCTGCGACCTCAGTTCACGGGTAGTGGGCGGCGTGAAGTGCTGCGCCGTCTGCAAGGGCTCAAGAATTGAATGCGACTCGATCATATAGGCGGACGTTTTCCTGCCGTGTGTGACAGGTTTACATCACCTCGCCAGCCAAGGGAAGACCGGCAAGCTTTTGGATTCCAGCCACTCGGCATTGTAGAGCGACGAGAGGTAGCGGAAACCCGTATCGCACAGGATCGTCGCGACGCGCGGGTCCTCGCGGCCTTCTTCCACCAGCTTGCGGCCGAGCGCCACCGCGCCCGCCACGTTGATGCCGGACGACAGCCCCAAGCACAGCCCTTCCTCGCTCAGCAGGCGGCGGACCCATTCGAGGCCCTCCTCGTCCGAGATGCGGAACTGGGTGTCGATCGGCGCGCCTTCGAGGTTGGCGGTGATGCGGCCCTGGCCGATGCCCTCGGCGACGGAGTTGCCCTCGGCCTTGAGTTCGCCGTTGGCGTAGTAGTTGTAGAGCGCCGCGCCGTGCGGGTCGGTCAGGGCGACGATGATGTTCTCGTCGAAGGCCTTCAGGCCCATGCCGGTGCCGGCGATGGTGCCGCCGGTGCCCGCCGCGCAGGTAAAGCCGTCGATCCGGCCGCCCATCTGTTCCCAGATTTCCGGTGCGGTCGATTCGATGTGGGCCTTGCGGTTGGCGATGTTGTCGAACTGGTTGGCCCAGATCGCGCCTTCGGTCTCCTCGGCCAGACGGCGCGAGGTGTGGACGAAGTGACCGGGGTTCGAAAACGGCGCGGCGGGAACCAGCACCAGTTCGGCGCCGAGCGCACGCAGGGTATCCATCTTCTCGCGCGACTGCGTCTCGGGCATGACGATGACGGTCTTGTAGCCCAGCGCGTTGGCGACCAGCGCAAGGCCGATGCCGGTGTTGCCCGCCGTCCCCTCGACGATCGTGCCGCCCGGCTCGAGCAGGCCCTTCTCCTCGGCGTCGCGCACGATCCACAGCGCCGCGCGGTCCTTCACCGAGGCGCCGGGGTTGGCGAATTCGCACTTGCCCCAGATCTCACAGCCGGCGGCCTCGCTCGGCCCCTCCAGGAGCACCAGCGGAGTATTGCCGATCAGGTCGAGCGTGGAAGCACGGGGTTGCGGGGCAGTGGCCAAAGTCGCGGTCATGGCGCGACAGTTAGGAAGCCAAGGCGCGAGGTGCAAATGATTTGCACCTCGCTGGCCCACAAAATCAGTCTTCGGGAGCGATCGTGACGCGCAGACCTTCAAGGTCTGCGGTAACCGGCACCTGGCACGACAGGCGCGAGGTCTCGTTGCGGTGGTCAGAGCTGTCGAGCAAGTCGTTCTCGTCTTCGCTCATCGCGGGCAGCTTGTCGGCGAAGGCGGGGTCGATGAAGACATGGCAGGTCGCGCACGAGCAGCAGCCGCCGCACAGCGCCAGCAGTTCGTCGAAGCCGTCGTCGCGGATCACTTCCATCAGGGTGCGACCCTCGGCAGCGTCTACGGACTTCTCTTCACCAGCATGATTGACGACGATGATCTGCGGCATGGCTCTCGATTCCCCTTGTGATACACCCTGTATCGTAATTGTCTTTGTATGCGGACTTGCCGCAGGCTGCTAAAGGCTGCAACCCCGTTTTGCAAGGTGGCGAAAATCATGGGTTTGACGGCAGACGAACTACGCTTTGGCCTCGACGCCATCGCCGGGAAGGAACCCGCGATCGCGCGCGCGATCGCAATGGCGGGCTACCCCGAACCGCGCATCCGCGCGACCGGCTATGCGACGCTGCTGCGCACGATCGTCGGCCAGCAGGTAAGCGTCGCCGCGGCCGCCTCGGTATGGAACCGGCTCGAGGCCCTGCTGGGCGAGACGATGGCACCCGAAGCGCTGCTGGCGGCCGAGTTCGACGCCCTGCGCGGCTGCGGCCTGTCGCGCCAGAAGCAGGGCTATGCGCGCTCGCTGTGCGAACTGGTGGTGGCGGGTAGCCTCGACTTCGACAGTCTTCCCGCCAACGACGAGGAAGCGATCGCGCATCTCGTGCAGATCAAGGGGATCGGCCGGTGGTCGGCGGAAATCTACCTGCTCTTCGCGGAAGGCCGCCCCGACATCTGGCCGGCGGGCGATCTGGCGGTGCAGGTGGGCTTGGGGAAACTGCTGGACCTGCCGGAGCGGCCGAGCGAAAAACAGACACGGGAACTCGCCGAAGCCTGGCGCCCGCATCGCGGGGCGGCGGCGATCTTCACCTGGCACTGCTACAACAATCCGGCGCTTTAGAGCAGATGCCGCCCAGAATCGTCATTGCGAGCGCAGCGAAGCAATCCAGAGCGGTTCTGCGCTGCCCTGGATTGCTTCGCTGCGCTCGCAATGACGAAAAGTGGGGTCAATCCGTCGTCATTGCAGGCTCTTGAGCCGTGAAGAAAGGGGCGGGCGCGATGCCCACCCCTCAACTTTATCAGATGCCGTCGACGGCCTTGCTGACCATGATGTTCACGGCCACGCGGCGGTTCTGCGCCTTGCCTTCCTCGGTCGAATTGTCGGCGACCGGATCGGCCATCGACATGCCGGTCGGCGTCAGCATGCGATAGGGCTTCCAGTGGCAGGCCTGCTGCAGATAATTGACCACTGCACTGGCGCGCTTCTCGCTGAGCACCTGGTTCACTTCCTCAGGACCGGTCGAATCGGTGTAGCCGACGACGAGCAGGAGGGCATTGTCCATGCCTTCCGCCTGGGTCGCAGCCTGACACAGGTTCGCCTTCGCTTCCGGCGACAGCTTGGACACCCCGGTGTCGAAGTTCACGTTGGTCGTGCCCTTGATGTTGTACTTGTCGATGTCACCCATGCGGGCCTTCAGACCTTCGGTGGCCGCCTCGTTCGAGGCGAAGCGCTGGTCGGTGCCGTTGTGGATCATCTTGGCGGTCTTGAAGTCCTTGCCCTTCAGATCGATCTTGCTGGCGAGCAGACCGCCGCCGCCCTGCAGCGTCTCGACCTCGACCGGAATGCCGTTGAGCAGCGAAGTCGCGGCGATGCGGCTGCCGCCCAGACCCAGGAAGCCGCTGCTGGCCTTGATCTTGGTGGCATCATTGATGGTCACGACCGTCTTGGTGCCGTCGTCCGAGGTGACCTGCATGCGGTCACCGCTACGTGCGGAAATGATGCCCTTTACTTCCGGCCCCTTGACCATTTCGGGGCTGGTATCGGTAACCTGTACCGCGAGATCGGAATCTTGCGCCGAAACGCTGACCGACGCGGCGCCGCCCAGCAGGGCAGCCATCAGGAGGAACCGGGGGCTCTTTGAAATGACACTCATTGCGTTACTCCTTCAAACACGACCAATCGGGCCTGCGGGGTCGCAGCTTTTCTCGTCCGGCCACCTAGCGCTTGAAAGCGCCCCGGGTTGCCGGAACCCGTCCATTCAGCTTCGTAAGATGTGCGGCGGAGCGACACCTGATCACCATGGATGTTCTGCGTGTTCAGGTTCACCTTGCGGGCAGATGAACGCGCGCCGCAACAGCAGCGCGAGGCCGGTAATGGGAGAGCAACGTGCGACGAACCGTTGCAGACTGTGTCCCGGCAAGCATCCGATCATGCCCCGGGACTATCGATCACTATATCTGGCCAGCATTGCTTCGCCGGTTCGCAGGTCGATTCAACGAGTAGCGAGCCCCACGAGCATTATATTTTTTTCTTCATGATGCAACCTTTTGGATTTTCACGAATAGTGCAGCGTCGCGAGACACGCCCCGTAAAATCGACAGCACTGCTGACCACCCGCCCGATACGAGAGGCGGACGGCACCCGCGACTTCAGGCAATACTGTCGATGAAACGCGCCATCGCCACGTCCCTTTCGCTGAGGCCATCGGCATCATGCGTGGTCAGCGTGACACGCACGGTGGAATAGACGTTGAACCACTCCGGGTGGTGGTCGGCCTTGTCGGCATAAATCGCCACGCGGGTCATGAAGCCGAACGCCTCGTTGAAATCGCCGAATTTAAGCTCGGCTTCGATGGCGAGCCCGTCGGCCCGCAAGTTCCAGCGCGGCAATTCGGCGAGCGCAGCGTCGCGCTGGGCGTCGGTGAGGCGAACAATAGCCATTTCGGTCTCCTTGGCAGCCCGCAGCGTTTCCCCTAAGGCTCCCGTCCATGCAAGGGGCAGTGGTCAGCGCAACCGATCTCGCGTGCCGTCGGGGCGACAGGTTGCTGTTTGCCGGGCTTTCGCTCGCGCTTGGCAAAAGCGAGGCCATGCAGGTCGCCGGCCACAACGGTATCGGCAAGTCGAGCCTGCTGCGTATTCTCGCCGGGCTTGCGCCCGCGTTCGAAGGCACCGTCGCGGTGGACGGCGCCGTCGGCCTGCTCGACGAGCGCCCCGCCCTCGATCCGGCACTGCCGCTGGGCCGTGCGCTGGCATTCTGGCAGCGGCTCGACGGAGCGGGCGGGGAGGACCATCTCAGGCGGCTCGGCCTCACCACGCTGCTCGACGTGCCGGTGCGCTACCTCTCCACCGGGCAGAAGAAACGCGCGGCTTTTGCCCGTCTGCTTGGCCAGGGGGCGAAAGTCTGGCTGCTGGACGAGCCACTCAACGGCCTCGACGGGCACGCCGTCGAACTCGCCGAGGCCATCACCGCCGAGCACTGCGCGAGCGGCGGCGTGGCGGTGATTGCCTCGCACCAGCCGTTCCGCCTGCCGGGCCTGCGCACGCTCCACGTCTCGGAGTTCGCCGCGTGAGTCGGGGCATGGCGCTGCTGCGCCGCGACCTTGCGCGGCTGCTGCTAGGCGGGCGCGGTGGCGGGGCGCTGCTGCCGGTGCTGTTCTTCCTCTCGGTTTCGATGCTCTACCCCTTCGCGGTCGGGCCGGATGCACCGCTGCTGGCGAAGACCGGCGGCGGGGTGATCTGGGTCGCCGCGCTGCTCGCCGCGATCCTGCCGCTCGACCGCCTGGTCGAGCCCGATATCGAACAGGGCCTGTTCGACCAGTGGGCCTTGCGCGGCATCTCCGAGGAACTGGTGATCGCGGTGCGCGTGCTCGCCCACTGGCTGAGCTTCGGTCCGCCGCTGATGCTCGCCGCCCTTCCCGCCGCCGCCCTGCTGGGGCTGGACGGCCATAGCTTGCGCATCGTCGAGATCGGCCTGCTGGCAGGAACTCCCGGCCTTGCGGCGCTCGGCGTGACGGTGGCGGCACTGACGTCCGGCCTGCGCGGAGGCGCGGCGCTTTCGGGCCTTCTGGTCATCCCGATGGCCATCCCGGTGCTGATCTTCGGCGCGGGAAGCCTCGGCACCGGCGGCGAGAGCGGCCTTGCCCTCACTGCCGCCGCCAGCCTCGTACTGATCGCCATCGCGCCGTTCGCAGGCGGAGCTGCGGTCAGAGCCTCGCGCGGCTGACGTCGTCCCGGATCAAGTCCGGGACGACGAGGCGAAATCGCCGCAGCGTTTGGCGCTCTCTCCGACCCCGCGCATAGTGCCTCCGCGAGCCGAGTACATCGGCCCACCGAGGGGAGAGCGCCATGGAAACCGCCACAGAGTTGATGGCCGCCGCGCAAGGCCAGACCGGGCTTGCCGATTTCGGCGATGACGGTTTTCGCGAGGGCCTCGAACGGCTGGTCCTGGCGCTGAACACCGAGGCGCGGCTTACCTCGACCGGGGAACATGCGCTGCGCGACCGCATGCTGCTGCACTTGCGCCAGCGCCTGATGATCGAGGATTGGTACGCCCGCCACCCCGAGATCGAGTACGAGGACATTCGCAGCCCCCTGTTCGGGGTCAGCCTGCCGCGCACGGGTTCCTCGGCGCTGTCCTACCTGCTATCCAGCGATCCGGGGGTGCGTTACCTGCGGGTCTGGGAGAGTTCGCAGCCCTGCCCGCCGCCTTCGACGGTCGATGGACCGGACCCGCGCCGGGGCGCCTCGGCCAGCGCCGCAGACGAGACGCTCAAGGGCGGCAGCCGCACGCCTTCCGGAATCGACGGGGCCATGGAGTGCCAGGACCTCATGGCGCTCGATTTCCGCAGCCAGATCTTCCAGGCCTTCGCCCAGGTGCCCAGTTACTCGCAGTGGCTGCTGGAGACGGCACACAGCGGCACCTACGCGTACCATAAGCGTACCCTGAGGCTCCTGCAGTGGGGTGAGCCCGCGCGGCCATGGCGCCTCAAGGCGCCGACGCACATGCTCTATCTGGATGCGCTCGACGCTGCCTATCCCGACGCGCGTTTCGTGATGACGCACCGTGATCCGACCGACGTGATGCTCTCGGTCGCAACCGTCTATGCCGAGATCATCGGCAAGTTCACCGACCATGTCGACCATGCCTACATCGGCGAACTCAACGTCCAGTGCTGGTCGGAGGCGATGACCCGCGCGATCGCCTTTCGCGAGGCCGGCAACGACCATCGCTTCTTCGACATCCACTTCCGCGCCATGCAGGCCGACCCGATCGGCGAAGTGCGCCGCCTTTACGACTGGCTGGGCGAGACGATCTCGCCCGCCTTCGCGCAGGCCATGGCCACATGGTGGGAGAGCAACACCGCCGCCGAGCGCATGGCCAAGCCCGATCCCGCCCGCTTCGGCCTCGACCCGCAGGCCGTGCGCGCGCGCTTCGCCGATTACCTGAACCACATGGACCAGTGGGCCGCTTGACAAGAGGAACCCGAATGCCCGAACCGATCACCGGCAAGTACGACTTCGACGCCGACGCGCGCATGGCGCAGACCGTCGCCAATGGCCCACGCTACGCCCCGCTGCGGCTGGAGGAGGTCACCCCCGAGGGCATGGAGCAGGTGCAGGTCATCCGCGCCGCGTTCTCCATCCCCGACAGCCGCCCCTTCCCCGACGTCAGCCTCATCACCTTGCGCCATCCGGGCATGTTCAAGGGCCAGATGGTGCTCGGCATCGAACTGGCGAAGGGCGCGATTCCCGGGCGCGATCGTGAACTGGCAGTCCTGCGCCTTGCCTGGCTCGCCCGCGCGCCCTTCGAATGGAGCGAGCACGTCGATATCGGCAAGGCCTTCGGGGTCACGGCCGAGGAAATCGAGCGCGTGCTGGAAGGCTCCGCCGCGCCCGGCTGGACCGAGCACGAATCGGCGGTCCTGCGCGGCGTGGAGGAACTGGTCGCCGACCACTGCCTGAGCGATTCGACATGGGCGACGCTGGCGAAAAGCTGGGACGAGAAGCAGATGCTGGAGTTCCCGCTGCTCGTCGGCTCGTACCTGATGACGGCGCTGCAGCAGAATTCGCTCAAGATCCAGCCGAAGGGCGGTTTCGACTACCGCTGATTCGGCGGTGGGCGACGCTGTGGCCGATTCTGTTGAAACCCCTGTGGATAAGCAGCGGACAATCGGAGCATAATCGAACCGTCATCCCGGCGAAGGCTGGGACCGCTGGCGGTGAACAGCCCACTTGGCGTGGGAATCCTTCTCACGACAGTTCGCGCCTAAAGACCGATAGCGGTCCCAGCCTTCGCTGGGATGACGGCAATTGGGCGATAATCCGGCCGACATTTGGCCGATGTTGGCGAAATTGGCGGCCTTTCGCCGTCTCCGTGACCCTGAAGAAAAGACGGCCGGGGCGGGCAAGGCAAGGAGCCGCCCCGGCCAAGGTCACAGGATGGGAGAAACGCCCCATGACAAGCGTTTCTCCGGGCTTGGTGCAGGCTTGACGAGAGGAGCAAGCCGCGCAACACTAGCTAATGATAATCATTCGCATGTGCAAGCCCTAAAAGGAGACCCGCCATGTACAAGTACGTCGACCGCCCGCTCAGCAGCCTCGACGAAGGCTGCCGGTTCCTCGTCTGGTCCATGCGGGCGTGGGTCACCGCGATCGGCCACAAGCGGTGCCCGGCGCAGCTTCTCGCCCCGGCTTTCGCGCGCTGGCGCATGATCGGGGGCTTGCAGCCCTTTCACCGCGCCATGGTGCTGCTCAACCGCGACGCGCTCGATACGCTGGCGTTCTGCCCGATGGGCTGCAGCCATGTGTCGGAGCACGAGGCGGTGATTCTCGAACTGATCACCTCGCTGCGCGACCGCGGCCCCACCGCGACTCGCGAGACGCTGGACCTCGTGGTGACCGAGGAGAGCGTGGGCGACATGCTCGAAACGCTGTCGAAGATCGGCGCGGCGCTCGCCATCGCGGGGATCTTTCCCGGCGAGCCCGTCGCCAATCCCGGCCGCAGCCACTGAAATCAGCCACTGACCCTTTCGCGCAAGAGTGGAGTCGGGCCGTGCTAGATAGGCGCTGACGCGGTCCGGCTTCACTCTTGCGCGAAGTCCCCCTTCCGCCGTCATTGCGAGCGTAGCGAAGCAATCCAGAGCCGAGCAAACCGCCCTGGATTGCTTCGCTACGCTCGCAATGACGAAACGGGGTGACTCAATCCAGCGGCGCGACATCCACCGAAGCGTACATCGCCTGCGTCCCCGCGCCCCGGAACCGGCCGTCGAGCGGCGCCACGTCCGAATAGTCGCGTCCCATGCCGAGGAAGATGTGGTCGGTGTCCGCCAGCTTGTCGTTGGTGGGATCGAAGCCGACCCAGCCCAGTTCCTCGCCGCACCACAAGTTGACCCAGGCGTGCATGGCGTCGGCGCCGACCAGCCGCTCCTGCCCCGGCGGCGGCAGCGTGCGCAAGTAGCCGCTGACGTAGGCTGCCGGGATGCCGTGCGCGCGCGCGGCGATGATCATGATGTGGCTGAAGTCCTGGCAGACGCCGTGCCGCCGGTTGAACGCCTCGATCGGCGGCGTGTCGGTCTCGGTCGCGTCCGCATCGAATGTGAATTCCCCGTGGATCGCCGACATAAGCGCCCGCCCGGCCTCCATCACCGGCATCGCCTCATTGAGCAGCGACCCCGCCCACCGCGCGATTTCGTGCTGCGGCTGCGCGATCGGCGAGGCGAAGATGTACGACGCGGGCGCAAGATCGGAGAGGTCGGGCTTCTTCATCGCCCGCTCGCGCAGTTCGGCAAGACCCGGCCCGGCGGCATCCTCAACGAAGAACGGCAGCGGCTCGACTTCCACCGTGAAGCGGCTCTCGATCTGGACCTGCGAAGTCACCTCGCGCAGCGCGAAGCGCGCCTCGTTGACGTGGTAGCCGCCCTGCCCCTCCACCACTTGCGAAGGTGAGGGATCGAGCGTCAGCTTGTAGTCGCTCACCACTTGCCCGTTCCAGGGGGCGGGCTTCAGACGCACGTTGAACTGCGCCATGCTGACCGCCTGCGCGTACTTGAGCGTGGTGATATGGCTGACCGAATAGCGCATCAGAGCAGCGGGGTCCTGCGTTCGGCGTCCTCGTTGTCCAGCTGCAGGAAGTAGCGCAGCGAGATCGCATCCGACAGCGCCAGCAACTGCGCTTCCATCGCCGCCAGCCGCTCGGGCGTCATGTCGGTCGCCAGCAGCGCCTGCAGTTCGCCCAGCAGCGCGCGGGCGGCGCGCAAGGGGGGCTCGGGGATATTGTCGTCGCGCGAGGACGGCAGCGCGGAAAGGTGCGCGACGACTTGCGCCACCTGGAACACCAGCGCGCGCGGGTTGTCGGGGTCGAGCAGCACGAGATCGCGCACCGGATTGAGCGATGGCCCGGTGAGGTAACGACTGCGATAGATGATCTGGCTGTCGCACAAGTCGAGCAGGAGGCCGAGCGAAGTGACGTCGCCCGCCTTCGTCAATTGCCGCGCGGTGCGACAGATCGCCTGCGCGCGCTCCAGCCGCTGTCCGATCTCGAGGAAGCGCCACGCGGCCGAGCGCACCATGTTCTCCGAGATCAGCCCCGCGAGGGCGCTGAAATGCTCGGTCAGCCAGCGTGCGCTCGACAGCATCGACTGCGGGCGCTCGACGTTGATCGAGGGCATCGGGCGGCTGACGATGCGCCAGAAATCGCGGGCGAACCGCTCGCGCAGGGCCATGCCGACCTGCTGGCGGCGACGCATGAGCGTGGCGACGCCGCCGGCCAGCCGCGTCTCGGTAAGTGCGCGGGCGCAGATCTTCGCGATCGGGAGCTTCGCCGTCGCCGCCTCGATCGCTCCGCCTTCGACCAGGAGCGCGGCGAGGCGCGGCAGCGCGGCGCCTTCGGCATCGACGTTGCCGTCGCTGTCCGCCGGGTTGGCGAGGATCGCGCGCACCACCCGCACCATCGCCTCGGCGCGCTCGTTGTAGCGGCCGAACCAGAACAGGTTGTCCGCCGCCTGGCTGGCGAGGATGCCGCCCCCGCGCGAGATCGGCGGCTCTCCGGCCACCCGGCTGCCGAGGTGGGCGGCGGCGGGCTTGTCGTCCACCACCCACAAGTCCGCCGACAAGTCGCCGTCGCCCATCAGCGAGGTCGGCAGCGCGGTGCTGGAAGACAGGCGCGCGAAGCCGCCGGGCATGACCGTCCAGCCGCCGTCGGCCGTGCGCGCCACGAAGGCGCGGACGGTGAAGGGGCGCGGCACGATCTGCCCGTCGATGATCGCGGGCGTGGTGGAAAGGTGGACGATCTCCTGCCCGCAATAGTCCATGGGGCGGCGCCACAGCGCGTCGATCAGCGCGACGCGGGACTTGCCGTCGAGCCCGGCCCCGGCGATCGGATTGCGGTTCGCCAGCGCCTCCACCGGCTGCCCGAATGCGGGAACCAGCGCCAGTTCCTCAAGCCGCGCGGCAACGGTGGAGCTTTCCACCGCCTGCCCGCACCACCATGTCGCGACGTTGGGCAGGATCGGCGCCTCGCCCAGCAGGGTGCGGCACAGGCGCGGCATGAAGGCCGCGAAGGCTGCGGATTCGAGTACTTCGACGCCCGGCCAGTTGACCATCTCGACGCCGCCGCCCGCCCACGCCCCGAACAGGTTGGGCACGCCCAGCTGCGATTTCGCGTCGAACGACAGCGGATCGAGCGCGGTGGTATCGATCCAGCGCCACACCGCGTCCACGCGCTTGGGCCCGGCAATGGTCCCGACGTAGAGCTTTTCGTCGAGCACGGTGAGGTCGCGCCCCTCGACCAGCGGCAGGCCGAGGTAGCGGGCGAGGTGCGCCTGCTCGGCATAAGTCTGGTTGAAACGACCGGGCGTCATCAGCGCGATGCGCGGATTCTCCCGGCGACAGGCGGCGGCCATGCCCTCCACCATGCCCGAGAAGAACTCCGACAGGCGCCGCGCATGCGCATCGGCCAGCAGGTTGCCGATCGCGCGCGACATGGCGAGGCGGTTCTCCAGCGCATAGCCGATCCCGCCGGCCACGCGCACCCGGTCCTGCAGCACCCGCCACTGCCCGCGCGGCCCGCGTGCAAGGTCGGCGGCGTAGACGTGGATGAAGCGGCCCTCATGAGGCGTGCGCCCGATCATGCGCCGCGCGAAGAACGGGCTGCCGGCGACGACGGCGGCGGGAAGATGGCCGTCCGCCACCAGCTTCTGCTCGCCGTAGATGTCGGTGGCGATCGCTTCCATCAGCTCGGCGCGCTGGATCAGCCCGCGTTCGACCTGGCTCCACTCCTGCGCACCGACGATCAGCGGCATCGCGTTGAGCGGCCAGGAACGCTCGTCCTCGTCCCCGGTCAGGCGGAAAGCGAGGCCGAGATCGGCGGCATGGCGCGCGGTGGCATCCTGCAGCGCCGAAGGGTCGCCATCGGTCGCCGCGGCGAGCCCGGCCGCCACCTTGCGCCACACGTCGGCGACCGGACGGCTGGCATCGCCGAACAGGTCCCCGCGCGAGGCTTCGGCGGCATAGCCGTCAAGCCAGCTCGCGGTCGGGGCGAGATCGGGGCCGGAAGCAGGACGGGTCACCATGGCGAACCTCGTCGTCCCGGACTTGATCCGGGACCGCTGGCCGTGACCAGCCCGCTTGGCATCGGGGCGCCTTGCCGATGACACCTGCCTGAAGACAGCCAGCGGTCCCGGATCAAGTCCGGGACGACGAATGATCTATGCGCGCTGCACCCCTCGAACATGCCCCTACATTAGCCGCGAGGGCCGCCTGAGGTCGAGAGTGTAGGGAAATTCACTCGGCAGCTCCTCCGCAGGCACCGGCAGCGGCCCCGGAGAGTGACCGTGATCCTGGAACCGCGCCTTGCGCCGGGCCTCGGCCTCGTAGTCGTTGACCGGCACCGTGTCGTAGCTGCGCCCGCCCGGATGCGCGACCTGATAGACGCAGCCACCCAGCGAGCGGCCGTTCCACAAGTCGTAGATGTCGAAGGTCAGCGGCGCATGCGGCGGCAGCATCGGATGCATGCTCTCCGATGGCCACCACGCCTTGTAGCGCACGCCGCCCACGCCTTCGCCGTGCGCCACCTTGGTCAGCGGCACGCGGCGGCCGTTGCAGGTGATGACGTGACGGCCTTCGACAAGCCCCGTCGCCTTGACCTGCAGCCGCTCGGTGGAACTGTCCACGTAGCGCACGGTGCCGCCGATCGCGCCGGTTTCGCCCAGCACGTTCCAAGGTTCGAGCGCGTGGCTGATCTGAAGGTTGACGCCGCCGCCCTCGACCTCGCCGTGGACCGGGAAGCGGAACATGCGCTGCGCCTCGAACCACGATGGGTCGAAGTCGTACCCGGCGCGGCGCAGGTCATCCAGCACGTCGAGGAAATCGGCCCATACGTAATGGCCGAGCATGAAGCGGTCATGCAGCTGCGTGCCCCAGCGCACCAGCGGGCCTTCCACCGGCTCGCGCCAGAACCACGCCGTCAGCGCGCGCAGAAGCAGCTGCTGGGCGCAGGACATGCGGCCCTCGGGCGGCATCTCGAAGCCCCGGAACTCGACGAGGCCGAGGCGGCCGGTCGGGCCATCGGGCGAGAACAGCTTGTCGATGCAGATCTCGGTGCGGTGTGTGTTGCCGGTCACGTCCACCAGAAGGTTGCGGAACAGGCGGTCCACCACCCACGGCGCGGGCTGCTGCATGTGCGGACCGGGCACCTGCGAGAGCGCGATTTCCAGCTCGTAGAGCGCGTCATGCCGCGCCTCGTCGATGCGCGGCGCCTGGCTCGTCGGGCCGATGAACAGGCCGGAGAACAGGTAGCTGAGCGAGGGATGCCGCTGCCAGTAAGTGACGAAGCTCTTGAGCAGGTCCGGGCGGCGGATGAACGGGCTGTCGAGCAAGGTCGGCCCGCCCAGCACGATGTGATTGCCGCCGCCGGTGCCGATCGAGCGGCCGTCGACCATGAACTTGTCGGCGGTCAACCCGATCTCGCGCGCGCAGTCGTAGAGCGTCTCGGTGATCTCCACCGTCTCGCGCCAGGAGGCGGAAGGATGGATGTTGACCTCGATGACGCCGGGATCGGGCGTGACCTTGAGCACCATCAGGCGCGGGTCCGGCGGCGGCGCATAGCCCTCGATCCGGATCGGCAGCTTCTGCACCTCGGCCACCGCCTCGATCGCGGCGACGAGTTCGAGGTAATCCTCCAGCGCCTCAACCGGGGGAATGAACACGGCCAGGTAATCGCCGCGAGGCTCGACCGTCACGGCCGTACGCACGGCGCCCTCGATGATGTCCTGATCGACCGCCGGACCGGTAAAGCTGTGCGGCTCGGGCACCGCCTGGGAACGCTGCGCCGTGCCGACCTCGCGCCCCTGATTGCCGCGCTCGATCGCCTGGAGACGGAAATCGGCGAGGGGTTGGCGCGGCTCTGCCGTATCGCGCGGGTGGATGTAGGGAAAGTCGGCCGGCGCCACATAGGGCAGCGAGCCCAGCGGCAGGCGATAACCCAGCGCGGAATCGCCCGGAACCGCCGTCAGCACGCCCTTGCGCACGCGCCAGTATTCGCTCTTCCAGCGCGGCGCGGACTTGTCCTTCGCGTTCCAGCGCTGCACCGGCAGGACGACGCCGACCGGCTGCTCCACCCCGCGCCGATACGTACGGCGGAAGCGGCGGGCCAGTTCCTCGTCCTCGATCGCGGGGTCGAGCGGCGTGGTGTTCACCGGCAGTTCGTCCTCGCGCAGCATCCAGACGCCGCGATCCTCGAACACCGGCTGGACGTAGCCGCGCTCCAGCCCCAGCCCCTGCGCCGCGCCGGCCAGCAGGTTGGCGGCGGCTAGCACGTCGATGGTGGGCACCGGATCGGGATCGCCGCCCTTCTCCAGCGGCTTCTCCCCCGCGATCAGGCTGTCGTCATGCCAGATCGGCACGCCGTCCTTGCGCCAGTAGATCGAGTAGCCCCAGCGCGGCAGTGTCTCTCCGGGATACCACTTGCCCTGCCCGTGGTGGAGCAGCGATCCCGGCGCGAACTTCGCGCGCAGCAGGCGGATCAGGCGGTCGGCGTAAGCGGCCTTGGTCGGGCCGACGGCGGCGCTGTTCCACTCCGGCGCCTCGAAGTCGGTGGCGGCGATGAAGGTCGGCTCGCCGCCCATCGTCAGGTTTACGCCCCAGGCGGTGAGGTCCGCGTCCACCTTGTCGCCCAGCGCCAGCAGGCCGTCCCAGCGCTCGTCGGTGAAAGGCTTGGTGATGCGCACCGCTTCGGCGATGCGGCTGACGTTCATCTTGAAGTCGAAATCGACTTCGGCGGGCTCGGCCATGCCCTCGATCGGCGTGGCCGAGCGGTAATGCGGCGCGGCGCAAAGCGGAATGTGCCCCTCGCCCGCGAACATGCCGGACGTGGCGTCGAGCGCGATCCAGCCCGCGCCGGGCACATAGGCCTCGGCCCAGGCGTGGAGGTCGGTGACGTCCTCCAGCACGCCGACCGGCCCTTCCTTGGGCAGCACGTCGGCGACCAGCTGGATCGAATAGCCCGACACGAACCGCGCGGCGAAGCCGAGGCGGCGCAGCAGCTGCACCAGCAGCCACGCCGAATCGCGGCACGATCCGATGCCGGCCTTCAGCGTCTCCTCGGGCGTCATCACGCCCTGCTCCATGCGGATCACGTAGTCGATGCGCTGCTGCAGGCGGCTGTTGATGTCGACGAGGAAATCGACCGTGCGGCCTTCGTAGTCGGCATGCTGGGCCACCAGCGCCTCGAACAGCGGGCCTTGCTCCTCGACCTCGAAATAGGCGGAAAGGTCCGCTTTCATGCCTTCCGAATAAGCGAAGGGATATTCCTCCGCCTCCGGCTCCACGAAGAAGTCGAACGGGTTGATGACGGCAAGTTCCGCCAGCAAATCGACCTCGATGGAGAAATGATCGACCGGATCGGGAAACACCACGCGCGCCAGCCAGTTGCCGTGCGGGTCCTGCTGCCAGTTCAGGAAATGCTCGGGCGGGCTGATCTTCAGCGAGTAGTTGGGCACCTCCGTCCGACTGTGCGGCGCCGGGCGAAGCCGGATGACCTGGGGGCCGAGACGGATGCGCCGCGAATAGCGGTAGCGGGTGAGATGGTGCAGGGCTGCCTTGATCATCGAAACGGAGTGTGCGCGATTCAATGCTGCGCTGCAACGATTGTTCAACAGTGGGCGTAAAACCTTCCCCCAACCGTCGCACTTGTGTCATTCTTGCGTGCGAAAGGGCTTCTCGTGAATACCATGGACATGCTGACCGCCAACGAACCCGCGCAGGACGTGGAGGAAACCGAAGACCTCGCCACCCTGCCTTCGCGCTACTTCAACCGCGAACTGAGCTGGCTCGCCTTCAACGAGCGCGTGCTGGCCGAGGCCTGCAACCCGAACTATCCGCTGCTGGAGCGGCTGCGCTTCCTGTCGATCTCGGGCAACAACATCGACGAGTTCCTGATGGTGCGCGTCGCCGGCTTCCACGCGCAAGTGCGCCGCCAGATCGAGGAAATCTCGATGGACGGCCTCACCCCGTCGCAGGCGATCGCCGTCACGCATGAAAAGGTGATGGAGCTGGAGCGAATCCAGCAGGAAACCTGGTCCACGCTCAAGACCCAGCTCGGCGAAGCAGGCATCACCGTCGTCGGCGAGGATGACAAGCTCGACCGCGAGCGCGAGAAGTGGCTGCGCGAATACTTCATCGAACAGGTCATGCCGGTGATCACCCCGCAGGCGATCGACCCGGCGCACCCCTTCCCCTTCGTCGCCAACCAGGGCATCGGCGTACTGTTCTCGCTGACGCGCGAGGCGGACGAGGCGTCGGTGATGGAGATGGTGCTGATCCCCTCGCCGCTGCCGCGCTTCGTGCGCATTCCGGGCGCCGAGGCATCCTGGATCTCGATCGAGGACCTGATCTGCCGCAACACCGAGGAACTGTTCCCCGGCTTCCGCTTCAACGGCCACGGCGTGTTCCGCATCCTGCGCGACAGCGACCTCGAGGTCGAGGAGGACGCCGAAGACCTCGTGCGCTACTTCCGCACCGCGATCCAGCGCCGCCGCCGCGGCCTCGTCATCGTGCTGCAGCTGCAGGGCAAGTTCGACCCGGCCGCCGAGGAAATCCTGCGCACGCAGCTGGGCCTCGACAAGGCCCTCATCATGAAGACCGACGGGATCATCGGCTTCTCGGGCCTGTCGGCGATCTGCGACGAGGACCGGCCCGAGCTGAAGTTCGAGCCCTACACCCCGCGCTACCCCGAGCGCATCCTGGAACATGACGGCGACATCTTCGCGGCGATCCGCGAGAAGGACATCGTCGTCCAGCATCCTTACGAGAGCTTCGAGGTCGTCATCGACTTCCTGCGCCAGGCCGCGCTCGACCCGGACGTGGTGGCGATCAAGCAGACGCTCTACCGCGCGGGCAAGCAGTCGGCGATCATCTCGGCGCTGATCCAGGCGGCCGAGCAGGGCAAGTCGGTGACCGCCGTGGTCGAACTGAAAGCCCGCTTCGACGAGGAACAGAACCTCCTCTGGGCCAGCCAGCTCGAACGCGCGGGCGTCCAGGTGATCTACGGCTTCGTCGACTGGAAGACCCACGCCAAGGTCTCGGCGGTGGTGCGGCGCGAGAACGGTTCGTACCGGACCTACTGCCACTTCGGCACCGGCAACTACCACCCGATCACCGCGCGCGTGTATACCGACCTGTCGTACTTCACCGCCGAACCGGCGGCGGGACGCGACGTGGTGCGCCTGTTCAACTTCATCACCGGCTACGTCGAGCCCAAGAGCCTCGAAATGCTCTCGATCTCGCCGATCTCGCTGCGCTCGACCCTCAACGACTGCATCGACGCCGAGATCGCCAATGCCGAAGCCGGCAAGCCCGCGGCGATCTGGGCCAAGCTGAACTCGCTGACCGACCCCGACCTGATCGACCGCCTCTATGCCGCCAGCCGGGCGGGCGTGGACATCGACCTCGTCGTGCGCGGCATCTGCTGCCTGCGTCCGGGCGTGCCGGGCCTGTCGGAGAACATCGCGGTCAAGTCGGTGATCGGCCGGTTCCTCGAACACGCGCGCATCTGGGCTTTCGCCAACGGCGCCTACCTGCCGAACCGCCGCGCCAAGCTGTTCATCACCTCGGCCGACGGCATGAGCCGCAACCTCGACCGCCGCGTCGAAGTGCTGCTGCCGATCCGCAACAAGACGGTGCACGACCAGGTGCTCGACCAGGTCATGCTGGCGAACCTGCTGGACTCCGAACAGTCGTGGGATCTGGCACCCGACGGTTCCTACGACCGCGTCGGCGAAGTGGAGAACCCCTTCAATCTCCACCGCTATTTCATGACCAACCCGTCGCTTTCCGGGCGCGGCGCGGCACTCGACAGTGGACGAAAGGTGCCGAAGCTGTCGCTGAGGCGCGGCAACATCTGACACGATGCCCAGCCCCTTCGTCATTGCGAGCACGGCGAAGTCGCGCTCGCAATGACGAACGACAGGTTCACATTCCCGCGCAAAGATGACGAGAGAGGGGACAAATGTGGCCCCTCACACTTCACCTTGCGTCAGCGCCGCTCTAAAGAGCGCCTCGCAACCTTCGGCCCTTGTGGTAAGTATTGACCAGAATGATCGGCATCAGCCAGTCCAGCGCCCGGCGCGCCATCATCGACATCGGATCGAACACGGTACGCCTCGTCGTCTACAACGGGCCGCCGCGTTCGCCGGTCGTCGTGCTCAACGAGAAGGTCAACGCCCGGCTCGGCAAGGACCTCGGCCGCACCGGCGCGATCGGCGAGAAGTCGATGCGCACGGCCCTCGCCGCGCTGGCGCGATTCGCCACGCTGCTGCGGCTGCAGGGGGTGGACGACGTCGAATGCGTCGCTACCGCCGCCGCGCGCGATGCCTCCAACGGACCTGCATTCCTTGAGGCCGTGCGCGGCTTCGGTCTCTCCCCTCGCCTGCTTTCGGGCGAGGAGGAAGCCCGCGCCAGCGCCACCGGCGTCATCGCCGCCTTCCCCGGCGCGCGCGGCATCGCGGCCGACCTCGGCGGCGGCAGCCTCGAACTGGTGGAGATCGACGCGGCGGTGCCCGGGGGCATCGCTCCGGGCGGGATCACCCTTCCCTTCGGCACCCTGCGCCTGCCGGACCTGCGCGCGCTGGGCCAGCAGAAGTTCGCCGCCGCCGTGCGCGACGGCCTTTCCGCGCGGGGCTGGGGCGTCAATGGTCACCACGGCGGCCGCGGGATACCGCTCTACATCGTCGGCGGGTCGTGGCGCGCGCTGGCGCTGCAGGCGATGCGCGTGCTCGACTGGCCGGTGGACGATCCGCATGGCTTCGAACTCGCCCCGTCCGAGGCGATGCATCTCGCCCGGCAGTTCGCCAAGGGCAAGCTCGAGAACCCCGATCCGCGCATCTCCGCCTCGCGCCTTGCCACACTGCCCGACGCCGCCGCGCTGATGGCGCAGATGGTCGGGCAGCTGCATCCCTCACGCCTGATCTTCTCGTCCTGGGGCCTGCGCGAAGGTCTGCTGCACATGCAGCTTCCCGAGAGCATCCGTCAGGAAAGCCCGATGCTGGCCAGCGTCGCCGATTTCGCGCAGACCGCCCGCGTCAGCGCCGACGACGCCGTGCGCATCGCCGAATGGACCGCCCCCGCCTGCACGCAGGCCCGGGCCGACGCCGACTTGCGCAAGGCCGCCAGCCTGCTCGCCCTTGCAGCGATGCGCACCGAGCCGAACATGCGTACCGAGGAAGCGCTTACCTGGGCCCTGCGCAAGCGCTGGATCGGCCTCGACATGCGCGGGCGCGGCATGATGGCGATGACCGTCTTTGCGAACTCCGGCGAGACCGAGGTGCCGCCGCAGTTCACCAAGCTGGCCAGCGACGAGGACTTGCGCCGCGCGATCGGCTGGGGCCTCGCGGTGCGCCTGTGCCGACGCCTGACCGGCGGCGTTGCGGGCGGCCTTGCCGCGACCTCGCTGGCGGTGGAGCAGGGCACGCTGGTGCTGACCGTGCAGGACGCCGTGCGGCCGCTCTACGGCGCGGGCAACGGCAAGGACCTGAAAGCGCTGGCCGACTGGCTGGGGCTGGGATGCCGGGTGCAGGATGCGCAAGGGGCTGTGATCGAGGGATAACCCCACCCGAGCGCCTTCTCCCCCCACTTTCGTCATTGCGAGCATAGCGAAGAAATCCAGGGCGGCGTTCAACTGCACTGGATTGCTTCGCTACGCTCGCAATGACGAGCGCTTGCCGCTTACACCAGCGTCTTGCTCTCCGCGATCGCCGAGATACCACGCTTGCCGCCGCTGCGGTCGAGCTGCACCACGATGTCGATCACCGAGGACGCATATTCCAGCGTCTCCGCGCGGGTCAGGCCGATACCGGTCTGCATCGACATCAGCGCGATCTGCTCCAGCGCACCGCGCGGAGTGTTCGCGTGGACGGTCGAGAACGAACCCGGGTGGCCCGTGTTGATGGCGCGCAGGAAGCTGACCGTCTCGGTGCCCCGCAGTTCGCCCAGCACGATGCGGTCGGGACGCAGGCGCAGCGCCGCTTGCAGGAGGTCGTTGGCCGAGACCTTGGCCTCGCCCAGTTCGCCCTTCACCGCGATGAGGCCGACGCCGTTCGCGCCCGGCAGGCGCAGTTCGGCGGTATCCTCCACCAGCACCACGCGCTCATGCTCCGGGATTTCGGACAGCATCGCATTGAGGAACGTCGTCTTGCCGGTCGAAGTGCCGCCCGAGATCAGGATCGTGCGTCGCCGCCGGATCGCGTCGCGCAGGAACGCGATCGGCTCCAGCATGGCGTCGGGCGCGGGTTCCTCGATATGCGGCGGGATCGGGCCGCGATCGTAGGCGTCGAGCGGCAGTTCCAGCAATCGATGCCGACGGATCGCCAGCGCCCAGTTCGCGCGCGTGGCGGGCGGCCCGACCAGCTGGATACGCGCGCCGGAGTGCCCGCCATAAGCCGGAAGCGTCGCCGAGAGCAGCGGATGCTCGCGGTTGATGCCCTGGTGGCTGATCCGCGCGACCTGCTCGGCGAGACGCTGCAGCAGGCGGTTGTCCATCTGCGGCAGCGGGATGCACTGCATGCCGGACAGCGCCGCGTCTTCCACCCAGATCTCGCCGGGGCGGTTGACGAGGATTTCGGTTACCGTCTCCTTGTCGAGCCACGGGCGCAGCGGCGCGAGGTAGGCGTCGAGATAGACGCTGCGCGGCTCCGCATGGATGGGCGTGTCAGCCATGGGCGCCACAGTCACGGACGCATGCGCAGCAGCAGGCTGCAAGGTGAGGACTTCGGCCATGATCGCTCACTGAACCGCGCTGAAGTCCAGGTCCTTGGCGGTGAACACGCGGATCGGCTCGCCCTGGCGCACGCGGATGGTCGGGCCGATGCTCGACCCGCTCTGCACCGCCGCCGAGGCCGCCGAAGTGCCGCCGCCGATGACGACGTTGGAACCGCTCGACGCCAGCGTCGTCAGCCCGCCAACTACCGAGAGCAGCATGGCCGAGCCGAAGCGTTCGAAGAAGTGCGTGTTGACCTTGCCCGGCAGGCCGGTCTCGCCGCCGAACGCGATCGCGGGCGAGCCGAGGTTCACCGAGACGCCGTCCGGACGGATCAGGCGGCTCCAGATCACGTAGGCGCGCTTCTGGCCCGCCGTCAGCCCGCTTTTGTACTGGCCGATCAGGCGCGAGGAGCGCGGGACGAGCACGCGCTTGCCGTCGAAGCTGCGCACGTCGGTCGAGACGATGGCGCGCACATAGCCGGGGACGTCGGTGTCGATCGCGGTTTCCAGCACGGCGGGGATCAGCGTGCCCTGCGTGACCGTGGTGGCCGGATCGAACGAGCGTGCGGCCGAAGCGGTCGAGCCGGGGCCGCCGATGCGCGCAGCGAAGTCGTCGTTGGCGGTCCCGCCGCCTGCCTTGGCGACTTCTCCGGCGACACCCGCGACGGGCACGGCAGCGCCGGTGCCCGCGTCGAACACGACGGTCGGGCTGGCGAAGCGGTTGGCCTGGGGCGCGATCTCGGTCCCCGGCGCGGCGGCCAGCACCGGTGCGGGCGCAGGGGCCGGGAGCGGCGCGGGCATCGGGGCCGGAACGGCAGGCGCCACGGCCGCAGGGACGGCGACGGGCGCTGCGGGCTGCGGCGCGGGTGCGGCGGGCTTGAGGTCGGCCGTGCCGTTGCGGGCCGAGTCCATCGACCACAGCGTCAGGCCGCCGAGCGCCGCCACGATCAGCACACCGGCGGCAAGGCCGAGGCCGTCGGCCTTCTTGCGCTGGGTGACTTGCGGCAGGACGTTGCGCGTCGCCAGATCGATGACCTGCGCACCTTCGCCCTCACGCGGGTCGGTAGCCGCATCGCCGGAAAAGCGCTCACGAAAGGCCGAGTTGGACGAGGAATTCGGCGCCATGGATCAGTTTCCCTGTGACGTGGGTGCAGTGGCGGGGGCAGTGGGAGCGACAGTCGGCGCAGCTTGCGGTGCAGGCGAATTCGCCGCGACAGTCGGCGCTGTTGCTGGAGCGACCGACGCAGGTTGGAGCTTGGCCGGGCGCGAGGAGAGCGGCAGCGTGTTCACCAGTTCCGCCTTGGTCTTGCCCGAACGCAGGATCAGCGTGTTCGGCACGTCGTCGATCACGATCGTCGCGCCCCGCACCGCATAGTTCACCGGGCCTTCGTCACCCTTCTCGTTGGTCACGAGGATCGCGGGAACCGAAGTCTGCTCCGGCCACAGCAGGTAGGTCGACTGGCCGTCGTCATAGATGCGCGAGGGCAGCAGCTTTTCCGACCCGACGCGCTTCCACGCGAAGTTCAGCGCAGCCGGATCGGCGGGCACGGCTGAAGGATCGCCCAGCGCCAGCGCGGCCTCGGATGCATCCAGCCCTGCGGCGGCAGGCGCGGCCTGCGGCTTGGGCTCATCCTTGTAGGTGAAGCGCAGCATGTAGAGCGGCCTCGCCTTGGTCGAGGCAACGAGGTCGAAGAAATAGGTGTGGCGGTTGGTCACCACCGTCATGTTGGTGCGCGCGGTGGCTTCGAGCGGCTTCACGAAGAGCAGGTCGGCGCGCTTGTTCGGCGTGATCTGCCAGGCCTGCGAATCGCCGACCGCGACGTTCTCGATCGCCTCGCCCTCGCCGAAGGCGATGGTCGCCTGCACGCCGGCTTTGCCGTCGATGCGCACGACTTCGCTCTCGCTGTAGGCGTGGGCGAGCAGGCGGTCGTCCGCCCGGGCGGGAGCGGCCAGCGCGAGCGCCATCAGGCTGCCCGCAAGGACGGTCTTGCGCAGCGTTGCGCGGGTCATCGTGTCTTCTCCTTCGGCAACTTGCCGGTGTCGTTCGAGGCACTGCGGAACCGGCTGCCGATCCCCTTGGCGCGCGTGGCCGAATCGCCCTGACGCAGAGGTTCGATTCCCCCGCCCACGACTTGGGTTACCACGGTTCGCCGGTCGCTTGAACGTGCTGCAGTTTCGCCGCCCAGCGACGGAGCACCCGCCGCCGCTGCGGCAGCGGCAGATACGGTCGAGGTGCGGCTCTGATAGGCGGAAACCGAAGGGGCTGGCGGTGTGACCGAAGCCGGAGCGGCGGCGTGGCCCTGCGGCGCGTCGCGATCACGCTCGGAAGCGCCGAGGCCGAAGACCTGCCAGCCGCTCACCATCGTCGCGGCGACCTTCACCACCATGACCATCAGCGCGACGTGGACCGAGGCGACGAGGAAGAACGCCATCGCACCGCGCCCGTCGATCTCGCCCGCATTGGCGCTTTCGACCAGGCCCGAGATGATCGGCACCAGCAGCTCCAGCGTGATCCCGCCGCCGAGCACGACGAAGAGCGGCGTGATCGCGGTGAGCACGACGCCGCGGAGCCAGCCCGCGGTGAGGCCGCGCGTGCCGCCGAACAGCGCCATGACCACGAAGATCGGCCCGAGCGCGAGCAGCACCGCCAGCGCGATACGCGCCGTGAGCAGCACGCCCACGGTGCCGAGCAGCAGCAGCAGCGCGCCCATCCACATGACGCTTTCGGGCGTGAACAGCCCGCCCGCGCCCTTGGCGGCGATGGCCGCGCCTGCGGCTCCGCCAGCAGCTTCGCCGCCCTCCTTGGCCGCCTGCGCGCCTTGCGAGGTCGCTTCGGAAATCTGGTTGATCGCCGAGAAGACGATGTCGATGCGGTCGCCGAACAGCTGCGTCGCCGAGCCCTTGGCGCCCATCAGCATGCCGGCGATCCAGTCCGGCCCGCCGATCGCGAGGTTCCAGACGACGCCCTGGTAGGCGACCCAGCTCGTCGCGAAGGTCAGCACCACGCCGAGCCGCAGCATGCGTGGGCTCAGTGCCGAGATGCCGAGGCTGGAACGCCCGGTCAGCAGCGAGAACGCGAAGAACGCGATGTAGAGCGTCAGGACGATGGTGAGCACCGGGGCCATCGCGCCCCCTGCCCCGAACAGCCGCCCGAAGGCGCCCGCCGCCATCTCGTTCGCCACGCAATCGACCGCGCGCAGCGCCGGGGCGACCCCGGCGGAGGCGTATTCGGTAAGCTGTTCGCAGGCGTTCGCCATGAGGCTTACTCCGCCGCCGCCGTCCAGGGCGCGTCTTCGTCCAGTTCCCCCGGCCACTGCATGCCGGTGAGCACCGGATACCAGCTTTCCGGCGCATCGCCGTAGCGTTCGCGCAGGGTGTCGAGCTTGCGCACGGTGCTCTCGCGGCCCGACAGGACGGTGAGCACCTCGGGCATGCCCGAGAGGTCCAGGCGCACCACCACCGAGGAGTCCGACTGGCGGATCAGGAAGCAGCGCGAATGCGCGGGCAGCGTGCGGATGACGTCGAGTTCGTGCTGCGACAGGCCGAAGCCCTCGCAATAATCCTCGGCCCGCGCACGCGAATTGGGCATGAACACCATCGTCGCGGTCTGCTCGACAAGGGCGGTGGCGATCTTCGAATCCAGCGCGTCGCGCGCCGACTGGGTCGCGAAGCCGACCAGCGCGTTGCGCTTGCGCAGCGTCTTGAGCCAGTCGCGGATACGCGCGGCGAAGACCTCGTCGTCGAGCGCCTTCCAACCCTCGTCGATCAGGATCATCGTCGGCTCGCCGTCGAGGCGCTCGTCGATGCGGTGGAACAGGTACATCATGACCGGCGTGCGCAGGCGCGGGCTTTCCAGCAGCGCGGTCATGTCGAAGCCGAGCACGCGCTGGCTCAGGTCCAGACGGTCGTGCTGGTTGTCGAACAGCCAGCCATGCTCGCCGCCCTGCAGCCAGGCGTCGAGGCGTGAGGCGAGGTCGCCCGGTTCCGGACGGCGCGCGCCCGCCAGCAGCTCGCGGAAGTGCGAGAGGCGGCGCAGCGACGGATCGTTGTGATAGGCCGCGTCGACCGCACTGGCGATCGTCGAGAGTTCTTCCGGTCCCTTGGCTGCGAGCAGAACGCCGAGCCAGTCGCGCAGGAAGGCGCGGTTGTGAGCGGTGTCGGGCAGCGCGAGCGGGTTGAAGCCGGTCGGATGACCCGCCGCGACGCGGCTGTAGGTGCCGCCGATACCGCGCAGGAACACTTCGGCGCCGCGGTCCTTGTCGAACAGGATGGTGCGAGGGCCGAACTTCTGCGCCTGCGCGGCGAGGAAGTTCATGACGACCGTTTTACCCGAACCCGACGGACCGATGACGGTGAAGTTACCGAGGTCGCCCTGGTGGAAGTTGAAGAAGAACGGCGTCGAGCTGGTGGTGGACAGCAGCGTGACCGCGTCGCCCCAGTGATTGCCGCTCGCCTGCCCCATCGCGAAACCGTGCAAGGAGCCGAAACAGGCCATGTTGGCGCTGGAGATCAACGCGCGGCGCACGATGAAGCTCTCGTTGCCGGGAAGCTGGCCCCAGAACGCGGGTTCGAGGTTCACTTCCTCGCGCACCGCGACGGCACCCGCATCGGCCAGCGAGGCGGCGCACATCGCGGTAACCTCGTCCAGCGCATCGAGCGAATCGGCGCGGACCAGAACCGAGAGGTGATGATCGCCGAAACCGACCGAGCCGGTGCCCAGCGCATCGCGCGCGGCGGACATTTCGCGGCGCTCGGCCACGGCTTCCTCATCGGCGCTGCGCAGGCGGCGGATCGAGAGGTCGATGCGTTCGCGCGCGATCTGGCGGTCGGCCGGAGCGTATGTTTCGGTCAGCACCATTTCGCAAGGCAGGCGCAGCAGTGCGTCGGTGAGGCCCGGCGCAGTCGAATCGGGATAGTCCTTCAGGGAAACGATCGAGCCGAAGGTACCGCCGGTCGCCCCGCGCAGTTCCAGCGCGTCCATGCCGAAGCTGACGCGGCGGTAAGGCAGCATGTGGCCGATGTCGGTCTCGTCCGAGGGACGACGCACCGGGCGCATCTCGCCGTTGTAGAGCGCCGAGAGCAGTTCGAGCACTTCCGAGCAGCGGCCCGCAGGCGCATCGTAGTCGCCCAGCAGGCGCGCTCCGTAGGCCCCGAGCGAGGCGACCATCGCCGAAGCTGCGGCCTTGAGCGCGCGAACGTCGCCAGGATCGACCTCGGCGTTGTCGGCGCTCTTGTTCTTCATGAAGCGGCTGAGCTTGTCCGCCCAGCCCGCCTTGCCGCGCGCCGGACGGCGCACCAGGGTAATGAACTGGTCGTTGACGAACAGCGCGCCCGAACCCGTGCGCGCCCGCCAGCGCGCGTCGATATGCGCGGCGAGCGGATCGTCGAACTGCGCCGCCATCTCGATCTCGACGCGGCGGCGGATGACGTGGTGATAGAGCACGAAGCGCGCATCGAGCGAGGAGCGCAGCAGCACCTCGCGCGTGGCGACATGGGCGTTGAGTTCGTCGCTGTCGGCAGTCTCGAACGCGAGGCCGGGCACCATGAGCGAGAGCATGACCGAGCCGTCGCGCAGGCGTACGACGTTATCGTCCACGAGCCCGGCGTAAGGCAGGCGGTCGCCGGCGAGCACTTCCTTGGCTCCCCAGCCCTTCAACGGCGATTTGAAGCTCTTGGCCATAAAAACTGTCGTCCCCCGCGCGCGCAGTCGCTTACGGCGCGTAGCTGTTGCAGCCCCAGCGCTGCCAGTTGGCGACGCGCGGGCACTTGCTGACCTTGGCGATCCACAGATCGAACACCCGCGGCTCGCGCAGGCACGCGAGATAGCCGATGCCGTGGATCACCAGCATGACCGGCAGCGTCCAGAAGCTCTTGGTGATGAGGAATATCTCGGTCACCACGGCGAAATTGATAATGAAAAAGCTGTAAGTCACGCCCGCGAACATCTGCGGGCGGGTCAGCGCGCGGTGAACCGGATAGCGGGCCAAAGTCATAGGATCGGGCTCATGCGCTCAGCCCACCGCCGCCGACTGGATGCCGGTCACGATCGCACCCGCGCCGAACAGGATGAACACGCCGATGATCACGGTCGCGCCGAAGCGCCAGTTCATCCGGCCTGTCAGCATCATGAAACCGACGGCCGCCACCGCCATGACGGCAACCGCAGTCGCCACGTTGCCGAGCAGCGTACCCTGCAGCCAGCCGAGTGCCGCGACGATGGGACCGGAACCGGCAGGATCGGCCGCAACCGCCTGAGCATGGGCCAGCGAAGGCGAAAGCTGGGCCGCGACCACGGCTGAAACTGCGTAGAAGCAGCGCGCGAAACGGCTGCGAAGATGTGCGTATCGAATCACCATACCCTCCGTATGAGCGCGCAGTGCGCTAGCAGGATGACAGGTGTGTGACGACAGTGCTGCCAAGCCGTCGCAAATCTCGTCGCAGATGATGAACGGATGACGGTTTTATTTCAGGGCAGCCACGCGGCGACTGGCTTTATACATATGGGGACGCCGTCGTGGCTGCTGCGACCTCGAAGGACCCGGCTTGTGCACCGGGGATCGTCGAGCCAATGATCGGGAGAGGGCGAGGAAAAGGGGCGCCCCTTTCGGAACGCCCCCTCATCCCCGCCAGAAACCGGATGTCAGCGTGAGGCGATGCGGTTCGCCGCCAGCAGGCCGCTGAGCGCACGCCGCGCCGCGAAGCGCGAATCGACCCAGGTTCCGTCAGCCAGTTCGAGATCGTAGCGCACCGGCGTCGATACCGCCGCGCGGAAGGCGGACAGCGCCTTGCCGCTCATTCCGGTGCGGGCATAGGCGGCCCCGAGGTTGATGAGCGTGGCCGGATCGTCCGACCTGGCGCCGCCGTCGGCCTCGAGCTTGGTGATCGCCTGCTGCGTGCGGCCCGAGGCGAGTTCCGCATAGGCGACGTCATGGGCCTGCGATGCCGGCCGCTCGACGACGAGCGAAAACGCAGACTGACCCATCAGAACGGCGGCGGCGAGTGCGGTAAGGGACATTGCGATTTCTCCCGTGGACTATGTCGACCCCGTCATCGTCTGCCGGAAATCGCCACCCATCAACAAAATGACGCTAGTGTCATAAAACTGCAATCAACCTGTGATCGCCAAAATCACCACCGACTCGATGGGCAGCTAACCTGCGGCTAATTCGCAACGTCACATCACCGTCGTGTAAGTGCATATTAATGTCATTGTAATGCCAACAAAGCGTCACCCGCGCGGCCTAGAGGCCTCGATCAGCGAGGGGCGGAATCGTGATCGCCCCCGTTCGATCTGTTCGACCTGAACACGCCTGAACACACGGGGGATTCATCGTGAAGAAAATTTCCGGTCTGCTGCTCATGGGCTGCAGCGCTCTCGCTCTCGCCGGCTGCGGCGCCGACGACATCTCCTCGCCGGGCGCCGGCTCGATCGATGTCGACATCACCAATCCGACGCCGACCCCCACTCCGACCCCCGGCACCGGCCTGGTCGAGGCGGCGACGGACTGCCCGGCGATCGGCGCCACCGGCGGCCTGACCAACAGCGGCACCGTCAGCGGTCCGGAAGGCACCTGGCGCGTCTGCACCCTGCCCTCGCTGATCGACGCCAGCACCACGCTGCCCAAGGTTGACGGCGTGCTCTACCGCATGAACGGCCGCGTCGACGTCGGCTGCGACGGCGGCCTGACCGCCCCGACCACGGGTGCCCCGTTCTCCACCACGACGCTGAGCTGCGGCGGCCGCTCGCTGACCTCCGACACCAACGTCACGCTCACCATCGAGCCGGGCGTGATCGTCTACGGCCAGAACGGCGCCGACCCGGCATGGCTCGCGGTCAACCGCGGCAACAAGATCAACGCCGAGGGCACCCTTGCGCAGCCGATCATCTTCACCACGTACGAGAACGTGCGCGGCACTGCGACCGAAGCCACCGACGGCCGCTGGGGCGGCATCGTGCTGATGGGCCGCGGCATCATCACCGACTGCACCGCGGGCGGTTCCACCACTGCCGGAACCTGCGAGCGCGACACCGAAGGTTCGGCCAACCCGGCTGTCTTTGGCGGCAAGGACAACACCTACAACGCGGGCATCATGAAGTATGTCCAGATCCGCTTCTCGGGCTACGTCCTGGGTTCGAACACCGAACTGCAGGCGCTGACGACCGAAGGCACCGGCACCGGCACTACGCTGGAATACATCCAGAGCGTGAACAGCTCGGACGACGGCGCTGAATTCTTCGGCGGCGCGGTCAACATGAAGCACTACATCGCCGTCAACGCCGACGACGACAGCCTCGACATCGACACCGGCCTGCAGGGCAACTTCCAGTACGTCATCATCGCGCAGCGCGCGGCCGACGGCGACTCGCTGATGGAAGTCGACAGCAACAACAACGAAGACCAGACGCCGCGCCAGCGCACCGTCGTGGCCAACTTCACCGCCATCCAGACCGGCGTGAACAACAACTCGAACAACGCGGCGATCTTCGCACGCGGCAACGCCGACCTCACCCTGGTCAACGGTGTGGTCTACGCGCCGCAGGACGAGTGCATCCGCGTCAACGGCACCGGCACCACCGCCACCCGTGCGACGCTGACCGCGCAGTCGGTCGTCATGACCTGCGCCAGCTCGGGCACGTTCCTCGGCACCGGCAGCTACGCCAACGCCGACGTCCAGGCCGCCTTCAACGCCGGTTCGAACAACAACGCCGCCTTTACCTCGACGCTGGCGAGCACGTTCGTGAACGGCGCCAACGAAGCCGGTGTGGTGGCCTATGCCAACATCAAGTCGCTCTCGAGCTACTTCGACGCCGTAACCTACATCGGCGCCGTCAAGGACGCTGCCGACATCTGGTATCGCGGCTGGACCTGCGACACCGCGACCGCGAACTTCGGTTCGAACAGCGCCTGCACGGCCCTGCCGGTCACCTGAGGCAACCGCCCTTAGTCGAACGAAAGGGGGGGCGGTCCGCGAAGGCCGTCCCCTCATTTGCATCCAATTTCTCTGTTCTAGGGGGACACCAAATGACCAAGCCGCGGCTCGTAGCGGCGCTGCTGCTTTCCAGCGCGATGACCATGCCGACGATGGCATGGGCGCAGGACAGCACCACGACCGACAACACCTCGACCGGCAGCACAGCGCCCGCCGACCAGGATCCGGAAGAGGGCGACGCCCCCGACGTCTCGATCCCGGGCGGCGAGATTCTCGTCACCGGCCAGCGCTCGCGCAATGTGCAGCGCTATGCCCCGCAGGTCGTCTCGGTCCTCTCGAACGAGGAAATCGCGCGCACCGGCGAAGGCGACATCGCCGGCGCCCTCGGCCGCGTGACCGGCCTTTCGGTGGTCGGCAACGGCTACGTCTATGTGCGCGGCCTCGGCGATCGCTATTCGCTGGCCCTGCTCAACGGCTCGCCGCTGCCCAGCCCCGAGCCGCTCAAGCGCGTCGTCCCGCTGGACCTGTTCCCCACCAGCATCATCGCCTCCTCGCTCGTCCAGAAGAGCTACTCGGCGAACTTCCCCGGCGAATTCGGCGGCGGCGTCATCAACCTGACCACCCGCGCCGTGCCCGACAAGCCGTTCCTGACGATCGGCGGCGGCGCCTCGTGGGATACCGAGACGACCAACAAGCTCGGCTACACCTACTACGGCAGCAAGACCGACTGGACGGGCTACGACAACGGCAACCGCAACAAGTCCGTCGAGATGAAGGACTATCTCGGCAGCGGAACCCTGCTCGACGGCACAAGCGACCAGGCGCGCGCCATCGGCAGCACGCTGTTCAACGGCCGCAACGCCGTGGTCCAGAGGGACGATCACCTCCCGGTCAACTTCTCGGGCAGCCTTTCGGCGGGTACTTACGCCGATATCGGGGAGGTCCGCCTCGGCGTGATCGGAGCGGCCAGCTACTCGAACAAGCTGCAGACCAAGGACATCACCACCCAGCGCATCGCCGGTCTCGACTACGACACGCGCGAGCAGGACTTCCAGCAAGTCGTCACCGAGAACCGCATCGTCGCCAACGCCATGCTCGGCGTCGGCCTCGAGTGGGGCGACAACAAGATCCGCTGGACCAACGTGTACATCCACGACACGGTCAAGCGCGCCTCGCTTTCGCTGGGCTACCAGAACGCCACGCCGACGATCGACTACCTGTACCAGGATACCGGCTGGTACGAGCGTCAGCTGATGGACACCCAGCTGGTGGGCGAGTTCAAGCTGGGCAGCGACACCGAGCTGGACGTGCGCGGCGGCTACGCCAACTCCAAGCGCAAGGCGCCTTACGAGATCTCGCTGCAATACGTCCGCCTCAACAGCGGCACCAACGGCGACCAGTTCATCAACCGCCTCGACGGCGGCAACCAGGGTGACGCGACGGTCGACTTCTCGAACCTCGACGAAGACGTCTGGTCGGCGGGTGCCGACTTGTCGCACACCTTCGGTGCGGGCTGGCAAGGCACGGTGGGCTATGCCTACCAGCTCAACGATCGCCGTACCTCGCGCCGCTCGTTCCAGATCCGTGCGCAGGGCGATACGCGCCTGATCAGCACCTTCGGCCTGCTGCGGCCGGACGTGCTGTTCCAGCCCGGCATGTTCTTCATCGACCAGGCGACCGACGGGGCGGTGGACTACCACCTGCTGACCAACGAGATCGATTATGCCGGTGCGGTATTCGACGCCAAGCTGAACAACCATGCATGGTATGCCAAGCTGAACGGCCAGGTCACCGACGCCCTCAGCTTCGATCTCGGCGTACGCTGGGAATACGCCACCCAGTTCGCGGGTGTAGTGCCCATCGCTGCCACCGGCACGGCCATCCCCGATACCAACCTCGAACGCGAATACTGGCTACCCGCACTGACGCTCACGTACGAGCTGCAGCCGGGCATGCAGCTGCGCGTCAACGGTTCGAAGACGATCGCACGCCCGCAGTTCCGCGAGCTGCTCTATCAAACCTTCTTCGACCCTGACAGCAACCGCAGCTATCGCGGTAACCCCCTGCTGACGGACAGCCAACTTTACAACGCCGAAGCGCGTTTCGAATACTACCTGAGCACGAAGGACAAGGTCTCCATCGGCGCCTTCTTCAAGCGTCTGGAAAACCCGATCGAGACGTTCCTGGTGCGTCCGGGCAGCGACTTCGTGACGACTTATGCCAACGCGCCGTCGGCCAACCTCTACGGCGCCGAAGTCGAGCTGCAGAGGTATTTCGACGTCTTCGCCGACCGCCGTCTGCTGCTGGCCGCGAACTACACCTACACCAAGTCCAAGCTCAGCGTGAAGCAGGGCGACACGACGGCGGTGTACGGCGCCTCGACCAACAATGCGCTCGACTACTTCCGCGACGGCGCGCCGCTCACGGGTCAGTCGGAGCACATCGCCAACGTGCAGCTCGGCCTCGAACAGCAGGGTGGCCTCTCGCAGCAGACCTTCCTGTTCAACTACGCCAGCAAGCGTGTGACCAGCCGCGGCCTCAACCAGTCGGGCCAGAACGACATCTTCGAGAACCCCGGCTTCACGATCGACTTCGTAGCGCGCCAGGGCATCGAGCTGGCGGGTACAGAGGTCGAACTGAAGTTCGAGGCGCGCAACCTCACGGGGCGTAAACACTCGGAATACCAAGACTTCGAAGGCGGCCGCATCCAGGTCAATACGTACGACGTGGGCCGCGTGTTCTCGCTTTCGGCTTCGGTCACTTTCTAAGCCGTCTTTTCCGGGGAGGCACCTGCCCTCCCGACGGCAACCTCATGGCCCGGTCGCCCAGCGACCGGGCCCTTCTTTTTGCCCTTTGCAAAGTCGGCAAACACCGGTAAGCGCGGGTCAGTCATCTGGGGAGTAGCCGCCCGCGCATTTCGCGGGACCTGCCGTCAACACACTTGGTCGAGAGGCCATGGCGCGCAGGAGGACGTTTCCGAACGTCCGGGCGAGACCAATGACGCATGCGGTTTCGCTCGGCCGGGCGGATTCCGAATGCGTCGTTGCGTTTCGTTTCCGCCCGGCCCGAAAGAACCATGACCTTGGAAGCCCTGCTCACATCGACCGCCGTGGTCGCCCTCGCCGAGATCGGCGACAAGACCCAGCTTCTCGCCATCGTCCTCGCCACGCGCTTCAAGCGGCCCTGGCCGATCGTCGCGGGCATCTTCGTGGCGACGATCGCCAACCATTTCCTCGCCGCGCTGGTGGGCGAGCAGGCGGCCGCCTTCCTCGATGGGCAGTGGTTCCGCTACCTCGTCGCCGCCAGCTTCATCCTGATGGCGGGCTGGACGCTGATCCCCGACAAGTTCGATGAAGACGAAGAGGCCAAGCCGAGCCGCTTCGGCCCCTTCCTGGCGACCGCCATCGCCTTCTTCCTGGTCGAGATGGGCGACAAGACCCAGATCGCCACGATCGCGCTGGGCGCCCGCTTCCAGAGCGTGGTGCCGGTGATGATGGGCACCACCATCGGCATGATGCTCGCCAACGTCCCTGCGGTGTTCCTCGGCAACGCGCTCATCAAGAAGGTGCCGCTAAACGTGGTGCGAACCGTGGCGGCGCTGCTGTTCCTTGTGATCGGCCTGTGGCTGCTGGCACAGACGGCGGGCTTGCTGGGCTGAAACGACGAAGGGGCCGCGGCAAGGCGGCCCCTTCATTTCATCATACCCCTTGCATGGATTACCACCCTATCGTCATTGCGAGCGCAGCGAAGCAATCCAGGGCGGAGTAATGTCGCCCTGGATTGCTTCGCTGCGCTCGCAATGACGATAGTATTCGGGTGATCCAAGAGCTTTGCCGCCACCGGTCCCGGAACAGGTCCGGGACGTCGAGCGATCAGGCCACGTCCATCGCATACCCCGCCGCGCGCACGGTGCGGATCGGATCGGTCTCGCCATCGCGGTTGATCGCCTTGCGCAGGCGGCGGATGTGGACGTCCACCGTGCGCTCGTCGATATCCGAGTCCATGCCCCAGACGCCGTCGAGGATCTGCTGACGCGAGACCACGCGGTTCGGACGCTCCATGAAGTAGCGCAGCAGGCGGAACTCGGTCGGACCCAGATGCAGCGCCTCGCCGCCGCGACGCACGCGGTGGCTGGTGGCGTCGAGTTCGATATCGCCCCACGACAGCACGCTGCCCGCCAGCGACGGGCGCGCGCGGCGCAGCAGCGCTTCGATGCGAGCCATCAGTTCGCGCGGGGAGAACGGCTTGGTGACATAGTCGTCAGCGCCGGTCTTGAGGCCACGGATCATGTCCTCTTCCTCGCCGCGCGCGGTGAGCATGATGATCGGGACCGAGGCGGTTTCCTTGTCCTTGCGCAGCTGGCGGCAGACCTCGATGCCGGGCACCTGCTCGATCATCCAGTCGAGGACGATGGCATCAGGCGTCTGCTCGCGCACCATGACGAGGGCTTCCTCGCCGTCGGGCGTGGAGCGCACGTCGTAGCCTTCGGCCGAGAGGTTCCAGGTCAGCAGTTCGCTGAGGGCGACGTCGTCTTCGACGACAAGGATCGATGCGGCGCTCACGACAGCATTCCCGAGCTGGTATCATCCGTCAAAGAGTCGCGCTCCGTGCAGTATTCGCCGGTCGCGGCGTAGTAGACCATTTCGGCCACGTTGGTGGCATGGTCGCCGATGCGCTCAAGATTGCGGGCGATGAAGAGAAGCTGCGCGGCGCTGGTGATCGTCGCCGGGTTCTCCATCATGTGCGTCAGCAGCGAACGGAACAGCGTGTTGTAGAACTGGTCCAGCTTCTGGTCGCGCTTGATGACCTCCACCGCCAGCTGCGCATCGCGCGAGCCGTAGGCGTTCAATACATCGCGCACCATGGACTCGGCGATCTCGGCCATGGCCGGGACCAGCGTGACCGGATCGATCTTGGTGCGGCCTTCCAGCGCATTGACGCGTTTGGCGATGTTCTTGGCGTAATCACCGATGCGCTCGATCACGCCCGAGATCTTGAGCGCGGCGATGACGTCGCGCAGATCGTCGGCCATCGGCGCGCGCAGGGCGATCGTGCGAACCGCAAGACGGTCCACTTCGGCCTCCAGCGCATCAAGCCGGGCGTCGGCGGCGACGACTTGCGCGGCCAGTTCCTCGTCATGATGGACGAGCGCGGTGATGGCGTCGCGGATGGCGACTTCGGCGAGCCCGCCCATCTCGGCGACGAGGCCGCGAAGCTGCCCGATCTCGGAGTCGAAGGCCTTGACGGTATGGTCTACCATGGCGTGTCCCTGCTTATGCCAACACTCAGCCGTAGCGGCCGGTGATGTAGTCCTTGGTGCGCGTTTCGCGCGGATTGGTGAAAATCTGGTCGGTCTCGCCGTACTCCACCATGCTGCCGAGGTGGAAGAACGCGGTGCGCTGCGACACGCGCGCGGCCTGCTGCATCGAGTGGGTGACGATGACGATGGCGAAGCTTTCCTTCAGCTCGTCGATCAGTTCCTCGATGCGCGCGGTGGCGATCGGGTCGAGCGCGGAGCACGGCTCGTCCATCAGGATGACCTCGGGGCTGACGGCGATGGCGCGCGCGATGCACAGGCGCTGCTGCTGGCCGCCCGAAAGCGCGGTGCCGGCGTCGGTCAGGCGATCCTTGACCTCTTCCCACAGGCCCGCCTTGGTCAGCGCGTTCTCGACGATGCGGTCCATGTCGGACTTCGCGCTGGCGAGGCCGTGGATGCGCGGGCCGTAGGCGATGTTCTCGTAGATCGACTTGGGGAACGGGTTCGGCTTCTGGAACACCATGCCGACGCGGGCGCGCAAGGCGACCGAGTCCATGGTGGACGCATAGATATCCTCGCCGTCGAGCAGGATCTGGCCGTCGACGCGGGCACCGGCGATCGTGTCGTTCATGCGGTTGAGGGTGCGCAGGAACGTCGACTTGCCGCAGCCCGAGGGGCCGATGAAGGCAGTGACAATCCCGTTGTCGATGTCGATCGAGACGTCGTTGATCGCCTTCTTCTGTCCGTAGAAGACGTCGACGTTGCGAGCCGTGATTTTTGCTTCGGTCATGGTTCTACCAGCGGACTTCGAATTTGTTTCGAAGGTAAATGGCGATGCCGTTCATGGCGAGCAGGAAGACCAGCAGCACGATGATGGCGGCGGAAGTGTTCTGGACGAAGGCCTTGTCGATCTCGTCGGACCACAGGAAGATCTGCATCGGCAGCACGCTCGACGGGGCGGTCAGGCTGTCGGGCGGGGTGACGACGAAGGCACGCATGCCGATCATCAGCAGCGGCGCGGTTTCACCCAGCGCGCGGGCCATGCCGATGATGGTGCCGGTCAGGATGCCCGGCAGCGCGAGCGGCAGGACGTGGTGGAAGGTCGTCTGCACCTTGCTGGCGCCGATGCCGTACGCAGCCTCGCGGATCGAGGGCGGGACGGCCTTGATCGCGTTGCGCCCCGAGATGACGATGACCGGCATCGTCATCAGCGCCAGCGTCAGACCGCCGACCAGCGGTGAGGAACGCGGCATCTGGAAGGTGTTGATGAACACCGCCAGGCCCAAGAGGCCGAAGATGATCGAAGGCACGGCGGCGAGGTTGTTGATCGACACCTCGACCCACTCGATCCACTTCTTCTTAGGCGCGAACTCTTCCAGATAGATCGCGGCGAGCACGCCCATCGGGAAGCTGAGCAGCAGCGTCACCAGCATGGTGAGCAGCGAACCCTTGGCCGCGCCCCACACGCCTGCGGTGGTGGCATCGGTGGAGTCCGAACCGCTCAGGAAGTCCCAGTCGAGCCCGGCAACGCCGTTCTTCAGCATGATGACGAGCAGCAGCGCCAGGAACCCGAGGCTCAGGACGATCGCGCCCAGCCCGACGAGCTTGAAGCGCTTCTCGGCGGCGTGGCGCTTCGCGAGGCGGCGGACCGCCTCGGGCGAATTCCAGTCTGACTTACTCATAGGCTTCGCGGAACCGCTTCACGACGCGCAGGGCGACGATGTTGAGGATGAGGGTGACGATGAACAGCACCAGGCCGAGCGCGAAGGCCGACAGCGTCTTGGGGCTGTTGAACTCCTGGTCGCCGGTCAGCATCTGGACGATCTGGTAGGTCACGGTCGTCATCGAGGCGAACGGGTTCGCCGAAAGGTTGGCGGCGGCACCGGCGGCCATGACGACGATCATCGTCTCGCCGATGGCGCGGCTGATCGCCAGCATCACGCCTGCGACGATGCCGGGCAGAGCGGCGGGCAGCAGCACCTTCTTGATCGTCTCCGAACGGGTGGCGCCGAGCGCCAGCGAACCGTCGCTCATCGCGCGGGGCACGGCGGCGAGCGCATCGTCGGCCATCGAGGAGACGAACGGGATGATCATCACGCCCATCACCAGACCAGCGGCCAGCGCGCTCTCGGTCGAGGGGTTGGCCATGCCCAGCGAGGCGGCGAAGTCGCGGATCAGCGGCGCCACGGTCAGCGCGGCGAAGTAGCCGTAGACCACCGTGGGAATGCCCGCGAGGATCTCCAGCAGCGGCTTCACCCACTTGCGCACGTCGCGGGTGGCGTACTGTGTCAGGTAGATCGCGCTCATCAGGCCGAGCGGGATCGCGACGACCATGGCGATGATCGCGCCGATGTAGATCGTGCCCCAGAACAGCGGCACCGCGCCGAAGTTGTTGTTGATGTTGTCGCCCATGGTGCTCGCGGGCGACCAGTGGGTGCCGGTGAGGAAGGCGATCGGCGACACGTCCTTGAAGAACATGCCCGCCTCGAACACCAGCGAGGCGACGATGCCGAAGGTGGTCAGGATCGCCAGCAGCGAGGCTGCCAGCAGCACGCCCAGCACCAGGCGCTCGACATGGGTGCGGGCCTTGAAGTCCGGGCGGATGCGCGTGAAGCCGAAGGCGCCGCCCGCAAAGGCGACGATCAGCACGATCACCGCGCCGATCAGGCCGAACTTGACTTGCGCCTGCCGGAACGGCTCGACCAGCGCCTGCGCCTCCGGGTTGAAGGCGACGGCGTTCGGATCGGCGGCGATGGTCTGCGCCTCGGCGACGATGGCGCCCAGCTGGAACGGGTCGGTCGGCAGGCCATGCGCGGCGGGGGTGGCGAAGACCGCGCCTTGGACGAGGCCGGGCATCACCGCCTGCCACACCAGCCAGGCGACCAGCGCCGGGACGACGATCCACAGCGCCAGGTGCCAGCCGTGATAGGCGGGCATCGAGTGCATCGACCCCCGGCCGGTATAGAGCAGCCGCGCCCGGCCGCGCGCGGCGAACCAGCCGACAAGGCCGAGGCCGAGGACGGCCAGGAGAACTCCGGTAAGTATCATGACTGGCCCATCGGCCCCTTGTTCATACCGGGCGCTCCATCCACGCCGTCATTGCGAGGCTGCAGGCCGAAGCAACCCAGGGCGGTTTGCACCTGCCTTGGGTTGCCGCGCGGCTGCGCCGCTCGCAATGACGATGCAAGGGATCGAAGCACCGTAGTGGGTTCTTACTTCAGCTCGGACGGATCGAGCGGGGTCATGTTCGCGACGATTTCGGCGCTCTTCTTGCGCACGTCCTCGGGCGCGATGACCATGCCCTTCTTCTGCAGGAGGCCGTCGGCGCCCCACGACTTCACCCACTCGGCAACGTAGCCCTGCAGGCTCTTGATCGGACCCAGGTGCTGCTTCTTGACGTAGATGTAGAGCGGACGCGCGCCGGGGTAGGAATAGTCCGAGATCGTCGCGTAAGTCGGGGTCACGCCCGACATCGGGATGCCCTTCAGGCTGTCCGGGTTCTCTTCGAGGAACGAGTAGCCGAAGATGCCGATGGCCTTGGCGTTCTGCGAGATCTTCTGGACGATCAGGTTGTCGTTCTCGCCGGCGTCCACGTAAGGGCCGTCCTCGCGGATGTCGTGGCAGATCGCCTCGTACTTGTTCTTGTCGCTGTCCTTGAGCGCCTTGGTGGCGGCATCGGTCTTGCAACCGGCCTCGAGGATCAGTTCCTTGAGCGCGTCACGCGTGCCCGAGGTCGAGGGCGGGCCGTAGACGAGGATCGGCTCGGTGGGGAGCGACGGATTGACGTCCTTCCAGGTCTTCGCGGTGTTGGGCTTGCCGAAGGGGTTGGCCGCCAGCGCCTTGTAGATGTCGGTCGGGGTCAGCTGGAAGCCGGGGCCGCTCTTCGATTCGGCGAAGGCGATGCCGTCGATGCCGACCTGGACCTCGACGATCTCCTTGACGCCGTTCTTCTGGCATTCCTCGAACTCGGACTTCTTTATCCGGCGCGAGGCGTCCTCGATATCGGGGTGCTGGGCGCCGACACCGGCGCAGAACAGCTTCATGCCCGCGCCCGTCCCGGTCGATTCGATGACCGGCGACTTCACACCCGCCGCCTTCGCGTAACCCTCGGCCACGGCGGTGGCGAAGGGATAGACGGTCGAGGAACCGACGGCGCGCACGAAATCGCGCGATCCGGCCGAGGAACCGCCCGAACCACCACAAGCGCTGAGCGCGGCGAGCGAGACGGCGGCGAAAATGAAGGTCTTGGTCGAACGCATTGGTAAACCCCCTTGGGCTTTGATCTTGAACTGCCCCCTATTGGTCTTTGATGACACTTTTGCGTCAATAACGTGACTAAGTGGGGGGTGTCTCGAAAATCCTGCGCGCAGGCCTCAATAATTCCACTGGATCTGGGCGCGCAGGACGTCGCCTTCGGCCTGTCCGGCGCGGCGTTCGTCGGCCTCGGCACGCTTCATGCGGGCATAGGAGAGCGTGAACTCGATCGGCTTCACCGGCGTCCATTCCACGCCCAGCTCGATATCGTTGGTATCGAGACGCGGCGCATTGACCGCACCCTTCCAGCCGCCCTTGTAGCGTTCCCACCGCGCATAGGGGATGACCCGCCCCGCGCCGAAGTCCGGCACGCGGTACATCAGCATTACATAGCCGCCGCTGGCATTGTGCGATTCGATCGTCTGCGTTCCGGTATCGAACTGCGGCCCGCGCCCGAAAGTCCACTCGGCCTGGATGCCGAAGGGCTGTGGATAGAGGATCGCGTGCGCCACCGCGCGGCGTTCGGTGAAGTTCTGCGCCGTCACCCCGCCCGCGCGCACTTCCGGCTTCACCTTGTTGTGCATCAGCGAGCCGCCCACTTCGAGCACCTGCCCGTCCAGCCCGATACCGTCGAGCCGCATCGGCCATGTCGCCATCGCCACCGACATCAGGCTCTCGTTGCGTTCCTGCCGGTTGACGCCCTGCCCGTTGAACACGCCGAAGCCGAAGGCGCCGTAATTGCCGAAAAGCTTCTGCCCGCCCGCTTCCAGTTCGTCCCAGATCGCCTGCACGCGGTCGGGCGTGTAGTAGGCGACGATGCCGAGGTCGCGCTCGCTGGGCACTCCGGCGTTGATCGCGTCGGTGCGGTCGAGCGGCACACGGTTGGAGGAGGACTGCAGGTTCTCCCACCCGAAAGGCACCTTGGACTGGCCGAACCGCACCTTCAGGCGCTGCGCCTTGTCGAGCGCGACGTCCACGTAGGCATCGCGCAGTTGAAGGAAGTTGTCGCGCCGCTCGCCCGAAGTCTGGTTGTTGACCGCGCTGGCGAAGTCGGGTTGCAGGTAGAACGAGACGCCGTGGCCGAGGTCGCCCTGCATCACGAGACGGATGCGGCGGAAGAAGAAGTTGCTGTCCGGGCCGATGCTGCCGTCCTGCACCGACCGCAGGCGCGAGCGGCCTGAAGGCGCGTCCTTGTCGCCCGAGATGATCTCGTTGAAGCGCATCTGGGTATAGCCGCGCAGCTTGATGCCGCTCGCGGTCTTGGCGAGCTTCGCCGGGATCGAGTTGGCTGCCGGGGCGGGCGGAGGAGCCTCAGCGGGCGTGGCCGGCCCTGCCGCGAGAGCTGGAACCGGCGTCGCGGCCGCATTCGGAAGCGGAGTCGCGGTCTGCGACGCCGTGCCCTTCGCCGCCGCAAGCTGCCCCTCGAGCGAGGTGATGCGCTGCGCCATCGCCTCCATCTGCGCGCGCATGGCGGCGAGGTCGGCCTGGGTGACCGAATCGGCGGACTGCGCTAGGACCGGGGAAACCCAGCCCAGGGCGACGACGAGCGCTATGGCGGAAACGGGCAATCTTCGCATGGCTGCGGATTGCATCACGATTGGGTTCAGGATTCGCGTCATTTCGATGACGCGAATATGTCCATCGAATGACACTTTGATGACGTCAAGCTTCCCACTCCAACCCCTCCGGCAAGCGGGAGGGGCGGAAAGCTTGCAAGCGAAGCGAGTTAGCCGGATGGGGGGCAACACCGGCCCCCGCGCGATCAGCCCTCCGCGCGCAGCGGCAGCATCAGCGAGGCGGTCGTCCCTACGCCCTGCCGGCTCTCGATGTCGAAGCGGCCGCGGTGGCGCTCGACGATATGCTTGACGATCGACAGGCCCAGCCCGGTTCCGCCCACCGCGCGGCTGCGACTGGTATCGGCGCGGTAGAAGCGCTCGGTCACGCGCGGCAGGTGTTCGGGGCCGATGCCCTCGCCCTCGTCGCGCACGGTGACGAGCACCCAGCCGGTGCTGGCGGCCTCCACAGAAACTTCCACGGGGCCTTCGGGCTTCGCATACTTGCGCGCATTGTCGATGAGGTTGCGCAGGACCTGCGAAAGCTGGCCGCGATCGCCCGCGATGACCGCTTCGGACTGGTTGGCCCGGACATGGACTTCCATCGTGCCCTTGAACTCTCCTGCCACTTCATGCGCCAGTGCGACGACATCGACGGTGTCCGAAGGCGCCTCGTGCTTCACCGCCTCAATGCGCGAAAGCGACATGAGGTCCGAAATCAGCGCCTGCATCCGCTGCGCCTCATGGCGGATGGTGCCCAGGAAGCGGTTGCGCAAGGCCTCGTCGCCGCCCGCCTTGGGGTTCATCAGCGTCTCGCAATAGCCGATGACGCTGGCGAGCGGGGTGCGCAGTTCGTGGCTGGCATTGGCGACGAAGTCGGCGTGGGACTTGGCCACGCTGACTCGCTCGGACAAGTCGTAGAGGCTGACCAGCCGCTCGTAGAGGCCGACGACCTTGCAGTCGACTTCCCATACCGACCCGCCGGTGGACAGCCCCTTCACCCGCGCCGAGCCGCCCTCGTCGCTGAGGATCGCGGCGACCGCGCGCGGCTCGCGAATGGCGATGCGCACGTCCTGCCCGACGATATGGGCGCCCAGCAGTGCCTTTGCCGCGCTGTTGGCGAAGCGCACCTGCCCCCGCACGATCATCATCGCGGGGGTCTGGAGGTGTTCGAGGAGGTGGACGCCCTCGATGCTCATGCCTGTAATGCTCCTGAGGTCGCGGTGGGTGTGCACCGAAGATTCAAATCCGCGCGTGACATGGTTCCAAGACACTATTGTTGCAACATTCGTATTCACCAACGCCGGAAATGACATTTCCGTGTCCATTCGCCCCTCGGCGAGTTTGGAAAACGTGCTTGCATGCCTTCAGCGCCCTAGCGCTCGGCGGCGGCCTTTGTTATGGCGCAACCGCATGGCGGTCCGCCCACAAGTGGACATGACGCCGTGCAGCCTTGAGAACAATCATCAACGGCTGCGAGGAGGAGCGCGGTCGTCCGGTGGAAAGGGTACCGTGACGCAATTCACTTCCGATCGCCTGCTCCTCTTCGGCGCCACGGGCGATCTTTCACGCAGGATGCTCCTCCCCTCGCTTTGCGCGCTCGACGCGGAAGGCCTGCTGGGTCCTGATATCGAAATCATCGGCACCGCCCGGTCGGACATGGACGACCAGGGCTTCCGCAACTTCGCGCGCGAATCGCTGGAGCAGTTCCTGCCCGCCGGTCGCCGCGGCAGCCTGGCGCAGTTCCTCAACCGGCTGAGCTACCAGCCGCTCGACGCCAACGACATCGACAGCTTCCACGCGCTGGCCGAGAAGGTGGGCACCCCGAAGCAGGGCCTGTCGATCTTCCTGTCCACCGCACCCAGCCTGTTCGAACCGACCATCCACGGTCTGGAGAAGAGCGGCCTTGCCAGCGGCAACGTGCGCATCGGGCTCGAAAAGCCGCTCGGGGTGGACCTCGCATCGAGCAAGGTCATCAATGACGCGGTGGCCAGCGCCTTCCCCGAGGACCGGATCTTCCGGATCGACCACTATCTCGGCAAGGAAACGGTGCAGAACATCCTGGCGCTGCGTTTCGCCAACCTGATGTTCGAGCCACTGTGGAACGCCGCGCATATCGACCACGTGCAGATCACCGTGGCCGAGACCGTGGGCCTCGAATCGCGCGTCGCCTATTACGACGACAGCGGCGCGCTGCGCGACATGGTGCAGAACCACATGCTCCAGTTGCTCGCCCTCGTGGCGATGGAGCCGCCGGTTTCCTACAACGCCACCTCGATCCGCAACGAGAAGGTCAAGGTCCTCCACTCGCTGCGTAAGGTGAAGCCCGAGGAAACCGTCACCGGCCAGTACCGCGCAGGCGCGATCACCGGCAAGGCCGTTCCCGGCTATGATGAAGAACTCGGCAAGGATTCGAACACCGAAACCTTCGTCGCGATCAAGGGCTTCATCGACAACTGGCGCTGGCAGGGCGTGCCCTTCTACATGCGCACCGGCAAGCGCCTGCCCAAGCGCACGACCGAGATCGTCGTGCAGTTCCGCGACGTGCCGCACTCGATCTTCCACGGTCGCGGCGCTAGGACGGTGCCCAACCGCCTCGTCATCGGCATCCAGCCGGAAGAGAACATCACCCTCTCGCTCATGGCCAAGGTGCCCGGGCTGGACCGTGACGGCTACGGCCTGCGCTCGGTGCCGCTGGCGATCACCCGCCCCGACGCCTTCGCCGACCACCAGCGCCGCATCGCCTACGAACGCCTGCTGCTCGACCTCATCGAAGGCGACCAGACCCTGTTCGTGCGCCGCGACGAAGTGGAAGCCCAATGGGAATGGATCGACGCGATCCGCTCCGGCTGGGAGGAACAGGCGCAGGAGCCCAAGACTTACACTGCAGGAAGCTGGGGGCCGTCCGCCGCGATCGCCCTCGCCGAACGCGACGGAGTAACCTGGCACGAGTGACCTCGTGCCAGCACCGAAGTTTGCTTGAGCAGGCCCATACGGGCCGGAATATAGCGATTGACACCGGTTACCTTCCCGCGCACATGCGGGGCGGGAAGAAGCCGGATGTCGCGAAAGACCAGGAGTAGACCATGACCAACCTCCACCCGGTGGTCGCGCGCGTCACCGACCGTATCATCGAACGGTCGAAGGACACCCGCGCGCGCTATCTCGACATGATCGCCCGCGAGACGGACCGCCATTCCGACCGCAGCTTCCTCTCGTGCTCCAACCTCGCGCACGGCTTCGCCGCCTCGGGCGAGGACAAGGCGACGATCGCCGGCAACAAGGCGGTCAACCTCGGCATCGTCACCGCCTACAACGACATGCTTTCGGCGCATCAGCCCTACGGCCGCTACCCCGAGCAGATGAAGCTGTTCGCACGTGAAGTCGGCGCCACGGCCCAGGTCGCGGGCGGCGTGCCCGCCATGTGCGACGGCGTGACGCAGGGCTTCGACGGCATGGAGCTGTCGCTGTTCAGCCGCGACGTCATCGCGCTGTCCACCGGCGTCGCCCTTAGCCACGCGATGTTCGACGGCATGGCGCTGCTGGGCATCTGCGACAAGATCGTCCCCGGCCTCGTCATCGGCGCGCTGCGCTTCGGCCACCTGCCCGCGATCTTCGTGCCCTCCGGCCCGATGCCCACCGGCATCTCCAACAAGGAGAAGCAGAAAGTCCGCCAGCTCTACGCCGAGGGCAAGGTCGGCCGCGAGGAACTGCTCGCCAGCGAAAGCGCCAGCTATCACTCGCCGGGCACTTGCACCTTCTACGGCACCGCCAACTCCAACCAGATGATGATGGAGATGATGGGCCTGCATATGCCCAACGCCGCGTTCGTGCCGCCGAACACCCCGCTGCGCACCGCGCTGACCCGCTCTGCCACGCACCGTCTGGCGGCGATGACCCGCAAGGGCGAGGACTATCGCCCGATGGCCAAGGTCGTGGACGAAAAGGCGATCGTCAACGCCATCGCCGGTCTGCTCGCCACCGGCGGCTCGACCAATCACGCGATCCACCTGCCCGCCATGGCGCGCGCGGGCGGCATCCTGATCGACTGGCAGGACTTCGACGAGCTTTCGGGCGTCGTGCCGCTCATCACCCGCGCCTATCCCAACGGTTCGGGCGACGTGAACCACTTCCACGCGGCGGGCGGCATGGCCTGGGTGATCCGCGAGCTGCTCGACAGCGGCCTCGCCCACCGGGACATCCTGACCGTGGCCGAAGGCGGCATGGACGCCTACGCGGACGAGCCGGTGCTGGTCGACGGCGAACTCGGCTGGACCCCCGCCCCGGCGGTCAGCGGCGACGACACGATGCTGCGCCCGGTCTCCAACCCGTTCCTGCCCGACGGCGGCATGCGTCTGGTGGACGGCAACCTGGGCCGCGGCACCTTCAAGACCAGCGCGGTCGATGCCGAACGCTGGACGATCGAGGCCCCGTGCCGCGTGTTCGACGATCAGGAAGGCGTGGCGAAGGCGTTCAAGGCCGGTGAGCTGGACAAGGACGTCATCGTCGTCGTCCGCTTCCAGGGCCCGCGCGCCAACGGCATGCCCGAACTGCACAAGCTGACCCCGCCGCTGGGCGTGCTGCAGGATCGCGGCCACAAGGTCGCGCTCGTTACGGACGGGCGCATGTCGGGCGCTTCGGGCAAGGTGCCCGCCGCGATCCACGTCACCCCGGAAGCCTTCGCAGGCGGCCCGCTGGCGTACTTGCGCGATGGCGATATCGTGCGTCTCTCGGCAGAGGACGGCACGATCTCCACCACCGCCGACCTTTCCGGCCGCGAACCCGCGCCGACCCCGCCGCCCGCGATGGGCACCGGCCGCGAACTCTTCGCGATGTTCCGCATCAATGCGTCGAGCGCCGAACACGGCGGTTCGTCGATGCTGGAGGTTGCCGGGCTGTGACGACGGAAATCGTAGCCGTCGACATCGGCGGCACTCACGCCCGCTTCGCCATCGCCACCATCGGCGATGACGGCCGGATCACGCTTGGCGAACCCGCCACGCTGCACACCAAGGACCACGGCAGCTTCCAGCTGGCGTGGGAGGCGTTCCGCGCCATGAACGGCGGCACCCTGCCCGATGCCGTCGCCATGTCGGTGGCGGGCCCGGTCGGCAACGAGGTCATCAAGTTCACCAACAACCCCTGGATCCTGCGCCCCGCGAAGATCCAGGAGATGCTTGGCCCCACGCGCCAGACCATCATCAACGACTTCGCGGCCGTCGCCCACGCCGTCGCCTGCGCGGACGAGAGCGACTTCCTCTATCTGACCGGCCCGGACGAGGCACTGCCCGCATCGGGCACGCTCAGCATCCTCGGCCCCGGCACCGGCCTTGGCGTGGCGCACCTCTACCGCGATGGCCGCCCTAGATCTGAGGGGGGCAGCTACCACGTCCAGGCGACCGAGGGCGGCCACACCGACTACGCCCCGCTCGACCAGATCGAGGACGCGATCCTCGCCCGCCTGCGCAAGCGCCACACCCGCGTCTCGGTGGAGCGCGTTGTCTCCGGCCCGGCCATCGTCGATATCTACGCGACGCTGGCCGCGATGGAGCACAAGGCCATCCACGAACTGACCGACGTGCAGATCTGGACCGCCGCCGCGGAAGGCACGGACAGCCTTGCCGTCGCCGCCGTGGACCGTTTCTGCCTCGCGCTCGGCGCGGCGGCGGGCGACTGCGCGCTGGCGCAGGGCGCCAGCGGCGTCGTCATCGCCGGTGGCCTTGGCTACCGCATCCGCGAGACCATCAAGACCTCGGGCTTTGCCGAGCGGTTCCGCGCCAAGGGCCGCTTCGCCGGCCTGATGGCCACGCTGCCCGTCAAGCTCATCACTCATCCGCAGCCCGGCCTATTCGGCGCAGCGGCCGCCTTCGCAAGGGAGCACCTCCAGTAATGACTACCGTATCCGAAGCCGTCGAAAAGGTCATGCGCCTCGCCCCGGTGATCCCGGTTTTGGTCATCGAGGACATCGAGCACGCCCTGCCGATCGCCGAAGCGCTCATCGCCGGTGGCCTGCCCGCGCTGGAGGTGACGCTGCGCACCGAATGCGCGATCGAGGCGATCAAGGTGATGAAGCAGGTCCCCGGCGCCGTCGTCGGCGCGGGTACGGTGCTGACGCCTGACGACCTCAAGCGTTCGATCGACGCGGGCGCCGAATTCATCGTCTCGCCCGGCCTGACGCCGAATCTGGCCGAAGCCGCCTACAAGTCGAAGATCCCCTTCCTTCCCGGCACCGCCAACGCCAGCGACGTGATGTTCGCGCTGGAATGCGGGTTCGATCGCCTGAAGTTCTTCCCGGCGATGGCAGCCGGCGGCCCGCCCGCGCTGAAGGCGATCTCGGCCCCGCTGATGGCCGCGAAGTTCTGCCCAACCGGCGGCGTCACCCCACAGAACGCGCCGGAATGGCTGGCGCTGGACGCGGTGATCTGCGTCGGTGGCAGCTGGATGGTCCCCAAGGGCAAGCCGGACGTCGCCAAGATCGAGGCCGAAGCACGCCTCGCAGCGGGCCTCGCCCGCTGATGGCGGCCGGGGGCACGGGCGCATTGGCGCTGGGCACCGTCGATGCACTCGACGCGCGCCTCAAGGAGCTGCACAAGCTCACGGCGGTGACGCCGCTGTTCAACCCCGTGTTCCAGCTCGGTCTGGAGCTGTCGCGGGCTCTGGAGAACGGCGAGATGTCTCTCGACGACATCGAGGCCCTCGTTTCCGAAATGGACTGCGAGGGGCTGCGCGCCCGCGCTTCCCGGCTCGACCGCATTCTGGGCACCATGCCCATCGCGGAGAACGACAAGGCGCTTGACGCCCTTGCCGCCAAGACCGCCGATGAAGACGACTTCACCGCCTTCGCCGTGCGCTGGCAGCGCCCGGCGGCGCATGTCGTCTTCACCGCGCACCCGACCTTCCTGCTGACCGCCGCGCAGACCGAAGCCGTCACGGCGTCCGCCTCCAACGGCGATTTCAGCGTGGCCTCGGTCTGCGTCGCCTCGCCCGCACGCGATACGATCACGCTCGATTCCGAGCATGACGCGGCGATGGCGGCGATGGCACGCGGCCAGAAGGCGCGTGATCGCATCAACGCCCGCCTGTTCGACCTTGCCGCCGCCCGCTGGCCGAAGCGCTGGAAGGGCCTGAACCCGATGCCGGTGCGCTTCGCCCACTGGGTCGGCTACGACATGGACGGCCGCACCGACATCTCGTGGTCCACCTCGATCCGCTACCGGCTTGAGGAAAAGGCCCAGCGTCTGGCCGGTTACGCTGAAGCGCTGGAGCAGGCCGCACCGGAAATCGCCGCACAGCTCTCCCGCGCCCACGCCCACACGGCCGAGGCCGTCGCTGCCTTCAAGCAGGATCTCACCGATCCCGAGGCGCTGTCTGCCGCTGCCAACGGCCTCACCGCCGAGCACGCCGACAAGATCATCAGCCTTGAAGGCGTGATCACCCGGCTCGAGGACGAGGCCCGCCACGCCGATCAGGAACAGGCCCGCGCCCTCCTCGTCACCGCCGCCGCGATGCGCGCCGACGGCCTCGGCATGGGCGGCATCCACTTCCGCGTGAACGCCTCGCAGCTGCAGAACGCGATCCGCCGCCGCATCGACCCGGATGGCAAGCTCAGCCTTGCCAGCCAGGCCGCGCTGGTGCGCATGCGCGAGCTGCTGGCCGAAGTGAAGCCGCTCAAGTCCAACTTCGCCGCGCTCGCGATCGAGAACAGCACCGCCGTGCGCCAGTTCCTCGCGATGGCGCAAATCCTCGGCCACATCGACGCCGACGCGCCGATCCGCATGCTCGTGGCCGAGTGCGAGGAGCCGACCACCGTGCTCGCCGCGCTCTACTTCGCGCGGATGTTCGGGATCGACGAGAAGGTCGACGTCTCCCCGCTGTTCGAAACCGAAACCGCGCTGGAACACGGTGGCCGCTTCCTCGACGCGGTGCTGGCCGAGCCGGCCTACCGCGATTACGCACGGCGGCGCGGCCGCGTCTCGATCCAGACCGGCTTCTCGGACGCGGGCCGCTTCGTCGGGCAGGTGCCCGCCGCGCTCGCCATCGAACGCCTGCAGGGCCGACTGTCGGAAGCCATGGCCGCCAACGGCCTGTCCGACGTCTGCGCGCTGATCTTCAACACCGGCGGCGAATCGATGGGTCGCGGTTGCCACCCGTCCAGCATCGACGACCGCTTCGACTGGCAGCTCTCGCCGTGGGCGCGCCGCCGCTTCCTGCGCGCAGGGATCAGGCTGGAGCCCGAAGTCAGCTTCCAGGGCGGCGACGGCTACCTCTGGTTCGGCTCGGACGAACTGGCGCTGGCCACGCTCACCCGGATGGCCGAGCGCCCGCTGTGGGATGCCGACGTCAACGTGCCGACGGACCTGTTCTATCGCCGCACCGACCTCAGCCTCGACTTCTACCGCGCGATACGTTCGGTGCAGCACGAGCATCTGGAAAGCTCGACCTACAGCCGCGCGATCACCGCGTTCGGTCTCGGCCTGCTGAACGACACCGGCAGCCGCAAGTCGCGCCGCCAGTCGGACCTTGCCTCCGACCGCTCGATGAACCTGCGCCAGATTCGCGCGATCCCGCATAACGCGATCCTGCAGCAGCTGGGTTACCCGGTGAACGTGATCGCCGGGATCGGCACCGCAGCGGACGGCAACCGCGAGGAAATCGCCGGGCTCCTGCGCGAATCCGCACGCGGCCGCCAGATCGTCCGCCTCGCCCGCGCCGCCAATGCGCTCGCCTCGATCAAGACCGTCTCGGCTTATGGCGAGCTGTTCAACTCGGCCTACTGGGCCAGCCGCCCCTATCGCGGCGGTGAGGAAAACATCGCCGACGCCTGCCTCAAGCTGGCCGAGTATCTGACCAAGGACGACCGTGCCGGGGTCTACCGCCGCCTTGCCTCGCGCCTGCGTGTCGATGCGCTGAAGCTGCACCGCCTGCTCGATCTCGTCCCCGACGAGGCCCCGCAGGCCGACCGCGAGCATACGCGCCGTTCGCTCGGCGTGCTGCACGCGCTGCGCATCGCGTTGTTCCAGCACATGTTCCTGCGCTCGGTGATGACCCCGCAGTTCAGCCGCGCCAACGACATCAGTCGCGACGACGTGCTGGAGATGTTCTTCACCCTGCGCGTCGAGGACGGCCTGGCCCAGCTGCGCCGCGCCTTCCCGGTGCATTTCCCCTCGATCAGCGACTTCGCGGTGGACGCACCCAGCGACTACCCGGATTCGAGCGCGACGGGCTATGCACAGATCCACAAGGACTTCATCGACCCGATCGCGCGGTCCTATGCGCTGTCGTTGCGGATCACCACCGCGCTGGCGAACGAGTTCGGCGCGCACGGGTGACGGGGATTTGAGGGCGTGGTTCCCTAGCCGGAACCACGCCCTCCCACACCTGTAACGCCCCCGTCACCCTGAACTCGTTTCAGGGTCCATCGAGCAATTGGTGCCGGAGCGTCGCTGCTCAAGCCGCGCTGTCGGTTTGCTGATCCAGCTACCGCGCTATCGGCGAAATGGACCCTGAAACGAGTTCAGGGTAACGGGAAATGGGTGAAAGATCGCGGGTCCGGACTAGCCCCGCGTCCTCGCGGCTTGCAGTTCCGTCATCAGAACTTCGACCAGTTTTGCAGCGGGCATCGTCCGCGCCAGCGGGGCGCCCTGCCCGGCCCACTGCGCTCCGAATCCGTACTCGCCCTTCGCCTTGGCCGCAGCATTCAGCGCCTTCCCGGCGTGATAGGTGATCGGATAGTCCGGCACCTGCCGCCCGCCCACCTCCGCCGCGAGCGCCGTGAAGCGGTTCGCCAGCGCCCGCGCGGGACGCCCTGACACCAGCGGCGTCAGTGTCGTGTGCCAGGCACCCGGCCCCTTGAGCGCTGCACGATAGCCCTCGTCCGCCGCCGATTCCGGGCAATCGATGAAGGCGGTCCCGAGTTGCGCCGCCACCGCGCCGAGATCGAGCGCGGCGGCGATCCCGGCGCCGTCCATGATGCCGCCCGCGGCAATCACCGGCAGTCCGGTTTCGAGCACCAGCAGCCGCGTCAGCGCCATAGTGCCGAGCCCGGGATCGGGCGCTCCGGGATCGAACATACCGCGATGACCGCCCGCCTCGATTCCTTGCGCGACCACGGCGTCAATCCCGGCTGCCGCGATGGCGCGCGCCTCATCGATATTCGTCGCCGTCGCCAGCATCACGATGCCCCGCTCGCGCAACGCGGCGATGGCATCGGCGGCGGGCAGGCCGAAATGAAAGCTCACCACCGGCGGCCGGGTCTCCAGCAACATCGCCAGCATCGCAGGATCATCCGCGAAACTCGTATAGGGCGATTGCAGAGCTTGTGGCGGCTCGGCCCCGAACTCGGCGAATAGCGGGCGCAGCCAGTCCAGCCACGCCGCTTCGCATGCGGCGTCGGCAACTGGCGTGCGATGGACGAACAGATTCACGTTGAAGGGGCGATCCGTACGCTCACGCAGTTCCCCGATCATGGCCCGCGCGCCGCCCGCATCCGTCGCGCCGACGCCGATCGAGCCAAGCGCCCCGGCGTTCGAGACTTCCGCCGCCAGCAGCGGAGTGCTGGTCCCGGCCATCGGTGCCTGAATGAGGGGCAGGCTCACGCCGAGCCTGTCGAGAAACACCATAACCCGCTCCATCCATTGACCTGATGGCCTTCTAAGCGCCTACCTTGAAAACACAAAGATGCTGCCTCGCAGGCTTCTTTCGCAGGGGCATGGACTTCCGCAAATGGCTTTCCTATGTTTCCCGTACACGCAATAAATGAACAACGGGGGATCGATGATTCCTGTATCTTCGGACTTTGGAACGCTCGCTCGCCTGCTCGGGCCGATTGTCGGTGAGGCCAAGGCGCAAGACGCTCTGGAGACGCTTCGGATCGCACCGGAACTGGCCGGATCGGCCGAGCGCGCCAGCCGCGCGCAAGTGGCCATGGCGCTCAACGCCGTGCTTTTCCTCGACCTTTTGGAGCGAGTACCAACCGCCGCCCGCTATATCGACCGGATGCGCGCCGCTGGTGAGCCGATTGTCTTCGACCACGGCGCCCTGCGCACGATCGACGGTGCGACCGGCGCGCTCCCCTCGGGACATGAGGCATTCGGCCGTTTCCTCGCTCCGCTGGGTTATGAAGTGCGCGGGCTCTACCCCCTGCCCGCGCTGACGATGACCGGGCGCGCCTATGTGCAGGTCGACCTGCCCGCCTCCGTGCCGCAGTTCTTCGTCTCCGAACTGCACATCGACCAGCTTCCCGGCACCGCGCAGGCCGCCGCAGCCGCCATATTCGGGGCGTCCGTCGATCCCTTAGGGGAAGCCGAGTGGGCCGCGCTCGATGCGCTCGCGCGCGATGGGGACTGTTCGATCGAGGACGGGGTGACCATTCTGCGCGGCGCACTGCGCTCCTTCGACCGGCAGCACCCCGCCCCGGCGCTCGCGGATTACGAGGCGCTGCTAGAGCACAGCAAGGAAGGTGCCTGGATCGCTACCGAGGGCAATGCCTTCAATCATGCAACCACCCGCGTGCCCGACGTAGAGGGCCATGCTGATTCTTTGAAATCAGAGGGTTATCCGCTGAAACCGGCTGTCGAGATCTCCCGCAACGGCCGCGTGCGGCAGACCGCAATCCTGGCCGACAAAGTCGCCCGGCCCTTCCGCCTGCCCGACGGCAGCGAGGTCATCCGCGAAGTTCCGGGGTCGTTCTACGAGTTCATTTCACGCGACATCGACCCGGAAACCGGCCTCCTCGACCTCACGTTCGACAGTGGCAATGCGACCGGAATCTTCGCGGTGACGAGGCAGCAGACATGACGACCCTCAAATCCTTCGATCCAGTTGACGGCACGCTCATCTGGGAGGGTGAAGTCGCTGATTCCGAAGCGGTTTCCGCTGCCCTGCTGCGTGCCCGCAAGGCGTTCGGTACGTGGTCGCGCCTTGGCACTCAACGGCACCTAGAGGGGGTCAAACGCTACCAAGCGGCGCTTGAGGCCCGCAAGGACGCACTCGCCGAGACCATAGCGCGCGAAACCGGCAAACCGCTCTGGGAAACCCGCACCGAAGTCGCCTCGATGATCGGCAAGGTCGGTATCTCGATCGCGGCGCAGGCCGAGCGCGCGGGCGAGAAGCGCACTGACATGCCGTTCGGGCAGGCCGTGCTGCGTCACCGTCCCCATGGCGTGATGGCGGTGCTCGGTCCGTTCAACTTTCCCGGCCACCTGCCCAATGGCCACATCATCCCCGCACTGCTCGCGGGCAACACGGTGGTCTTCAAGCCCTCCGAGATGACGCCCGCCACCGGCGCGCTGATGGCCGAGTGCTGGGCGGAGGCTCTGGCCGACCATCCTCACGTCTTCCAGTGCATCCAGGGCGGGCGCGAAACCGGCGAGACGCTGGTCGCGGGCGAAATCGACGGGCTGCTCTTCACCGGCTCGGCGGGCGCGGGCGCGCATTTCCGCCGCGTCTTCGCCGATCGGCCCGACGTGATCCTCGCCCTCGAACTGGGCGGCAACAATCCCCTGGTGGCCTGGGACGGCGACGTCGACGAGGCCGCGTCGGTCGTCGTGCAATCGGCCTTCATCACCACCGGCCAGCGCTGCTCCTGCGCGCGGCGGCTGATCGTTCCCGACAACGAGTTCGGCTCCGCGCTGGTGGAGGCCGTCGCGGCCCTCACCGACCGCATCGTCATCGGCGCCTGGAACGAGACGCCCGAGCCGTGGATTGGCCCGCTGATCTCCGATGCTGCCGCCGCCGCCGCGAAGGCCCGCTTCGACGGCCTCGTGACACGCGGCGCCAAGGTGATCCGCCCCTTCAACGGCGTCGAGGGCCGCTCCGCCGCCTTCGTCACCCCCGCCATGCTCGACGTGACCGGCGTGTTCGTGCCGGACGAGGAAATCTTCGCCCCCGTCCTGCAGGTCAGCCGCGTGCCGGACTTCGACGCCGCGATTGAAGCCGCGAACAACACCCGCTTCGGTCTCTCCGCCGGGCTCGTAAGCGCCGACGACGCACTGTGGGAGCGCTTCCTCGTCGAATGCCGCGCGGGCGTGGTCAACCGCAACCGCCCGACCACCGGAGCGGCGGGCTCGATGCCCTTCGGCGGACTTGGCGAGAGCGGCAACCACCGGCCGAGCGCCTACTACGCCGCCGATTACTGCGCCTACCCGGTCGCCAGCTTCGAAGCCGCCGACGCTTCGGGCAACGCAGGCGCCCTGAACGGCAAGCTCAGGCCATGAGCGCGCTTTCGGGCGAGGAACTGGACCTGCTCGAACCGATCGAGCACGCGCCGATCCTCGACCGGACGCTGGACTGGGCCGCGATCAACAGCGGCACCGGCAATCTCGACGGCCTTTCGGCGATGGCGGACCGGCTGGCCCACGCCTTCGCCGCGCTGCCGGGCGAGGTCCGCCTCGTCGATCCCGCGCCGGTTGAGAAAGTCGACGGCAAGGGCCACTTGCGCGAAGTCGGACACGGTCGCCACCTCGTCCTGTCGGTCCGGCCCGAGGCCGACCACCGGGTGATCCTGACCGGCCACATGGACACCGTCTACGCCCGCGAGCACCCGTTCCAGAGCTGCACCTGGCTCGACGCGGACACCCTGAACGGCCCCGGCACCGCCGACATGAAGGGTGGCCTGTCACTGATGCTCGCGGGGCTCCTCGCCTTCGAGCACGGTACGCCGATGATGGGCTACGACGTGCTCATCAACAGCGACGAGGAGACCGGCTCGCTGTCCTCCGCCGCGCTGATCGCGCAGTTGGCGCAAGGCAAGCTCGCGGCGCTGACGTACGAGCCCGGCCTGCCCGACGGCTCGATGGCCCGCGCGCGGCCGGGTTCGGGCAATTACGCCGCCGTCGTCACCGGGCTTTCCGCCCATGCCGGGCGCAATCCGCAGGACGGGCGCAATGCCGTGCTTGCCGCCAGCGACCTCGCGCTGCGGCTTGCGGCGGGCATTCGTGATGGGCTGACCATCAACCCCGCCCGGATCGAGGGCGGCACGCCCAACAACACCGTGCCCGACCTCGCGATCCTGCATTTCAACTTGCGCCCCCGCTCGCCGGAACTGGCGGAAATCGCCCGCGCGCTGGTGGAGGCCGCCGTCGCCGAGGTCAGCGCGGTGCACGACGTCCATATCCACCTCCACGGCCACGTATCGCGCCCGCCCAAGCCGATCACGCCGAAGACCGAGGCGCTGTTCGGCCTCGTCAGCAAGGCCGCCACCGATCTCGGCCAGCCGATGCGTTGGCAGGACACTGGCGGCGTGTGCGACGGCAACAACATCGCCGCCTGCGGCGTTCCCGTGCTCGACACGATGGGGGCGCTGGGCGGCTCGATCCATTCACCGCAGGAGTTCATGATCGCCAGTTCGCTAGACGCCCGCGCCCGCCTTACGGCCCTCGTCCTGCACCGTCTCGACAGGGGAGCACTGCACGCATGACCTTCCTGCTGCGCACTGCACGAGAGGGCGATCTCGAAGCGCTCTACCGCATGGCCAAGGGCACCGGCGGCGGCTTCACCAACCTGCCGCCCGACAAGCCGACGCTGAAAGGCAAGCTGGAACGCGCCGCCAAATGCTTCGCCCGCGACGACGGCGAAATCGCCAACGACCTGTTCGCCTTCATCCTCGAAGACACCGAAACCGGGAAGGTGCGCGGCACCTGTCAGGCGTTCTCGCAAGTGGGCACCGAACTGCCGTTCTACTCCTACCGCATCGGCCGCATCACCCAGCATTCCAAGGAACTCGACCGCACCTTCCGCGCCGAAATGCTGACCCTCTCCACCGACCTCGACGGGGCGAGCGAAGTCGGCGGGCTCTATCTCGACGCCACCGAGCGTTCGGCGGGTGTCGGCAAGCTGCTGGCCCGCAGCCGCTACCTGTTCATCGCCATGCACCGCGAGCGTTTCGGCGAGACGACCTTGGCCGAGCTGCGCGGCGCCATCGACGATGCGGGCAACTCGCCGTTCTGGGACGGCCTCGCGGGCCGCTTCTTCGACATGAGTTTCCGCGACGCCGACGAGTTCAACGCCAAGCACGGCAACCAGTTCATCGCCGACCTGATGCCCAAGCACCCGATCTACACCGCGCTGCTCTCCGAAGGCGCGCGGCAGGTGATGGGCCAGCCACACTATTCCGGCCGCCCGGCGATGCGGATGCTGGAAAGCGAGGGCTTCGCCTTCCAGAACTACATCGACATCTTCGACGGCGGCCCGACGATGATCGCGAAGACCGATGGCATCCGCACGGTGAAACAGGCGAAGACGGTGACGGTATCGGCGGTGGTCCCGGTGCAGGAAAGCGAGCCGACGCACCTGATCGCAACCGGGCGGCTGGCGGATTTCCGCGCCTGCCTCGGCTGCGTGAGCGAGGATGGCGCGCTGGACGAGGCGGCGGCGGCGCTGCTGGGGGTCGGCGTGGGCGATGCGGTGACGGTCGCTCCGGCGTGATCCTCCACTTTCGTCATTGCGAGCGCAGCGAAGCAATCCAGGGCAGTCTTAGGCCGCCCTGGATTGCTTCGCTGCGCTCGCAATGACGAGTAAGGGTGGCACCCGAGTGCTGAACCTGTCGGAGCATCGAAGCCCCTCTGACAGGGTCTCCGCCCGAAACCATTTTCCTACACCGCCCCTGACAGCTAGGCTCCCCGAATGCGCACAGAGATCAACTTCGACGGCATCGTCGGCCCCAGCCACAACTATGCAGGACTGAGCCTGGGCAACCTCGCCTCGACGAAGAACTTCGGCAAGGTGTCCGCCCCGCGCACCGCCGCGCTGCAGGGGCTGGCGAAGATGCGCGCCAATCTCGAGCGCGGGCTGGCGCAGGGCTTCTTCCTCCCCCAGCGCCGCCCCGACGAGGTGTGGCTTCACCAGCTCGGCACCACGGTCGAGGCCGCAGACGCGGTCCTGCGCGCCAACTCCCTGTCGGCCTCCTCGATGTGGGCGGCGAATGCGGCGACGGTCTCGCCCGCGGCAGACACGGCGGACGGACGCTGCCACCTCACCGTCGCCAACCTCGTGACGATGCCTCACCGCAGCCACGAATGGCGCGAAACGCTGGCGCAACTTCAGATCGCCTTCGCAAACGAGGCGCACTTCGCCGTCCACGCGCCGATCCCTGCGCCCTTCGGCGACGAGGGCGCGGCCAACCACATGCGGCTGTGCGCGGGCCACGACACGCCGGGCATCGAAGTCTTCGTCTATGGCGTGACCCCAAGTACCGGGGCCGCCCCCTACCCCGCCCGCCAGCATCGCGAGGCAAGCGAAGCCGTCGCGCGCATTCACGGCCTCTCGCCGACGCGCACTGTCTTCGCCCGCCAGTCGGACGAGGCGATCGCGGCGGGCGCGTTCCACAACGATGTCGTCGCCGTGGCCAACGAGCGCGTGCTGTTCACCCACGAACTCGCTTTCGCCGACCGCGATGCGCTCTATGCGGAGCTGCGTGCGAAGCTGCCGGAGATCGAGATCGTCGAAGTCCCCGCCGCCGAGGTCAGTCTGGCCGACGCGATCACCTCGTACCTGTTCAACGCCCAGCTGGTGACGCTGCCCTCGGGAGAGGCCGCGCTGGTGCTCCCCGGCGAAGCGCGCGAGACGCCCTCGGTCTGGCGCTGGCTGGAGGCACATGTCGCGGGGAACGGCCCGATCCGCCACCTCTTCGTGCACGACCTGCGCGAAAGCATGGCGAACGGCGGCGGCCCCGCATGCCTGCGCCTGCGCGTCGTCGCCGATCCCGCGACGATCGATCCGCGCTTCATCGCGAGCCCGGAAAAACTGGACCGGATCGAGGCGCTGGTCGCCCGCCTCTGGCCCGAGCACATCGCAGTGGAAGACCTCGCCAGCCCTGCGCTATGGGCCGCCTGCGTGGAGGCGCGCTCGGCTCTGTGCAGGGAACTGGGGCTGGAGGAACTGGCGGGATAATTCCTCACTTGCGCGAGGTCCTTTGCTAGTTCCGCTTTTTGCAATGGCCTCCTCGCACGGTGTCTACATATTGAGACCATGCCCGAGCTTCCCAATCCCATCCGCGCAGCCATTTTCGACATGGACGGCACCCTGATCGCCACCGAAGCGGCGCATCATCGCAGCTATGCAAAGACCTCGCACGCGATCGGCTGGCCGCTGTCGGAGGAAATCCTCGATTCGATGGTTGGCGTCAGCCGCGATCTCAACGAGAAGATGCTCGCTCAGCGCCTCGGGCCTGAGTTTCCGCTGGCGCGGTTCTACGACGAAGCGGATGCGCTGTTCCTGGCCATGCTGGACCGGGGCGTCGAACTGCGCCCCGGCGCGGTGCTGATCCTCGAGCATTTCCGCAGCGCGGGCATCCCGATGGCGCTATGTACCTCGACCGAGGGCGGGCTCGCCGAGCGGCGGCTGGAGAAGGCCGGGCTGTTCGACTACTTCGACGTCATCGTCACCCGCAGCGATGTGTCCCGGCCCAAGCCGAGCCCGGAGCCCTACCTCCTCGCCGCCAGCCGCCTCGGTATCGATCCCGCGCAGTGTCTGGCGGTGGAGGACAGCTATGCGGGCGTGTTCTCCGCGACCTCGGCCGGGATCGCCACGATCATGGTGCCCGACCTGCTCCCCGCGACCGAGGCTATGACGGCTGCCGGAGCGACCGTTCTGCCCAGCCTCGACGCCCTGCGCGAACTGCTCATGGCGCCGGTCGAGGGATGATTGTCGTCCCGCTCGCTTCGGGCTGATGGTCCGGGTGCGCCGCCAGAAATTCCGGCAGGTCCAGACACGCCGCCTCGATCCGCGTGAGGTGCGGATAGCTCGACAGGTCGAACGCGAAACGCCGCGCGTTGTACAGTTGCGGCAAGGCGACGCACTCGAAGTAGCCCGGCGCGTCGAACAGGAAATCGCCCGAGCCGCGCTGCGCCAGCCGCGCCTCCACGCCGGTCAGGGTCTTCTCCAGCCAGTGCCAGTACCACAAGTCCACGTCCGCCTGCGCATGGCCGAGGTCGTGCTTTAGGTACTGCAGCACCGGCAGGTTGAGCGGCGCGTGCAGTTCGGTGGATATAGCCGAGGCCAGTTCGCGAGCGACGAAACGCTCCTCGATGCCCTCCGGCAAGAGCGGGCGTTCGGGATAGCGCTCGTCCAGCCATTCGAGGATCGCCATCGACTGCGCCCGCACCGCACCGTCCGCCTCCAGCACCGGCACGCCCGCGAAAGGGTTCAGCGCCCGATAACCCTCACCCCGCTGCTCTCCCGCCAGCAGGTTCACCGGCACGTTCTCATGATCGAGCCGCTTGAGGTTCAGCGCAATGCGGACCCGGTAGCTCGTCGAACTGCGCCAGTAGCCGTGGAGCCGCAGCATGGCACTCAGCTTTCCGCCGCGATCTTCTCGTGCAGCCACGCCGCATGGCGCGGCGCCTTGCGGGTGCGTGCCCATTCGTCGAGCATGTCGTCGGCGACGGCGCGCAGGGACGCCATCTGGTCCACGGTGCCGATCTGCCAGGCGAGTTCGAGGCGATGGCCATTGGGATCGAAGAAGTAGATCGACTTGAACACGCCGTGGTGGGTCGGACCGATCACCTCCAGCCCGGCGGCCTCGGCGCGGGCCTTGGCGGAGAGGAGGTCGCCCTCGCTCTCCACCTTGAAGGCGATGTGCTGGACCCATGCAGGGGTGGCTTCATCGCGGCCCATGTCGGGCGCATTGGGCAGCTCGAAAAACGCGAGCACATTGCCGCCGCCGCAGTCGAGGAAGACATGCATGTAGGGATCGGGCGCGCCGGTGGAGGGCACCGTGTCCTCGGCGATCGCCAGCATGAAATCCATGCCGAGCACGTCGCGGTAGAAGTCCACGGTCTGCTTGGCGTCCTTGCAGCGGTAGGCCACATGATGGATGCCGCCAAGGGTGGGTGCGGTATTGGTCATTGGTTCTCTCCCGATCTTTACCCTCATCCCGTCATTGCGAGCGCAGCGAAGCAATCCAGGGCAGTATGAGCCGCCCTGGATTGCTTCGCTACGCTCGCAATGACGAGAAGGGGTGGGTCATGTCACTCCGCCGGTTCGCTCACCTTCAGCACGCCGCGCCGGATCTGGTCGCGCTCCATGCTCTCGAACAGCGCCTTGAAGTTGCCGTTGCCGAAACCGTCGTCGCCGCGCCGTTCGATGAACTCGAAGAACACCGGCCCGACACGCGCCTCGGCGAAGATCTGCAGGAGGAGGCGGGGCTGGCCGCCTTCGACCGTGCCGTCGAGCAGGATGCCGCGCATCTTCAGCGCCTCGGTCGGCTGGCCGTGGCCGGGCAGGCGCTCCTCCAGCATCTCGTAGTAGGTTTCGGGCGGCGCGGTCATGAACGGCACGCCGAGCGCCTTGAGCTTGTCCCACGCGCCGAGAAGATCGTCGCAGATCAGCGCGATATGCTGGATGCCCTCGCCGTTGAAAGCGCGCAGGAACTCGTCGATCTGGCCCTTCCCCCCTTCCGCTTCCTCGTTGAGCGGGATGCGGATCTTGCCATCGGGCGCCGTCAGCGCGCGGCTGGTCAGGCCGGTGTATTCGCCCTTGATATCGAAGTAGCGGATCTCGCGGAAATTGAAGAGCTTCTCGTAGTAATCCGCCCAGTAGGCCATGCGCCCGCCGTACACGTTGTGCGTCAGGTGATCGATCTCGGCGAAGCCCGCGCCCGCCGGGTGGCGATCGACGCCGGGCAGGTAATCGAAGTCGATGTCGTAGATCGACAGGGCGCCGTCGCCGCCGCGCTCGTAGCGGTCGATCAGGTAGATGATCGAATTGCCGATGCCGCGAATGCCCGGCAGGTGCAGTTCCATCGGCCCCGTCGCCACCTGTACCGGCTCGGCCGAGCGTGCCAGCAGTTCGGCATAAGCCGCCCGGGCATCGCGCACGCGAAAGCCCATGCCGCAGGCTGAGGGACCATGCTCGCGGCTGAAGAACCACGCGGGGCTGCCGGGTTCGTAATTGGTGATGAAGTTGATCGAGCCCTGCCGCCACAGTTCCACATCCTTGGAGCGGTGGCGCGCGATCCGGGAGAAGCCCATGGCCTCGAACACCGGCTCCAGAATGCCCTTGTCCGGCGCGGAGAATTCCACGAACTCGAACCCATCGAGACCGATGGGATTGTCGAAAAGATCGGTCATGCGAGTGCTCCCAAAGGTGTTTCTCCCGCCAGCGTCTCTCCGGCGGGGAGCGGCGGTTCGTGCCGCCAGGTTTCGTAGACGGGGCCGAAATCGAGACGAACGAGCGCCTCGATCAGCTGCGGCAGGCTTTCGAGGACGAAGTAGGCCTTCTGGAAGCTGTCGATCATGTAGCTGGTGCGCATCACCCGCACCGGGTCGAACGGCAGGCGCAGCACCTCGCGGTCCTCGATCGCAAAGCGCGTCTCGCCCGCCGAAGAGATGATCCCCGCCCCGAAGACCTTCAGGGCGCCGTCCTCCCGCACCAGCCCGAACTCGATGGTGTACCAGTAGATGCGCGCCAGCATGTCCAGCGCGCCCATCGCCATCGCCCGCGCCCCGGCCTTGCCGTAAAGTTCCAGGAAATCGGCGATGGTCGGGTCGAGCAGCATCGGCACGTGGCCGAAGAAATCATGGAACACGTCCGGCTCGGCGAGGTAGTCCAGCTCGTGCTCCTCGCGCAGCCAGCGGGTCACCGGGAAGCGGCGGTGCGCGAGGTGGTCGAAGAACACCGCATCGGGGATGAAGCCGGGCACCGCCACCAGCCGCCAGCCGGTCGCCGCCTGAAGCACGCGGTTGGCGTCGGCGAAGCGCGGGATGCCCCCGGCGCAGTCCAGCCGTGCCAGCCCCTCGCGGAACGATGCGCAGGCATGGGTGCGGACCAGCGCGGACTGACGCTTGAACAGGTGGCGCCAGCGCGCGTGCATCTCCGGGGTGTAGTCATGCCAGTCCTGCGCCACGGTATAGTCGTCGGCGGCCCGGTCATACTCTCCCCGAAGGCCGCTGTTTGACGTGATCGTCGACGGCTTCTTCATGAAAGTACAATACCAGAGGCCCCGCTTCAGTTCCGTGCGATTGCGAGGGAATAGAGACGTGCTATTGGTGGAATCACCCAATAAAACCAGCCTAGAGAGGTGATCCGTGCAACTGGACGAATTCGATCGCAGGATCATCGCGGCGTTGCAGGAAGATGCGCGCATGCCGGTGGCGCAAGTGGCGGAACGGGTGGCGCTTTCCGCAACGCCGGTCAGCCGTCGCATCAAGCGGCTGGAGGACGAAGGCGTGATCCGGGGCTATGCGCCGGTGCTCGATCCCCGGCGACTGGGCTTCGAACTGGAAGCCTACGTGCTCATCAACCTCGTCGCGCATGTGGACGAGAATATCGCCCGCTTCGAGCAGGCCATCGCCGACAACCCCTACGTGATCGCCTGCCATGCGGTGACCGGGGACATGGACTATCTGGTCCGGGTGATCGCGCGCAACGTGGAGCACCTCTCGCAGATCACGCTGCGCACGCTATTGCGGATTCCGGGGGTGCGGGACGTGAAGTCGATCATCGTGCTGGAGACGATCAAGGAAGACCGCGCGGTTCCGGTGGGATAGTTCAGCCTCGCTTCCTCCCCCCTCGTCATTGCGAGCGAAGCGAAGCAATCCAGAGCGGTGCAAGACTGCCCTGGATTGCTTCGCTTCGCTCGCAATGACGAAAAAGAAAGAGGCACTCCGACCATCGCCGAAGTGCCTCCGGCGAAATCACCGCCCCAGCAAGTTCCGCGCCTGACTGGCGATCTGCGCCAGCATCGCGGGCGTGATCGCCACCGCATTCTCCGCGCGGTGGACGATGCCCCGGAAGGCATCGATGGCGCTCTTGTGCTGGCGGCCCCATTCCTCGGTGGCGGCGAGCGGATCGCTCTTGCCCGCCTTGGTCCGGGCAAGCCCGCGCAGGAAGTCCAGCCGCATCTGCTGGAAATCGCGCGCGAGGCCCGCGACCAGCAGGCGCTCCCACGGGTCCGACGGGTTCATGAGCGCCGCCGAAGCCTGCGCCCAGTCGAGGCCCAGCCCGGCACCGACCCGCGTGAAGGCGGTAACGAGACGGCGCGGCGCAATCCCCGTCTCGGCCGAGAGCGAAGCAATGCCCACCGCGCCGTCGAGGTCGAACAGATGCGCCACTTCGGTCGCCACATCCTCGGGCGCGCCGAGGTCGACCAGTCCGTCACGCAGCTTGCGCGAGTGGGCGGCGATGCGCTCGCCGAGCAGTTCCGCCGTGTCGGTGGAGAGCGCCGCAATGCCCTTCTGCAGCCTTGCGGACAGTTCGGAAGGGGCGATCTGGCCCGCGCCCGCGCGCAGCAGGTCGGCCATGTGCCCCCGCACCGCGACGGCGACGGTATCGAACAGCGCAACGCGCGCCGTCTCGGCCATGGGCGCGGTTTCCAGCGTCTCCCACAGCGCGGTCAGCCCGAACAGGCCATCCGCCAGCGCGAAGGCGGCAGCGACCTGCGAGAGGTGCGCGCCCTCCTCTTCCGCCAGTTCGAACGGCGTGACGATGCCGAGGCGGTTGACGATGCGGTTGGCCAGCTTGGTCGCGATGATCTCCTTCGCGAGGCGGTGGCCCTTGATGAACTTGCCGTACTTGTCCTGCATCGGCTGCGGGAAGGCGGCAAGCAGCAGCCCGGTCAGCGCCGGATCGGCGGCCAGCGCGCTGTCCTCGATCGCGGCCTGAAGCTGCAGCTTGCCGCTGGAGAGCAGCACCGCCAGTTCCGGCCGGGTCAGCCCGCGCCCGTCCTGCGCGCGGCGGCTGAGGGCGTCGTTGTCAGCCAGCCCCTCGGTCTTGCGGTCGAGGTGGCCGCTTTCCTCCATCGTCTCGATCAGCCGGATATGCGAGGGGATCGCCTGCGCCCCGCCCCGCTCGGCGATGGAGAGTGCGAGGGCCTGGAGGCGGTTGTCCTCCAGCACCAGCGCCGCGACCTCGTCGGTCATCGCGCGCAGCAGTTCGACGCGCTTCTTCTCGGGCAGCTTGCCCGCGCGCTTGGCGGCGGCGAGCGCGATCTTGATGTTGACCTCGTTGTCCGAGCAGTCGACGCCCGCCGAGTTGTCGATGAAGTCGGCGTTGATGCGCCCGCCGCGTGAGGCGAACTCGATGCGCCCCGCCTGCGTGACGCCGAGGTTGGCGCCCTCGCCGATCACCTTCACGCGCAGTTCGTTGCCGCTGACGCGCAGCGCGTCGTTGGTGGGATCGCCGACCTGCACATTGTTTTCGGCCGAGGACTTCACGTAAGTACCGATGCCGCCGAACCACAGCAGGTCCACTGGCGCCGAGAGGATCGCGGTGATGAGCGAATCCGGGTCGATCTCGGTGGCCGAGATGTCCAGCGCCGCACGCACTTCCTCGCTCAGCGGGATGGACTTGAGGCTGCGCGGGAAGACGCCGCCGCCCTTCGAGATCAGCGCCTTGTCGTAGTCGTTCCAGCTCGACACCGGGAGGTCGAACAGGCGCTGCCGCTCGGCCCAGGCCTTCGCCGGATCGGGTTCGGGGTCGAGGAAGATGTGGCGGTGGTCGAAGGCGGCCACGAGCTTCAATGCCTTCGACAACAGCATGCCGTTGCCGAACACGTCGCCGGACATGTCGCCGCAGCCGATCACGCGGACCGGATCGACCTGCACGTCCACGCCCATTTCCAGGAAGTGGCGCTGGACCGAAAGCCACGCGCCCTTGGCGGTGATGCCCATCGCCTTGTGGTCGTAGCCGTTCGAGCCGCCGCTGGCGAAGGCATCGTCGAGCCAGAAGTCGCGCCGGTCGGCGATGCCGTTGGCGACGTCGGAGAACTTGGCCGTGCCCTTGTCGGCGGCGACGACGAAATAGGGGTCCTCGCCGTCACGGATCACGACGCCCTCGGGGTGGACCACCTTGTCGCCGACGATGTTGTCGGTGATCGACAGCAGCGTATCGACGAAGACCTCGTAGCTCGCCTGACCCTCGGCCGCCCATGCGGCGCGGTCGCGCGAAGGGTCGGGCAACTGCTTGGGGTAGAAGCCGCCCTTGGCCCCGGTCGGCACGATGACGGCGTTCTTGACCCGCTGCGCCTTCATCAGGCCGAGGATTTCGACGCGGAAGTCGTCGCGGCGATCGGACCAGCGCAGGCCGCCGCGCGCCACCGGTCCCGCGCGCAAGTGGATGCCCTCGACCCGGCGCGAATAGACGAAGATCTCGCGCCATGGCACCGGCTTGGGCAGGCCCGGGACAAGGGCGGAATCGAACTTGAAGGCCAACGCCGTCTCGCCCGCTGCGGCAAAGGCATTTGTGCGCAGCATGGCCAGCACGATGTCGCGGAAGGCGCGTAGCAAACGGTCGTCGTTGATCGCGTTGACGTTCGCCAGCCCGACCCGGATAGCCTCTTCGGAGTGCGCGCGCGCCTCGGCCCGATCACCCTCGAATGCGGGATCGTGGAGGGCGCGGAACAGCGCGATGATCGCGGTCGTGACTGCGGGCGCACCCTGCAGCGCATCGACCACGGTGGGGATGCCGAAATGCGTTCCCGCCTGCCGCAAATAGCGATACCAGGCGCGCAGCCAGTTCGCTTCGCCGCTATCGAGCCCGAGGCCGGGCACGAGGCGGTTGAACGCATCGTTCTCGCCCGAACCGTTGAGCACGGCACGCAGCGCGTCCTCGATCGAGGCGGCCTGATCCAGCACTTCAGCCGGGGCACGGCCGTCGAGCGTTTCGAGCACGAAGTCGTGGATCACGCCCAGCTTGCCCTTCTCCAGCGCGGTGGGCACTTCGGCGATGACGCGGAAGCCGAAGTTTTCCAGCGCAGGCACCGCATCGGACAGCGGCAAGCCGCCTTCGGACTGGTAGATCTTGAGGTGGACCCAGGTTTCAGGATCGCCCTCGCGCTTGTGGAAGCGCACGTCGCGGTGCGCGGCGGCCTCGCCCTCGGTGCCTTCGCCGACCGCGATGCGGCGCAGCACGGCGATGTCGGTCGCGGCTTCGTGCGGGCCGAAGTCAGTGCGGTAGCCGATCGGGAACGCCTCGGCATAACGGCCCGCGACGGCGGCCGCGCGGCCCGGCTCCAGCATCGTCGCCAGCGCCGCTTCGACCGCCTCGGTCCAGCCGCGCAGCAGGGTCTGGAGGTTATGGTCCAGCTCCTCTTCGGAAGGCTCGTGCACGCCGTCGCGAATATCGAGGGTATAGCGCAGCATCGCCAGGTTGCCCGCCTCGACCTGCATGCTCCAGTCGAGCGTCGGGGCCTGCGCCGCCTCCTCGATCATGGTCTGGATGCGGCGCTGCATCTGGGTGGAAAGCAGGTCGCGCGGCAGCCACACGAAGGCGAAGAGATGGCGTATCAGCGGCGAGCGGGTGAGCAGCAGACGCGGACGCGGACGGTCGACGAGACCCGTCATGGTCATCGCCAGACGCTCGACGTCGGCCTCGCCCAGCCCCAGCACGAGGTCGTGCGGCAGGCTGGTCAGCGCATGGGCGAGCGCTTTTCCGGTGTGGCCCTTGGGGTCGAACTCCAGCCGCTCGGCGAAGGCGGCGAGGTGGCGGCGCAGGCGGGGCACGCGGTCGGGCGGGGTGGCGAGCGCGGCGCTGGTCCAGATGCCCGCATGGACGGACAGCGCGGCGACCTTGCCGTCCTCGATCACGGGGACGAGGAACAGGTCCATCGGCACGCGGCGGTGGACGGTGGCGATGCGGTTGGCCTTGACCACCAGCGGCGCGCTGACCTTGCCTGCGGCAAGCGCCTCGTCGAAGGCCGCAAAGGCGCGGTCGTAGCTGGCGTCGGAGAGCACGTCCTCCTGACGGCGGCGGCAGATGCCGAGGCGCGCCTTGCGGCTGCCGTCCCGGCCCCGCGTGACGTGGCCGAGCTGGGTCAGCATGGTCCCGGCGAACCAGCGCAGAAGTTCGGCGCCCTCGGTATCCTCGATCCGGTCAGCATCGGCGCGCATCGCCTCGACCATCTGCGGCCAGTCGGTGACGGCGGCGCGCACGTCGGCCATGGCGCTTTCGAGCGCACGCAGCAGTTCGCGGCGCTGGCGGGCATCGCCGCGCGGCGTCTCGATGTAGATCATCGACTCGCGGCCGGTCGCCTCGGCCGGGTCGGCGGGAATGTCGATCAGGCGGCCCTTGTCGTCGCGGCGCACCGGCACGACCGGATGCGCGAGGCGATCAATCACCAGCCCGGCCTCGGCCAGCACGGCAGCCGCGGAGTCGACGAGGAACGGCATGTCGTCGTTGATCAGCGCGATGCGCAGGATGCGGCGCTCCTCGCTGGCGGAAGTCAGGTCGATGACCGGCTCGCCCGCCTCGCGCACTTCGGCGGTGGCGAGCAGGAAGCGCACGGCCTCGTCGATCCACGATCCTTCCGGATCATCGCCGGGAAGCAGCGCGTCGCAGACCTCTCCGGCAAGCGCCTTGTGCAAGGCGGCGGGCGAGAGAGCCCCCCGCTTCTTCGAAGCCTTTTTGGGGACGGTCAGTTCGCCTGCGCTCATTGCTTTCTCCGCGATCTTCCAACGTGTGCCGTGCCTGCTTCTTGCGCGTCAGGACTGCGGCTTTGTGACCATATAGGCCGATGCAACATATCCTGCATCCGGGTGATGGCAGGATTTTTCAACGGCAGGCGGGTGTAACACGATTTCTCGACCACGCAATATTCGTTCGCGCGTGTTCTGGGTACACCGCCGCGTCAGGCCGTGACGACGTGCCCTTCGAACGCTTTCGCCGCGAGCAGCAGCGCGCCCATCGGCCCGGCGTCGTCGCCCAGCAGCGGCGGCACGACCATGCCCGCAAGCCGCTCGCGCGTGCAATCGCGCAAGTAGCCGCCGAGCAGCGCAGGCATGCGCGCCACCGCCATCGGCAGCAGGTGCGGCTGGCGACCGGCGACCCCACCGCCGATGACGATGCGCTGGGGCGAAACGGTCAGGACCAGCATCGTCAGCAGTTCGGCAAGATCGTGCGCGACCGGTTCCCACAGCGGGTTCTCGGGATCGACGCGCGAGGGGTGCGTACCGAGCCGCGCGGCGAGCGCGGGGCCGCTCAACAGGCCCTCGATGCAGTCGCCGTGGAATGCGCAGGCACCCTCGAAGCGATCCGCAGCGGCGCGGCGCAGGCGCACGTGGCCGATCTCGGGGTGCAGCATGCCATGAGCCGGCACCCCGCCGACCAGTACGCCGCCGCCAAGGCCGGTGCCGATGGTGAGGTAGACCATGGTTTCGCAGCCCTGCCCGGCACCGAAGCGGTGCTCGGCCATGGCGGCCCCGTTTACGTCGGTGTCCAGCGCGACCGGACAGGCCAGCGCCTCGGCCACCTTGGCGCGCACTTCGGCCCCCGCCCAGCCCTGCTTGGGGGTGTCGAGCATGGTGCCGTAGTCCGCCGCCTCGCGCGAGACGCGGATCGGGCCGAAGCTGGCGATGCCGACGGCGTCCACCGGCTTGTCGTCGCGCCAGCCCTCGATCGCCTCGACCGCGCGGCCGAGCGTCTCCGCCGGGTCGGTAGTCGGAAATTCCAGCCGCTCGTCGATGCGGCCCGGCGCGCCGAGGACCACTACGGTCTTGGTGCCGCCCAGTTCGATCCCCGCGAGCTTGTGCATGATCGCTCTCCGTCCTTCACCTTAGCGTGGCGACGTCGCCCTCCAGACGCAAGTGCAGGAAGGGGGCGAAGGTTCCGCCGAAGTACTCGCGCCCTTCGGGTTTGCGCTCCGCTGCGGCATCGTCGATCCCCCAGTAATCCACGAAGCTGGTCACGGAAAGGTCGGGCAGCACCCACCAGCTATAGGCCTGGAACGGCTCGCCTTGCGGGTTGGCGAAGACGAGGCCATGGCCGTTGAGCAGGCGCCACGGCCCCGCGAACCCGTCCGCGACCGCGCCATAGAGCCCGGTCGGCGCGTCGATACCGGGCGCGAAGACCTTCGCCTGCGTCGACCAGAACAGATAGAGCCGCCCGCCATGCGCGACGATATGCGGGCGCTCCAGTTCGTTGTTGACGCCCGTGGCATCGACCAGAGGCGGCCGCTTCTCGAACACGCCGCCTTCGGGATCGGCATCGCCGCGCCGCGCGCAGCCGATGAGGCCATTGTGAAGCCCGAGATGCCGCGCCGATGACGCGGTGAACAGGAGGTGATCCACGCCGTCTTCGGCCCGCCACGGCGCGGGATCGCGGAACGCCTTGATCTCGCCGAGTTCGCCCGTGCCGTCGTGCCGATTCATGTAGACGATATTGGCGGGTATCACCTGCTCGACCGGACCGGACCAGCCGGTGAAGACCCCGTCGCCGGCCTCGGCCAGCCCGGTCGTGCAGGCGAAGATGCGCTGACGGAAGGTCGGCTCCGTCTCGCCCCGCTCTCCGGCGGCGGTGAAGTAGAGGGTCACCACGCCGTCCTCGAATAGCGCCGAACCGGACCATTCGCGGCTGCCGGGCGTGAACCCTTCCTCGAAAGTCGCGCCAATATGGCGGAACTGCCCGTCGATCCGGTGGAAGTGATGAATCCGCGCGGCGCCGTGCCGCTCCTCCGGATCATCGAAGGCCGGAGCGGCGAGTGCGAACCACAGTTCACCGCCGCGCCAGCGCACCGGAATTCCGTGCATGGAGGCAAGCGGCCATGCGTCCCAGACGTCGAGATTCTCGGCAATCCGGCGCACGTCGGAAGGCGTGAAGACGGGCGCGCGCGGGATTGAAATGTCCCGTAGCCGGGCGAGATCCCGAGCCGTCCATTGCAAGGTGGGATATGACTCGAGCGTCGCAGGGTGAGGGTTCATGGGCGGCTGATGTACAATCGTTTGCAATATCTGCAAATGTTAATTGCTCCATTATTGCGCTCGCAGAGCGGGAAAGTGGTGCAATCTCTTCTTGGCCTTTACGAATATCATCCGGTATTCAACGGGTTCTTGCCGGGGTGCCTGGCATGGAACGGTCGCACTCGGAGAAGCGGATGCCCTTCGGCCTCAAGCCGCATCTGTCGCTGCCCCGCATCGTCGAGATGAACCTGGGTTTCTTCGGCCTGCAGTTCAGCTTCGGCCTGCAGCAGGCGAACATGGGGCCGATCTACGGCTACCTCGGCGCGAGCGAGGGGCGCATGCCGCTGCTCTGGCTGGCGGGACCGGTGACGGGCCTGATCATCCAGCCGCTGATCGGCGCGATGAGCGACCGTACCCGCTCCCGCCTCGGACGGCGCGCACCTTACTTTCTAATCGGGGCGATCCTGTGTTCGCTCAGCCTGCTGGCGATGCCCAATTCTTCCACGCTGTGGATGGCTGCGGGGCTGCTCTGGGTGCTCGATGCGGGCAACAATGTGACGATGGAGCCTTACCGCGCCTATGTCGCCGACCGACTGGCACCGCACCAGCGACCGACCGGGTTCATGGTGCAGAGCGCCTTCACCGGACTGGCGCATACCCTGTCCTACCTTGCGCCCTCGATCATGGCGACGTTCGTGGACCGCGACCTGCTGGGACCGAACGGCATCCCCGTGATCGTGCGCATGGCCTTCGTGATCGGCGCGGTGCTGTCGATCTCGACGGTGATCTGGTCGGTCACCCGCGTGCCCGAGCTTCCGCTCACACCCGAGGAGCAGGAGCGCATCGCCGCCTCTCCCCTTACCCTGCCCGCCACCTTGCGCGAAGTGCGCGACGCGGTGGTCGAGATGCCGCGGCCGATGCGGCAGCTGGCGCTCGCCATGCTGTGCCAGTGGTACGCGATGATGGTCTACTGGCAGTACATCGCCTTCGCCATCTCGCGCTCGCTGTTCGGCACCGGGGACGTCCATTCGGCCCGCTTCCGCGAGGCGGTGCTGACCGAGCAGCAACTGGGCGCGCTCTACAATTCGGTCGCCTTCGTCGCGGCGATCGGGCTGATCCCGGTGGTGAGCCGCTTTGGCGCACGATCGGTGCACGTCGGTTGTCTCGCCGCATCGGGGCTGTCGATGCTGGTGATCCCCTCGACCAGCGAACTGCCGCTGCTCGGCCTGCTGATGATCGGCATCGGCTTCGGATGGGCGGGCATGATGGGCAATACTTACGTAATCCTCGCCGATTCGATCCCTCCCCAGCGCAACGGCATATACATGGGGGTTTTCAACTTGTTCATCGTCATCCCCATGCTGATCGAGGCCCTGACGATGCCGCTCATCTACGGCCCCATTCTCGGCAACGACCCGCGCAATGCGCTGATACTTGCCGGATTGCTGATGGTGGCGGGTGCAATTGCCACCGTCTTCGTCGAGGCCGGAGGCCGACCGGAGCCGAAACTGGCAACTAACTGAACAAGTTACTTCCGGCGCGCCAATCCGGGTGCTAAGGCATTGTGCAACATGGCGGCAGGGATGGAAGAGAACAACGTGGGGAACGACGGCACGGACGCGTCTGGCCCGGATGTACCCGGTCCTGATGTGGAAGTGCGCACGCTTGCCGATCTGGCCCGCGTGGCCGGCGTTTCCGCAGGCACGGTTTCGCGCGCGCTGGCGGGCAAGTCCCTCGTCAACGCCGAGACTCGTGAGCGGATCCAGGCCCTCGCCCGGCAATATGGCTTTCGTCCCAACCAGATGGCCAGCAAGCTGCGCTCGCGGCGCACGGGCGTCATCGGCGTGGTCATTCCGCTGGGTCATGAGAAGCGCCAGCAGATTTCCGACCCGTTCTTCCTGACCCTGCTCGGCCACCTTGCCGACCAGCTGACCGAGGCGGGCTACGACCTCATGCTCAGCCGCGCGATCCCGGACGGGACGACCGACTGGCTGGAGCGCATCACCGGCTCGGGCATGGTCGACGGCGTGCTGCTGATCGGCCAGTCCGACCAGTCGGACGTGATCGATCAGGTCGTCTCGCATTACCGCCCGCTCGTCGCCTGGGGCAATCACCGCGAAGGGCAGAAGCACGTCGTCGTCGGCACCGACAACGAACTGGGCGGCCGCCTCGCCGCCGAGCACCTGATCGCCTGCGGCGCCCGGCGCCTCGCCTTCTTCGGCGATACGGCAGGCATCGAGATCGCCATGCGCTTGCGCGGCGCGCGCGCAGCCGCAGAGGCTGCGGGCCTGCACATCAAGCACGTCCCCATCAAGCTCGCCGACGCCGAGATGGGACCGCAGCTCGAAGCCGCCCTCGCCGACGCCGAAGCGGACTTCGACGGCATCGTCACCGCATCCGACCTCATCGCCATGTCGGCGCTGCACGTCCTGCACGAAAGCGGCCGCAGGATACCCGGCGACGTCCAGATCGTCGGCTTCGACGACCTTCCGCTCGCTCGCCTGACCTCCCCCCCGCTGACCACCGTGCGGCAGGAGATCGGCCAGGGCGCCAAGGTCATGGTCGAGAAGATTCGCGCCCTGATCGAAGGCGAGACGCGCCATAGCAAGGTCATGCCCCCAACACTCATCGCGCGCGACACGACGCGGTCGTGACGGGAGCATCGTGACGAGACAGGCTTGATCCCCTTGCCACGATCCCGCTACCACTCCCGGTACGTGTTGAATCTTCGGGGAATAGCGTGTTTCTGAACGGATTGGCCGGCTCGCGATGCTGATCGGGATCGACCTCGGCACCACCAACAGCGCGGTGGCCATCTGGCGTGGCGGAGAGGCGCAGCTGGTGCCCAACGCGCTCGGCGAACCGCTCACCCCTTCCGCCATCAGCATCGCGAAAGACGGGCAGGTGTGGATCGGCACCCCGGCGCTCGACCGCATGGCGACGCACCCGGCCGATACCGTTGCCAGCTTCAAGCGCATGATGGGCACACAGCGCACCGCGAAGCTGGGCGGGAAGGACTACACGCCCGAAGACCTCTCCGCGCTCGTCCTCGCTGCCATCGCCCGTGATGTCGAGGCGCTGACCGGCGAGAAGCCGACCGAAGCCGTCATCACCGTCCCCGCCTATTTCAACGACCGCCAGCGCAAGGCGACGCGCCGGGCGGGCGAGCTGGCGGGCCTGACCGTGCGCCGCCTGATCAACGAGCCCACTGCCGCCGCGCTTGCCTTCGGCCTGCAGGACAAGGGCGACCGCGAGCCGTTCCTCGTCTTCGACCTCGGCGGGGGTACTTTCGACGTCTCGATCGTCGAGATGTTCGACGGCATCGTCGAAGTGCGCGCCTCGGCGGGCGACAACCGCCTCGGCGGCGACGATTTCGACGATGCGCTCTCCGGCTTCGTGCGTGGCCGTCTTGACCCTGACTGCCTGCTCGACAGCCTGCCGCAAGAGCGCCGCGACGCCCTCCTCAAGCGCGCCGCCGAAGCCTGCCGCCGCGCGCTCAGCAGCGCCGGCGAGGCCGAGTTCGCGCTGACGGTGAACGAAACGCGCCTCTCCACGAAAGTCACCGACGCCGAGTTCGAGACCGCCTGCGAACCGCTCGTGCGCCGCCTGCGCGACCCCGTCGTGCGTGCCCTGCGCGATTCCTCGATCGAGGCTGCGGAGCTTTCCGACGTGGTCCTCGTCGGCGGCGCCACGCGCATGCCGGTGGTGCGCAAGGCGATCACCCGGCTGTTCGGCCGCTTCCCCAATTCCTCGGTCCACCCCGACCACGCGGTGGCGCTGGGAGCCTCGATCCAGGCGGGCCTGGTCGGGCGCGACGCGGCGCTCGAGGAAATCCGCATCACCGACGTGTGCCCCTTCACGCTGGGTGTCGAAGTGGCCGAGCACGACCGCTACGGCGGCCTGCAGCGCGGGCTGTTCTCGCCCATCATCGAGCGCAACACGCCCGTCCCCGTCAGCCGCGTCAGCACGTATCACACGATGGGCGACGGCCAGAAGCAGATCGAATTCGGCATCTACCAGGGCGAGGCGCGCGAGGTTTCCGGCAACGTCCGTCTGGGCCAGCTGCAAGTCCCCGTCCCGCCGCGCCCCGCCGGAGAAGTGAGCGCGGAAGTGCGTTTCTCCTACGACAGCTCGGGCCTGCTGGAGATCGACGTCCACGTGCCCCTCAACGGCACCACCCGCAATCTCGTCATCATTGACGAAGAGGATCGTCCCGACCCCAGGGACATCGAGAAACGCCGCGCCGCCCTCGCCAAACTCAAGTTCCACCCGCGCGAGGACGCGGCCAACGTCGCCCTGATCGCGCGGGCCGAACGTTGCTACGAAGACCACATCGGCGACCTGCGGCAGGCGATCGGCCACTGGATCACCGAATTCGTCGGCGCGCTGGAAACGCAGGACCCCCGCCGCATCGCCGATGCGCGCGGCTTCCTGCTGGAACGCCTGGACGAACTCGACCGCGTCAGCCCGCTTTGAGGCCGGGCAAGTGATGACGGCATTCCCGTGGTCCCTGCTCGGGATCGAGCCGACCGGCGATGCCCGCGCGATCCGCAGCGCCTACGCCGCGCGGATAAAGACAATGGACCTCGACGCCGAGGTCGAAGGCTACGCGCAGCTGCGCAGCGCCCGCGACGCCGCCTTGCGCCTGGCGAAATCCATGCCGTCACCGCAAGCCGAAGCGTCCGTCGAGGAACCCGAAGCACCCGCGCCCGAGCCCACCGGCTGGCTCCACGCCGCTCCTTCGCTCACCGGCGTATGGCCGGAAGACACCCTCGACGTCCCGGTCCCGCCGCACGGCGATGCGCCTCTGATCGATCGCCTCGCGCCCGATTTCATCCCCGATGGCACAGTCGCCACCGGAGAGCCTCTGGCGCCCGGCCGCCCCGATCCTTTCGCCGCGCCGCTGGTCGAAGGCCACGGCGATGCTCCCGGCGTCGGCACGGACGAACTACAATCTCCCTTCGCCCGCCTCGCCGCCATGCTCGACCCCGATGGCTCTGCCGGGACCGCGCCGCTCGACGAGGCGGAAGAGGTACAGGCCCTCACGCTCCTGAAGCCCGTGCTCGATGGCATCCACTGGGCGCCGATCGGACAGCAGGCCGAAATGGAAGACTGGCTCGCCGGTCTTCTTGCCCGCGCCTGGCCGCGCAGCGCGCCGCTTCTGGAGGCGGCGACCACGGCGCTCGGCTGGGAGCACGAATGGGGCCGTCTCGATGCCCGCCCGACGATGGACTACCTCGGCGCACGGCTGCGCGGCTACCGCTTCCAGTGCAAGGTGCAGGTGCCCGGCCACCGTTACCACAAGGCATGGGCCGAACTGCACCGCCCCGGCCCCGCCGGTCTCATGCGCTTCCTGCGCGTCAGCGGCGGCGACGTGCGCGGGCTGCTGGCGGGCGTGCGCAAGAACTTCCCGGAACTGGAAGACCACTTCGATCCGCAGCGCGTCGCTTCGTGGGAAAGAGTCAGGACATGGCCAACCGGTCTTCTCGTGCTCGGCGGGCTGATCGTGCTGGGCTTCCTCACTAATCTCGGCCCGCCTAGCAAGTCGGAAGCGCAGGAAGAAGCCTTCAAGGTAACCGTTACCCAAGTATTCGGCGAAGGCCATGACCCTGTATGGCTGAGCAGCCACCAGCCCGATTTGGCGACGTTGCTGGCGGGCCGCACTCGATACACCGAAAATGGCGGCGTCGATCAACAGGCTACTGCCGAAAGTGGACTGGAACTGGTGCGCGCCCGCACCTACCTCGACGGTCGCCTGCTTTATGGCAAGGACTTCGAAACCACCATGCGCCTGCGCTTCGCCCTCCTGGAGGCTGCGAAAGCGGACAGCGCCGAAGCCTGCCGCCAGATGATGGCCCGGGGCGCACCGCCAGGCACCACCCTCGTCCCGAACGAAATCCGCGAAGAGGAGCGCCGCTTCGCCGCCTCGCTGGTCCAGCGCGGGATGCTCAAGGCGCCGGAAAAGGCTGCCGCCCGCTCCGCCAGCGTGCCGCCCGAACTGGTGCGGCAGGTGCTGAAGGACACCGGACTCGGCAAGGAACAGGTCTCCACGGCGATGCGCAAGGAGGACGATCCCAACCGCTGCGCCGCCACCATCGCACTGCTGAAGGCGACGCTCGACTGGCAGGGCGAAGGCCGCCGCGACATCCTGATGACGCTTTAGATCGCCAGCCCCGCGGCGCGGGCGCTCGCCCAGGCCCACTGGAAGTTGTAACCGCCCAGCCAGCCGGTGACATCCACTGCCTCGCCGATCGCGTAGAGACCCGGCGCGCGCTTCGCCTCCATGGTCTTGGACGAGAGTTCGGCGGTGTCGATGCCGCCTGCGGTGACTTCGGCCTTGGCGAAACCTTCCGAACCATCGGGCAGGAACGGCCAGCGCGCCAGCCGCGCTTCCGCCGCGCCGAGCGCCTTGTCGGTCAGTGCGCCGAGTTCGCCTTCGAGACCGAGCCGCCCACACAGCGCCTCGGCCAGCCGCTCGGGCAGGCCGTCACCCAGTGCCTTGCGGAACGAGAGGCGCGGGCGATCGCGCTTCAGCGTGCGCAACCAGCCCTCGGGTCGGTCGGGCAGGAACTGCGCGGTCACGGTGTCTCCGCGCTTCCAGTAGCTGGAAATCTGCAGGATGGCGGGACCGGACAGCCCGCGATGGGTGAACAGCGCCGCCTCGCGGAACGCCGCCTTTCCACATCGCGCGACGATCTCGGTGGAGACGCCGGAGAGTTCGCGGAACAGCGCTTCGTCCCCCGGCAGGGTCAGCGGCACCAGTGCCGGACGCGGCTGCACCACCTTGAGCCCGAACTTGCGCGCGAGATCATAGGCGAACCCGCTCGCGCCCATCTTGGGGATCGACGGTCCGCCGGTGGCGATCACCATTGCGGGGGCAGTCGATGACTGCTCGCCGTGGCGCACGCGGTAGAGGCCGTCAGCATGCTCGACCTCGCCCACGGCCTCGCCGCAGCGGAGTTCGACCATGCCCTTGGCGCATTCCTCCAGCAGCATGGCGACGATCTGCTTCGCCGAACCGTTGCAGAACAGCTGGCCCAGCGTCTTCTCGTGCCATGCGATGCCGTAGCTTTCGACCAGCGCGAGGAAATCGGCGGCGGTGTAGCGGCTGAGCGCGGACTTGGCGAAGTGCGGGTTGCTCGACAGGTAGCGGTCGGGCGCGGTGTGAATGTTGGTGAAGTTGCACCGCCCGCCGCCGGAAATGACGATCTTGCGACCCGGCTCGGGTGCGTGGTCGATCAGCAGCACCCGGCGGCCGCGCTGTCCGGCGGTGGCGGCACACAGCAGCCCGGCGGCCCCGGCGCCGAGAACGATGGCATCGTAATGCGCGATCATTCGGGCGTACCAACCAGTTCCAGCGCCAGCGCCTCGGCCACGCGGATGCCGTCGACGGCGGCGGAGAGGATGCCGCCCGCATAGCCCGCGCCTTCACCCGCAGGATAGAGGCCGCGCGTGTTGAGGCTCTGGCAGTCCTTGCCGCGACCGATCCGGACAGGCGAGGAGGAGCGCGTCTCCACCCCGGTCATGACGACGTCGGGATGATCGTAACCGGGCACCTGGCGGCCGAACACTGGCAGCGCCTCGCGGATCGCCTCGACGACGTAGTCGGGCAGGCATTGTGCGAGGTCGGTCAGGCGGATGCCGGGCTGGTAGCTGGGGTTGACCTCGCCCAGCTCGGTCGAGGGGCGGCCCGCCATGAAATCCGCCACTTTCTGGCCCGGCGCGCGGTAGTCCGATCCGCCCGCCACGTAGGCCAGCTTCTCGAACTTGCGCTGAAGCGCGATCCCGGCGAGCGGATGGCCGGGGAAGTCGCGTTCGGGGCTGATGTCCACGACAAGGCCGGAATTGGCGTTGAACTCTGCGCGCGAATACTGGCTCATGCCGTTGGTGACGACGCCGCCTTCCTCGCTCGCCGCTGCGACGACGCGGCCGCCCGGGCACATGCAGAAGGAATAGACGGTGCGCCCGTTCTTCGCCTTGTGCGAGATGGCATAGGCCGCCGCGCCGAGGATCGGGTTGCCCGCGCAGGCCCCGTAGCGCGCCTTGTCCACCCAGCTTTGCGGGTGTTCGATGCGCACGCCGATGGAGAACGGCTTGGCCTCGATGTGCACGCCGCGGTTGTGCAGCACCTCGAAGGTGTCGCGTGCGGAGTGGCCCACAGCCATGATGACGTGCTCGGCGGGAAGGTATTCGCCGGTCGAGAGGTGCAGGCCCTTGAGCCGGCGTTCGTCGCCCTGTCCTTCGATCTCGAAATCCTCGACGCGGGTGCTGAAGCGGTATTCGCCGCCCAATTGCTCGATCGTCTCGCGCATGGACATGACCATGGTGACGAGGCGGAACGTGCCGATGTGCGGGTGCGCTTCGGTGAGAATGTCCTCGGGCGCGCCGGCCTTGACGAATTCGGTCAGGACCTTGCGGCCGAGATGGCGCGGGTCCTTGATGCGGCTGTAGAGCTTGCCGTCGGAGAACGTGCCCGCCCCGCCCTCGCCGAACTGCACGTTGCTTTCCGGGTTCAGTTCCGAGCGGCGCCACAGGCCCCAGGTATCCTTGGTCCGTTCGCGCACCGCCTTGCCGCGCTCGATGATGATGGGCTTTAGGCCCATCTGCGCGAGGATCAGTGCGGCGAGGAGGCCGCACGGGCCTGCGCCGATGACGACCGGGCGCGGGCCTTCCCAGCCCTCGGGCGCGCGGACGGGGAACTTGTAGGCAATGTCCGGGGTGAGCCGCACATGCTGGTCGTCGGCGAAGCGGGCGAGCACGTCGGCTTCATCCTTCACCGTGACGTCGAGCGCATAGACCAGCTTGATCGCATTCTTGCGCCGCGCGTCGTTGCCCCGGCGAAACACGGTGACGCGCTCGAGGTCGGCAGGCGCGATGGCGAGGCGCTGGACGACTGCCGCGTCGAGATCGGCGGGCGTATGGTCGAGCGGCAGGGCAATGTCGGTGAGGCGAAGCATCCGCGCGCCTTTATACGCTGGCGCGCCCGAATGCCATGGCGGCGTGCTAAAGCGGTTCCCGGGGCGCTCAGATCGGCGCCGGGGCCGTGAGGGCGATCTCCGTGAAATAGCGGGCCATGGCCTGCATCGCCTTTTCGCTGAGGTCGATGAAGGCGCGGCGCTTGTCGGCGCCGTCGCTGAGGCGCACGAAGAGGCCCGCATCGACCATCTGGCCGATCCAGCGCAGCGCCGTGGTCGGCGGCACTCCGGAAGCGATGCAGAGCGAGGTCACCGAGACCCGCTTGCCTTCGAGGCGCGAGGCGGTGAGGTCCAGCAGCATATCCCAGGCGGGATCGGCGAAGAGATCGTTGTCGAGGAAGCGCGCGCGCAACTGGCGCTGGCGGATGATCCGCCGGACCAGTCTCGCATCGGGAAGCTGACCCGGCGAGAAACCGGCGGCGGGGACGGCGGGGAGCGGCGCGGGGATACCGCCCGCATCAAGGCGATCGATACGGCCCGCGATCTGGCCCACCTGCTCGGTCAGGCGCAGCAGCATCAGGCGGTCGTCCTCGGAAAGTTCGCGAACACGTCCGGAGGGCATCGTCGCCAGCACGCGGCCCAGCGCCAGTACCCGCTCCGCGCGGTCGGGATCGACAAGCAGGACGGGCGAGGACTGGTCCATGCAGGCGAAGACATCGTCCAGCGCCTCCACCCCGGTCGAGACGATCAGCCGCGTCGCGCCGCCTGCCGCGCGCAAGTCCAGCCGGGCGAGCGCCGCCAGCACCCCCGCATCGACCTGCGGGCAATCGACCAGCACCACGTCGGCAAGGCGGGCCTGCGCCAGCCCCTCCCCCATGGTGACGAGATCGGCAAGGGGTGCGGCAGCGACGATGCGCATGCCGGCCGCGTCTGCGTCCTCGCGCAAGGTGGCGCGCAAGTGGGCGCGGTTGGCATAGATCGACAGCGCCACGCCCGGGCCGCCGGACGCCGATTTCTCCGGCCCACCATAAGCAAAGTCGGGCTGGAGATAGTCCGCCTCGCGCATGATCCAAAATCCTTCCCTCTGAACGGGAACAGAGTTGGAACAAACGTGCCGCTACCGACAGTTAAATTGCTGCAACCCAGCCCGACAACTCGCGCCGCGCGAGGGCTTCGAGCATCGCCATGCCCGGTTCGCGGGCGTTGAGGCAGGGGAGGACGGCGAGGCGCTCGCCGCCCGCTTCCTCGAAAACCTCGCGGCCGCGGATCGCCAGTTCCTCCAGCGTTTCCACGCAATCGGCCGAGAAGCCGGGGGCCAGGATGGCGAGGCGCCGGGTGCCGGCCTTTGCCTCGGCCACAAGCACGGTCTCGGTGGCGGGTTCGAGCCATTTGGCGCGGCCGAAGCGGGACTGGAAGCTGGTCTCGACGCGCAGGTCCGGCAGGCGCAGGGCCAGCCGCTCGGTCAGCAGGCGCGAGGTCTTGCGGCAGTGGCAATGGTAGGGATCGCCGAGGTGCAGTGTGCGCTCGGGCATGCCGTGGTAGGAGAGCAGCAGCACTTCCGGCGTGAAATCGAGCGCGGACACATGCGCGACGACGTCTTCCTCCAGCGCGGCGATATAGGCCGAATCGTCGTGGTAGGGCGGCAGCGTGCGCAGCGCGGGCTGCCAGCGCATGGCGCGCAGGGCGTCGCCCAGCTTGTCCATCACCGAGGCGGTCGTCGCCCCCGAATACTGCGGGTAGAGCGGGGCGACGAGGATACGATCGATCCCTGCATCCTTCATCGCCTGCAGGCGCGAGGGGAGCGAGGGATTGCCGTAGCGCATTGCCCAATTCACGGTGACCGTATCGCCCAGCCGCGCCTGAAGCGCGCGGGCCTGCGCGGCGGTAATGGCGGCGAGCGGCGAACCCTCGGGCGTCCAGACCTGGCTGTAGGCATGGGCGGACTTCGCCGGACGGGTGCGCAGGATGATGCCGTGGAGGATCGGCTTCCACGCGATCGCCGGGATCTCCACCACGCGTGGGTCGGAGAGGAATTCGGCAAGGTAGCGGCGCACCGCATCGGGCGTGGGCGCATCGGGCGTGCCGAGGTTGACGAGAAGGACGCCGACGCCTCCGGTCGCGACGGACGGGTGTTCTGGCGGGAGCTCAGGCGGTTTCATACGTCCTCGGCAAAGAAGGGGAGGCGGCGCAGGCGCAGGCCCGTCGCCGAGAAAAGTGCGTTGGCGACGGCCGGGGCGACGGCGGCGACGCCCAGTTCGCCCGGATCAGCGGGGTCTTCCTTGCTCTCGATGAAGTCCACCTCGATCGCGGGGCAGTCGGCCAGCGTCGGCAGGCCCATCGCGGCGAGGCTCTCGCTGTCCGGCCGCCCGCCTGCATAACGCACCGCGCAGCCGAGCGCGAGGCCGAGGCCGAAGACCAGCCCGCCCTCGATCTGCTGGCGGGCGATGTCGAGATTGAGGATGCGACCGACGTCGGCGACGGCGCTCAGGCGGTCGACCCGCACGCCTTCGGCCTCGCGCCGGGCGCTGGCGATGACGGCGATGCGGCCACTTCCGATGACGTGGCAGGCAAGGCCCTGCCCGCTGGCATCCGAGCCGCCGCCCCATTGCGCCAGCGCCGCGACGCGCTGGAGGCAGGCGGCGAGACGCGGATCGTGGCCCAGCATCGCCATGCGATAGGACAAGGGCTCGCGCCCGGCCTTGTGGGCCAGTTCATCGACGAAGCTCTCGTTGAAGAAGGCGGTCCAGCCGTGGGCATTGCCGCGCATCCGGGCAGTGGGCAGGCCGACGCGCACGGGGACATGGTCGATCGCGAGGTTGGGAATGGCGTAAGGCGGCACCGCGCCTTCGAGCGCCATCGGATCGGCATCGAGCGCGACCGCCTCCAGCGCTTCGTAAGGCGCCTCGCCGCCCAGCAGGCGGCGGCCGAACTCGCGCGCGGTCGCGGGTACGGTGATGCGCGCGCGCCAGCCGGCGATCTGGCCATCGGTATCGGGACGCGCGGCCATGACCGCCGAGACAGGCGCACGGGGCAGGCCGGCGCGGAATTCCTCGCGCCGGGTCCAGGTGAGCTGGACGGGCTTGCCCACCTCCCTGGCGATCAGCGCGGCCTCCACGGCATGGCCGAATTCAAGGCGGCGGTCGAAGCTGCCGCCGATCGCGACGGGGTAGAGCACGACGTCGCGCACCGCCATGCCGAGTGCCGCCGCGACAGCCTCGCGCGTGGCTTGCGGGGCCTGCGTGCCGACCCAGAGTTCCAGCTTGCCGTCGTGGAGCCACGCAGTCGCGGCGGCGGTTTCGATGGTGACGTGGATTGCGGGAGAGACTTCATAGCCGAGCTGGATCGGCAGACGGTCCTTCACCAGCGCCATGTCGCCCGCCGAATGGATGCGGTGCGCGTCGGCATTGTGAAGCGCCTCGTCCATCGCGGTGTCGACGGCGTCGGATTCGGCCCCGGCAGCGACGCGGAAACCCGGTTCCATGCGGGTCAGCGCCTGCTCGGCGGCCCAGCCGTCGGTGGCGACGGCGGCGACCCATGCGGCGTCTCCTTCCGGGCTGCCGACGGTGCGCAGGAAGCCGAGCATGTCCTTCGCCGCGCTCTCGTCGAGGTCGGAGAGGAAGGTCTTCCTGCCGATCGGGCCATGGCGGATCGCGGCGAAGACCATGTCGGGCAGGCGCACGTCGCCTGCGAAAGTCCACGAGCCATCGACCTTGGAAGGCAGGTCGAGACGCGGATAGCTGAGGCGCGCGCCGGGCGGGAATTCGCCGGGACGCTCGGCCATGGCTTCAGGGCGCAGCGGCGGGGTCGAGGGCGGGGAAAAGCGGGCAGCCTCGGAGGCCAGCGGGCCGAAAGGCAGCTTCTTGTTTTCGTGCGTGACGAAGCCGTTCGCGACCTCGCACTCCTCCCAGGCGACGCTCCAGCGGGCGGCGGCGGCCTGCGCCAGCATCGCGCGGGCAGAGGCGGCGGCGGCGCGGGCTCCGGCCTCGTAGGCGGCGATCTCGGTGCCGTCGGCGGTGACGTCGAAGACGTGGCTCTCGGCCCAGCGGCGGGTCAGGAGGTCGTCCGGTTCATCCGCCAGCGAGGGTAGCAGCGGCATCCAGAGCGGAGCCCACTTCGCCGCCAGCGCGAGGTTGGCGTAAAGGGCACTGACGGGGGCTGGCTCGGCGGCGACCTGCCGCCAGTCCGCGCCGAGTTCATGTGCGACGATCTGCGGAACGAGCGTGGTGACGCCCTGCCCCATCTCCACTTGCGGGACCGAAACGGTGACGACACCGTCCGTACCGATCCTGATCCACGCATCGAAGGCGAATTCACCCTCGCGCGGCTGCAGCGGCAGGGGATAGCTGCGCGGACGCAGCATGTAGCCGAGCGCGAGCCCGCCGCCCGCCAGCGCTCCGATGAGCACGCTGCGGCGGCTCACCGCCATCAGGGATTGGCGTCCAGCCAGGCCGCGACTTGCGCGGCGAGCGCGGTGAAGGCTTCGGCCTGCGGGCCGGTCCCGGCAGCGGTGGGCGTGCCCGCGTCGGCCTCGCGGCGGATTGCGATATCGAGGGGAATGCGGCCGAGGAAGGGCACGCCCATCTCCTTCGCCGAAGCCTCAGCGCCGCCACAGCCGAAGGGATCGCTGACTTCGCCGCAGTGGGGGCAGGCATAGCCCGCCATGTTCTCGACCACGCCGACGACGGGGACGTCGCCTTTCTCGAACAGTTCGACCGCACGGGTCGCGTCGATCAGCGCGAGGTCCTGCGGGGTGGAGACGATCACCGCGCCCGCAGGCTTGCAGCGCTGGAGCATGGTGAGCTGCACGTCGCCGGTGCCGGGCGGCAGATCGACGATGAGCACTTCGGCGCCTTCCCAGTGCCCCTCGACCAGTTGCAGCAGCGCGCCGGAGATCTTCGGCCCGCGCCAGGCGATCGCCTGCCCGGCATTGGAGAGGTGCGCCATCGACAGCGCCGGGACGCCCCAGCGGCTCTCGACGGGGACCAGCCTGCCTTCGTGCGCGGTGGCGCGCTGGCCCTCGGTGCCGAGCAGACGCGCCTGCGAGGGGCCGTAGATGTCCGCATCGACGAGGCCGACGCGCCGCCCCATCCGGGCGAGGGCGACCGCGAGATTGGCCGAAAGCGTGGATTTGCCGACGCCGCCCTTGCCCGATCCGACCGCGATGATGCGTGGTCCCTTGGGTGGTGCGGGCTCGGTTTTATCCGCCATCATCGCCACGCGCACTTCGGCGACTTTGCCGCCAAGCGCATCGCGCACATGCGCTTCCAGTCCCGCCCGCGCCGGCGCATCGAGGCCGGTCGCATCGAGCACCAGCGTCGCGCGGCCGTCCGCCGCGCGCAGCGACTGGACACGCGCGGCGGCCTCGGGCTGAAGCAGCGCCTTGAGATCGTCGCTTTGGGTTCCTGCCCCAAGACCTTCGGCGCTGCTCACTCGTCGTCTCCAGTAGATTGCCGGTTCGTTTCCGGCGTGTCCGTCATGGCCGAGGGATACCCCGGCGCTCGCCGCTCAGGTGGCGTACGCGGGGAAAAAGGGCAAGAGAGGCACTGTTATTTGCCCGAGGGGTTCTTATAGATAGCCTCATGACAGCTATCGGTGGTGCAGACACGCCTGGCGGCGTGCCGGGGGACGGAACGGGAATTTCCCAGATGACGGGACGCAACAGCCCGTGGGGCGGCGGCGGCGGCAATGACGGCGGCGGTAGCGGAGACGGCGAAGGCTCCGACGGCGCAGACGCATCCGGCGGCCAGCCCGACGAGCCGCAGTCCGAAACCCCCGAGCGCAAAGGCCCCCGCAATCCCTGGCTCCCCAGCGGAGAGGGCGCCCCGCCCCGCCGCTCGGCCAGCATCGAGGACATCTTCCGGCGCGGCGACCAGCGGCGCCCCGGTGGCGGAGGCGGCGGCCCGCGCGGCCCCGGCGGCTTCCCCAACCTGCCGCGCCGTCCGGACGGCAAGTCGTGGCTGCCGCTCGGCATCGGCGCCGCCGTGCTGGTGGTGCTCGGTTTCTCCAGCGTCCACATGCTCGGCCCCAAGGAACAGGGCGTGGTCACCACGCTCGGCCAGTATTCGCGCACCGTCGATTCGGGCGTGAGCCTGACCCTCCCCTGGCCGATCGAGCAGGTGAAGGTCGTCGACGTCAGCTCGTTCCAGGTCGTGGCCGTGCCCGACAACGAGAACGAGAAGCTGATGCTCACCAGCGACAAGAGCCTGGTCGATCTCAGCTACCTCGTGCGCTGGAACATCAAGGGCCTGAAGGACTACACCTTCCGCCTCGCCGACCCGGACGGTACCGTACAGGAAGTGGCCGAGGCCGCGATGCGCGCCTCGATCGCGCAAGTCTCGCTGGGCCAGGCTCTGTCCGGTGCAGGCCGTGCGCAAGTCGAGCAGGACGTGGGCGAGCGCATGCAGCGCATCCTCGACTTCTACCGCTCGGGCATCGCCATCCAGGGCGTCGAGATCAAGAAGGCCGACCCGCCCGCCAAGACCAAGGGCGCGTTCGACAACGTCAACGTTGCCCAGCAGGAAGCCGAACGCGACCGCTCCGAAGCCCGCGCCTGGGCGCAGCAGGTGATCGCCCGCGCCCAGGGCGATGCCAGCTCGTTCGACAAGGTCTACGAGGAATACAGGCTCGCCCCCGAAGTGACCAAGCGCCGCATGTACTACGAAACGATGGAACGCGTCCTGCGCGACAATGACACGGTGGTCGGCGAAAAGGGCGTGAACACCGTCCTGCCGCTGCCCGAGATGCAGCGCCGTGCCGCACCCGCTCCCGACACCTCGGTCAGCGTACCGACCAGCACGGGAGGTCAGTGATGAACCTGTGGCATGACTACAAGGCCGCGTGGATCGCGGCGGGCGCCGTCGTCGTCGGATTGATGATGAGCACCATCGTCGTTCCCGAGGACGAGCAGGCGGTCGTCGTCCAGACCGGCCGCCCGGTGCGGGTCTACAACCCCTATATCGCCAACGCGGCCTACGGGCAGACCGGCGCGGGCGTGCACTGGCGCATCCCGCTGGTCGAGCAGGTGATCCGCATCGACAAGCGCCTGCTTTCGGTCGACATGCAGCAACAGCAGGTGCTCTCCACCGACCAGCAGCGGCTGAACGTGGACGCCTATGCCCGCTACCGCATCGTCGATCCGATCAAGATGGTCCGCTCCGCCGGCACCAGCGAGCGGGTGACGCAGCAGCTCGAACCGATCCTCTCCTCGGTCGTGCGCCAGGAACTGGGCAAGCGGACCTTCCAATCGCTGCTCACCGCCGAACGCGGCGCGGCGATGGAGAACATCCGCAAGCTGCTCGACCGTGAGGCCGCCGAATACGGCGCGCAGGTCGTCGACGTGCGGATCAAGCGCGCCGACCTGCCCGAGGGCGCGCTCGCCGCCGCCTTCGTGCGCATGGAAGCGGGCCGCCAGGAAGAGGCGAAGACGATCGCCGCGCAGGGCCAGCGCGACGCGCAGATCATCCGCGCCGAGGCCGAGGCCCAGGCCGCGAAGATCTATGCCGACAGCTTCGGCAAGGACGCGCAGTTCTACGACTTCTACCGCGCGATGCAGAGCTACGCGGTGTCGTTTGGCAAGGGCGCGCCCGGCAGCCCGAACGGCGCCAAGACCATCCTGCTCTCGCCGGACAATGCCTATCTGAATCATTTCAGGGAGCCGTGAGCGGTTTCGGCCGTTGCCCATCGGGAGTTGGCGGCCGGAACTTCGTAAAAGTGGCGGATTTCCGCATCATTCAAATCCGGTTAAGCTCGCGGGGCGTGAAACCGCTTCGGGGTTACCAGTCGGATCTTGGCGCAAGCCGCCGAAACGGAGGAATCAAAGGACGTGAAGCCAGTGCGATATGCCTATGGACTGACCACAGCGCTCCTCATCGGAGGCGCTACCGCATCGCTCGTCACCGGCTACCCCGCAGGTGCCCAGGTGGCCCAGAACGAGGCCAGCGAAATTTCGAAGGTGGTGCCGCGTGCCGGTGCCCCCGCCAGCTTCGCGGATCTCACCGCGCAGTTGCAACCCGCCGTCGTCAATATCTCGACCCGCCAGAAGGTGCAGGTCGCGGGCGGCGGCGCCAACCCCTTCGCGGGCACTCCGTTCGAGGGGCTGTTCGGCGGACAGGGTGGCGGTAACGGCGCGCCCCAGACGCGTGAGGCCCAGTCGCTCGGCTCGGGCTTCATCATCTCGGCGGACGGCTATGTCGTGACCAACAATCACGTCATCACCGCCGAGGGCAAGGGCCAGGTCGAATCGATCACCGTCACCATGCCCGACGGTGCCGAGTATCCCGCCAAGTTGATCGGCAAGGACGCCGCATCCGACCTTGCGGTGCTCAAGATCGACGCGGGCAAGAGCCTGCCGTTCGTCAAGTTCGGTGACAGCCGCAAGGCGCGCGTGGGTGACTGGATCATCGCGATCGGCAACCCGTTCGGCCTCGGCGGCACGGTGACCTCGGGCATCGTCTCGGCCGTCTACCGCTCCACCCAGAGCGGCGGCGCCTATGACCGCTACCTGCAGACCGACGCGGCGATCAACCGGGGCAACTCGGGCGGTCCGATGTTCGACATGAACGGGCAGGTGATCGGCATCAACAACGCCATCTTCTCGCCCACGGGCGGCAGCGTCGGCATCGGCTTCGCCATTCCGGCGGAGATCGCGGCCCCGCTCGTCCAGAAGCTCATCAAGGGAGAGGCGATCGAGCGCGGCTATCTTGGCGTGCGCATCCAGCCGGTGACCGAGGACATCGCCGATTCGCTGGGCATCGCCCACAACAAGGGCGAGTTCATCCAGATGGTCGAGCCTGACGGCCCGGCGGCCAAGTCCGGCATGCAGGCGGGCGACGTCGTCGTCACGGTCGACGGCAAGGAAGTCACCAAGGATCAGACGCTGTCCTACATCGTCGCCAACACCAAGCCGGGCGCACGCATCCCGGTCGAAGTGATCCGCGGCGGCAAGCGCCAGACCCTGACCGCCACGGTCGCCAAGCGCCCGAGCGAGGACGAGCTTTCGCAGTCCTTCACGCCCGATGGCGACGAAGACGGCGATGCGTTCAACAATCCGCCCCAGAAGCAGGAAAAGGGCGTGATCGAGAACTCGCTCGGCCTGACCGTGACCCCGCTGACGGCCACCATCGCCCGCCAGCTCGGCGCGGCCGACGGCACCAAGGGCGTGGTCATCGTGGCGGTCGATCCGAACTCGGACGCGGGCCAGAAGGGCTTCCAGCGCGGCTTCATCATCCTGCAGGCCAACGGCCGTCCGGTGACGACCGCAGCGGACCTGACCGCAGCGATCAACGCCGCCAAGGCGGAAGGCCGCTCGGCCCTCCTCCTGCGCGTCCAGCCGCGTGGCCAGCAGGCGACTTTCGTGCCGGTGCGCCTGCGCTGACACGACGCGCCGAGGCGTAAAAGGAAAAGGCCCGCCGGAGCGATCCGGCGGGCCTTTTCGTGTGTGGGAGATGGGCCAACGTCATCCCAGCGAAGGCTGGGACCGCCGGCCGCGTAAAACCCAATCACCGGCAGGGCGCCCTAACGATAGTTGGCAGTAATGGGCGAGCGGTCCCAGCCTTCGCTGGGATGACGCGGTTTGGTTTGAAACGACGCGGCGATCAGGGCTGCGTTGTACCGGGTATCCGCGTCGGCGTCGGACGCGGCGTCGGCATCACGCGCGGGACCGGCGTGGGACGCGCGCCCGGATAGACCCCGGTGCCCTGCCCCGGACGCAGGCCCGGATCTTCCCGCTCGCGCCCGGTGGCGCGGTCGAGGAAGTCGTTGCCCGCAGCGGGCGGCGGCCCGGCTGGCGCACCCTGCGGCCCATAGTCCGGCGGGACCACGCCGCCGTTCGGCGCCTGCCCGTTCGGAACCCCGCCATAAGGCGGCTGGTCCGGCGTGGCGCCGTCAGGATGGACGAGGTTGCCGTTCTCGTCGGTGTAGTAATAGTCGTCAGGATTGCCCTGCATCTGCTCGTCATCAGGCTCCAGCTGCCATTCGGGCAGCTTGAGTTCGGTGTCGAACTGCTCGACCGGGCGCTTGGCGACGGCAACCTTCATATAGTCCGAGAACGCCCGCGCCGGAGCATGCCCGCCGGAGAGCCCCGCCACCCGCTTGGCATCGTCGCGGCCCATCCACACACCGGTGGTGATGCCGCTGGAGAAGCCGAGGAACCAGCCGTCCTTATTCGAGCTGGTGGTGCCGGTCTTGCCCGCCACCGGACGCCCGATCTGCGCGGCGCGCCCCGTACCGATGGCCACGGCGGTCTGCAGCAGGTCGGTGATGCCCGCCGCCACGTAATGCGGCACCAGCACCTGACCCTGCACCGACTTGTGCTCGTAGAGCAGCTCGCCCGAGGTCGTGGTGACCTTGGTGATGCCGTAGGGCTCCACCGAAGTACCGCCCGCCGACACCGCCGCGAAGGCGCGGGTCATGTCGATCACGCGCACTTCCGAGGTGCCCAGCACCATGGCGGGCTTGGTGTTGATGTCGGTGGTGATGCCGAAGCGCTTGGCCATGCTGGCGACGGTGCCGAAGCCGACCTCGTTACCCAGCTGCGCGGCGATGGTGTTCTTGGAATAGGCGAAGGCGGTGCGCACGTCGATCTGGCCGGCGAAGTTGCGGCCGTCGTTCTGCGGGCTCCAGCCCTGGATCGTCACCGGCTCGTCAACGACGCGATCGTCGGGGGTGTAGCCCGCCTCCAGCGCGGCAAGGTAGACGAACAGCTTCCACGACGAACCCGGCTGGCGCAGCGCCGAAGTGGCGCGGTTGTAGTTCGAGTTCACGTAATCCGTGCCCCCGACCATCGCCAGCACCGCGCCATCCTTGTCGAGACTGACGAGCGCGCCCTGCGCCCCCTTGGGCACGTTGGCGTCGATCGACTTGGTCGCCGCGTCCTGCATCGCCGGGTCGAGCGTGGTCCACACCTCGATCGGCTCGTTGTTCTCAGGGAGCAGCATGTCGAGCTGCGGCAGCGCCCAGTCGGTGAAGTACCGGACCGAGTTCTGGCCCTTCTCCTTCGCGACCTGCACGTCCGAAAAATCGACGCTGTCCGCCTCCGCCTGCGAGATCACGCCTTCGCGCGCCATCAGGCCGAGCACGACCTTGCCGCGCCCCTTGGCGGCCTCGACATCGGCGGTGGGCGAGTAGTTCGACGGAGCCTTCACCAGCCCGGCGATGATCGCCGATTCAGCGGTCGAGAGTTCGGTGGCCGGGTGGCCGAAGAACTTGCGGCTCGCCGCGTCGATGCCGTAGGCGCCGCCGCCGAAGTAGACCTTGTTGAGGTACAGCTCTAGGATCTGGTCCTTGGTGAACTTGCGCTCCAGCGCCAGCGCCAACACCATCTCGCGTGCCTTGCGGTTCCACGAACGCGCATTGCTGAGGAAGATGTTGCGCGCCAGCTGCTGCGTCAGGGTGGACGTCGCCTTGGCGCGGCTGTCGGTGGTCAGCGAGACGTAGACCGCGCGGGCGAGGCCGATCGGGTCGACGCCGGGATGCTCGCGGAAGCGGCGATCCTCGACCGAGACGATGGCGTCGCGCATGATCGCGGGGATCTCTTCATAGGGCATCCACTTGCCGTAGCTCGGCCCGAGCGAGACGAGTTCACGCCCGTCGCGCGCGCGCACGACGATCATCTGGCCGTTCTGGCTGCTCTTCAGCGCCGAATAGTCGGGCAGTTCGCGCATCGTGAAGAACACGGCGGTGCCCAGGAAGATCGCGCCGAGCAGCGCCAGCGCGCCGCCCCATACGAACACGCCGCGCAGGATGCGGCGCCAGAGCGGCTTGCTTTCAGCTTGCGACGATGCGCCGCGGGGTGCGCGGCTGCGGCCGGAATTCTTGGCCATGGGTAGGATGCAAACCCCAATAAGGACGGATGTGTCGGGTCGCTCCTACACTTTGCATGGCGATTTGTAACCCGAGGTGAACACGGGTGCGGGGGAAAGGCAGCGGATGGCCGGCCCACCCCGTCCGGCTAAGCCCTGCGGGCCAAGCCTCCCGGCCCTCCCTCCTTCGACAGGCTCAGGATGAGCGGGAGGGCGAAGCATTCTGTCTCCCCTCCCGCTCGCGGGAGGGGCCGGGGGTGGGCCTTCCTTCTTACTTCGGCTCGAAGTCCAGCGAGGCGCTGTTGATGCAGTACCGCAGCCCCGTCGGCGCCGGGCCATCGGGGAACACGTGGCCGAGGTGTCCTTCACACTTCGCACAAGTCACTTCGGTGCGGATCATCCCGTGCGAGGTATCGCGGTGCTCGTCGATCGCGGCTTCGTCCACCGGCGCGGTGTAGCTCGGCCAGCCGCAGCCCGAATTGAACTTGTCATCGGATTCGAACAGCGGCGCACCGCAGCCCGCGCAAGTATAGAGCCCTCGCTGCTTGTTGCCGTCGTATTTGCCGGTGAAGGCCCGCTCGGTGCCCGCCTGCCGCAGCACGTAGTACTGCTCGGGGCTCAGGCGCTCGCGCCATTCTTCATCGGTGAGGTGCATCTTGTCGGTCATCGGGGAGGCTCTCCTTTGGCGCCGATATGGGGCGGAACGAGGCCAAATTCCAGTGAGTCCGTCGTCCCGGACGTGATCCGGGACCGGTGGCTGTCTTTAGGCGCGAGCCTGCTTCGAGGCGCCCTGAAGATAGGTGGGCTGTTCACGGCCAGCGGTCCCGGATCAGGTCCGGGACGACGACCAATCAGTACGGGGCGCCGTCCTTGTGGAAGTAGCCCTCGCCGTCGAACTTCATGTCGATGTCCGAATAGGCGCCGCTGCCGTTCGGATCGCCCGCACTAATGGCGATGAAGGTGCAGTCGGCCTCGCTTTCGTTCACGAGGTGGTGCCCGTCGCGCACGCCTTTCGCCCAGGCGCAGACGTCGCCCGCGCGCAGCAGCGTGCGCCCGCCGTCTTCCACCAAGACCGCCTCGCCCGAGAGCATGACCAGCAATTCGTCCTCGTCGTCGTGCCAGTGGCGCTGGCTGGACCAGGCGCCCGGCTTCAGCACCACATGGCTCGCGCCCATCTGCGTCAGTCCGCCCACAGGAGCGAGCCGCCGCCACCAGCGGCCCTCCACCGCCGCGTCGAAAGGCGCCGGATAGCCGGTGCGGTTGGCCTGCGGAATGGCCTCGATGTCGAGCCGGGGCATGGACGGTCTCCTATGGTCATGGTGCGCCTATTATGCGATGGCGCTGCCCCTATGTCCCAGACCGCCCCTCTCGCCGCAACCGTCGCCGATCTCGCCGAGGCGCTGATCGCCTGCCCCAGCGTCACCCCGGCCACCGGCATGGTGTTCGACTGCCTGGAGAACCAGCTGGCACCGCTCGGCTTCGAGGTGACCCGCTTCATTGCGGGAGAAGCGCCGGACGGCCCGGTCGAGAACCTGTTCGCGATCCGTCGCGGCCCCGAGGGTTCGCGCCACTTCGCCTTCGCCGGCCACCTCGACGTGGTGCCCCCGGGCGAAGGCTGGACCAGCGCGCCGTTCCTGCCCGAGAGGCGCGGTCCCGAAGGACAGGAACTGCTTTACGGGCGCGGCGCCGTGGACATGAAGGGCTCGATCGCGGCCATGGTCGCGGCCGTCACGCATATCCCGCCTGAAACCGGCACTGTCAGCTTCATCATCACCGGCGACGAGGAAGGCCCGGCGCGCTTCGGCACCCTCGCCCTCATAGACCTGATGCGCGAAAAGGGCGAGATTCCCGACCTTTGCCTCGTCGGCGAGCCGACCTCGGTGAACCGCCTCGGCGACATGATGAAGGTCGGCCGTCGCGGTTCCGTCAACATCTGGCTGGAAGTCGAGGGCGTGCAGGGCCACGTCGCCTACCCGCACCTCGCCGACAATCCGATCACCAAGCTGGTGGCGATGCTCGCCGAACTCGACGCCATCGTGCTCGACGAGGGCACCGACTGGTTCCAGGCGAGCAACCTCGAAGTCACCGACGTTTCCTGCGGCAACCCGGCCACCAACGTGATCCCGGCGAAGGCTTCGGCGCGCATCTCGATCCGTTTCAACGACCTGCACACCGGCGGGGGCCTTGCCGCGCGCGTCGCCGAGATCGCGCAGCGGCACGGCGGCACCGCCCGCCCCGTGATCTCGGGCGAGGCGTTCCTGACGCAGCCCGGCGCGTTCTCCGCCATGCTGGCCGAAGCGATCCGCGCCGAGACCGGGGTAGAGCCCGAACTCTCGACCAGCGGCGGCACTTCGGACGCGCGGTTCCTCAAGGATCTCTCGCCGGTGATCGAGTTCGGTCTGTGCAACGCGACGATGCACAAGCGCGACGAAGCCGTGGCCGTGGCCGACCTCGAGGCCCTCGCCCGCATCTACGAACGGGTGACGCTGGCCGCTCTGGCAGGCTGACCCGGAATTAGTTTCGAGGGCGAGCGGGCCGAAACGCAAGGCCCTGCGTCTTGCAACCGGGTGAAACCTCGCCCCCGTCATTGACCGCACCGGCCACACTGATAGGCTCCGGCGCTTTCACGACGCCACCATTAACAAGGGGTTCGCAATGGGCAGGCGCCTGACGCTCTACATTCTCATCGGCATGGTCCTCGGCATCGCCGCGGGCTACATGCTCCACGCGAGCCTTCCGGCGGACGATCCGCACCTCAAGCAGTGGGCCGATTATTTCCGGCTGCTGCCCGACGTGTTCCTCAAGCTGATCAAGATGATCCTCGCGCCGCTGGTCTTCGCGACGATCGTGACCGGCATTGCGGGCATGGGCGACAGCGCCGCGCTCGGCCGCATCGGCGGCAAGGCGCTGGGCTGGTTCATCACCGCCAGCCTCGTCTCGCTCAGCCTCGGCCTGATCCTCGTCAACCTGTTCCAGCCCGGCGTCGGTGTCGGCCTCGAAAGCACCGCCGACGTGGGCGACCTCGAGATGGGCGAACTGACGCTGCGCCACTTCATCCTCGAGATCTTCCCGGCCAGCCCATTGGCGGCGATGGCCGAGAACAACATCCTGCAGATCCTGGTCTTCTCGGTCTTCGTGGGCGTCGGCCTCACCGCCATCGGCGAGCGCGGCGCGCCGATCGTGCGCGCCACCGAAGCGCTGTCCGAACTGATGCTGCA
>NZ_JARVRY010000021.1:0-165574 GCF_030209485.1 Novosphingobium sp. fls2-241-R2A-195
CGGGCACCTGACCCTTTCGGACCAGACCGGCACCGTCGCGCTGATCGCCGCGAATACCTACGTCGTGTTCTTCAACGTCAGCTGGGGCCCGGTCATGTGGGTGATGCTGGGGGAGATGTTCCCCAACCAGATTCGCGGCTCGGCCCTGGCCGTCTCGGGCTTCGCGCAGTGGATCGCCAACTTCGGCATCTCGGTCAGCTTCCCGGCGATGGCTGCCGGGCTCGGCCTGCCGCTGACGTACGGGTTCTATGCGCTCAGCGCCTTCCTCTCGTTCTTCTTCGTGCGCGCCATGGTGACCGAGACGCGCGGCCGCACGCTTGAGGAGATGGCGGCTTGATCCAGCTGCGTTCGGGCAGCAGCGAAGCCACGCTGCTGCCGCATCTGGGCGGGTCCATCGGTTCGTTCGCGGTCGGCGGCAGGGACATCCTGCGCCCGACACCGGTGGACGCCGCGAGCCCGCTGGACGCCGCCTGCTTTCCGATGGTTCCTTACGCCAACCGCATTGCCGATGGGCGCTTCTCCTTCGCGGGAAAGGACTATGCCCTCCCCCGCAACGTCGCGGGCTTCGAGCATCCGCTCCATGGCCTCGGCTGGATCATGCCGTGGATGGTGAAAGACGAGCAGGCCGACCGCGCGGTCCTCACCTGCATGCATTCGGCGGACGCGCACTGGCCGTGGGACTGGTCCGCCACGCAGACTTTCGTGCTGGAAGACGGCGCGCTGCAGGTGACGCTGGAGGCCACCAACCGGTCCGACCGCGCCATGCCCTGCGCGCTGGGCCAACACCCCTACTTCGTGCGCGAACCCGATGCGCGGGTGACGTTCGCCGCCGACGGCGTCTGGCTCAGCGACGCCCGGATGATCCCGAGCGAGGCCGCGCTTGCGGATACCTTCGGAGACTTCGCGCGAGGGGCCGTGCCCGACCCGATGACTCTGACCGACAACTGCTGGTTCGGCTGGCAGGGCGAGGCACGGCTTGGGACAGTCAGCGTGACGTCGCCCGAGGCCGGGTTCTTGCACCTCTATGCCCCGCCCGGCGAGGACTTCCTCTGCCTTGAGCCTACGACGGCGATGCCCGATGCGTTCGGACGGGTCAGCAGCGGCATGACGGCACTGGAGCCGGGTGAGACACAGGCGTTACCGATGGTGGTGCGGGCCTGATCCCGGTCAATTACTCCCCCGTCATTCCCGCGAAGGCGGTAACCCATCTCATGTTCCGTCGTGTTGCACGGGCATCAGTTGGGTCCCCGCCTTCGCGGGGATGACGGGGAGCGTTTCAATCACGCCAGGGCGGGCATCGATAGCGCTTCCGGCAAGGCGCCCCGCGGATTTCAAGGCCGTTCGCGGCCAGCGGTCCCGGACAAGTCCGGGACGACGGCTTATCCGAACCCGACCGTCCGCGCCCAAGCGCGCCACATCTCGGGCCAGATCTCGACCGGCTTGCCGATGGCGCGGCGCAGGCCGAAACCGTGGCCGCCATTGGCGAAAAAGTGCGCCTCGACCGGCACCTTGCGGGCTTTCAGCGCCGCGCGCAGGCGTGCGGTGTTCTCCGCCGGAACGACGTCGTCGTCCTCGGCATGAACGAGGAAATGCGGCGGCGCATCGACCGGAACCACGCGGTCGGGCGAATGCGCGGCCTCAAGCTCCGGCGTCGGCGAAGGGCCGAGCAGCAAATTACGCGATCCGGGATGCGCGATGCCTGCGTCCATGCTCACCACCGGATAGATCGGCGCGGCGCAGAATGGCTTTGCGGAGAGCCTGTCCGCCGCGTCCACGGGCTCGTAGACTTTGGCCGCGAAGCGCGCGCCAAGATCGGCGCAAAGGTGTCCTCCGGCAGAGAAGCCCATCGCCGCGACCCGCTCGGGATCGAGGGCGAAGTCCTTCGCGCGGTGGCGGATCAGGCGCATGGCGCGCTGCGCGTCGGCAAGCGGGGTGTCGGGGCCGCTCGACCAGCCCTCGCCCGGCAGGCGATAGAACAGCACGAAGGCGGTGAAGCCGCGCGCCGTCAGCCAGCGGGCGATCTCGTAGCCTTCCTTGTCGACGACGATCCAGCGGTAACCGCCACCCGGCGTGATCATCACCGCCGCGCCGTTGGGCCGGTCGGGACGGAACACCGCCATGCGCGGACGGGTCACGCCGTAGACCGCGCGGTCGGTGACGAGGGCATCGGTGGACCGCTCGTCCACCGTCTCGGTCAGCGGCGCCTTGAGACGTGCGGGCGGCCCCTTGGGCCAGAGGTCGATGGTCTCGGTCGGCTGCGGCAGGCCGGGCGGGAGCGCTTTGGAGGCAGCGGGAGGCGGTGTCTGCGCATTGGCAGGACTTGGGGCCCTTCCGGCCAGTCCCGCAGCGGCAAGAGAGCCTGCGATCAGGGTTCTGCGATCGAAATCCACACCGGGCTCCCTTGGAAAACAAAAAGGAGCGGGGTCCACGAGCCGAAGCCCGCGAACCCCGCGTCAGGGGAGGAGATCAGATCTTCGCGCGCGCGCCGAACAGGATCGTGCGCCCGAAGTGGTTGTTCTCGTAGTTACGGGTCGCGTAGACGTCGTTGAAGCGATAGCGATACTCGTCCGTCAGGTTGTTGCCGTCGATCGACAGCTCCAGCCATTCGGTCGCCTTGTAGCGGATCGCCGCATCGAAGCTGGTGTACGAACCGTACCCTTCGAAGATGTTGTTCGTTGCACTGGCGCCATCCACGAACGGGCCGCGATAGCTCACCGAGCCGCGGATGCTAAACTTGCCGTCGTCATAGTACAGCGTCGCGTTCCACGCGCGCTTCGACACGCCGAACAGGGTATTAGTGTAGGTATCCGGAACACCGACGAGGGAGCAGGCGGTCGTCACACGGGTACAGGCCGTAACCGCTGGACCAGTGATCGTGTAGTCCGCCTTACTCTGGATGAACGTGGCGTTGCCCTGGAAGCCGGTGTGGCTCAGGATGCCCGGCAGGAAGGTGAAGGGCAGCTGCAGCGCCACTTCCACGCCCTTGAGCGTCGCACCCTCACCATTGACCTGCGCCGACACCACGTACTCCTGATTGGGGTCGTAGTTGATGTAGGCAGGCGTGCTGGTGCCCAGGACATCGCGGCCCAGGCCAAGCTGCGGCAGGGTGGCGGTGTACTGCCCGGCGACCGGGAAGCTCTCGATTTTCTTGATGAAGCCCGCCACCGAAAGCAGCGCCTGCGGGGCGAAATACCATTCGATCGATGCGTCGAAATTGGTGGCGCGATAGGGATCGAGGAACGGGTTGCCGAAATTCACACGGTAGTTGAACCCGTCGACCGAGCCGCCCGGATTGAGGTTGCTCAGCGCGGGCCGGGTGATGACCTTGGCGATCGCACCGCGCACGATCACGTCGTGACGCGGGTAGAACGCAAGGTTCATCGACGGCAGCCAATCGTCATACGTGCGCTGCACGGTCGCGGCGACGCCTGCGGAGTAGCCGGTCGACTTCTGGTCGGTATGGGCATAGCGGATACCCGCATTGCCTGCATATTCGAGGCCGAAGAGTTCGCCCTTGACGTCGAACTGCAAATATCCGCCCGAGGTGGTTTCCTGCACGCGGCGGTTGTTGCCGAAGTCCTCCTTGGCGGTGCGGCCATAGAGGTTGGTGTAGTCCGCCGCGTTCGCGATATCGGCGACGATCCACTGGCTCGTGGAGCCGCCGGGCTGGCCGGCATCGCCCAGATCGACGAGCTGCGAGATGCCCGAGGTCACCGGCAAACCGTAGACGCTGGACGAACAGGTCACGGTGCCGAGGATCAGGTCCTGCGTGCCGTTGGCCCCGCATGCGGCGGTATCGCGCATGAACAGCTGGGTCTGGAAGTTGTAGCGCCGCCACACCGCACCGGCCTTGACGGTGAAGCCGTCGGTCAGGTCCCATTCGGTGCGCAGCTGCGCGGTCTTGAACTTGTTCTTCACGTAGGACGGGCGATCGCGGATTTCGGCGAGCTGGAAGTTGGCCGGGTCGGTGACGTCCATGCCATAGCTGAGCACCGGCGACTTCATGTCCGAGTAGTCGTAACTGAAGCCGTCGGCGTTCTTGTTGTCGTAGGCGATCGTGGTTTCGACCGGGATGTCGGCGTTTGACTGCGACATGCCGCCCAGCAGCGTGAAGCGCAGGGTGTCGCTGACGTCCTGGTCCCAGGTCGCGCCGACTTGCCAGAAATCGGTCTTCGACTTGCGCAAGTAGCTTTCGGTGCGGACGTAGGCGTTGTTGAAGGTCGCGCTGACCATGTTGCCCTTGTCGTCGTAGACCGGATCGACGACGTCGAAGCGGCGCTCGTTCGAACGGGCGAGCACTTCGAGCCACTGCTCGGCGCGGGTTTCCTTGAACGACGAATAGAGCCCGTCGATCGAGAACTTGGTCTTGTCGGTGGGTTCGAACTGGATCGAGCCGGTCAGGCCGAGGCGCTTGCGGTCATGCTCGACCACGCCGTAGCGCGGGATACGCGGGTGGAACGCGAGGCTGGCGGCGTCGCACGCCGCCGAGGGGCGATAGCCGCCGCCCGAGCTTACCGGCACGCCGCCGGTCGGCCCGACGTCCGAGTAGTAGCAGGGCGTTCCGTCCACCGAGTTGAAGTAGGCCTGCGCCCAGCGTACGGTGTTGTTGCCGTTCTCGATCGTGTCGGTGTGCGAATAGGCGGCCGAGAGGTTGACGCCGAACGTGCCCGCATCGTTACGCCAGGACAGCAGCCCGGCCATGCGCGGGCCAACGTTCTTCGACAGGTCGTTGTAAGAACCCTGAACGTTGAGCACGCCGGTCAGGCCCGCCTTGGCCGCCAGCGGATTGCCGGTGTTGAGATCGACCACCGCGCCCAGCGAACCTTCGTCGAGGCTTGCTTCGGCGGTCTTGTGGACGACGAGGCTGCTGAACAGCTCCGAAGCGAAGACGTTGAAGTCGAACGAGCGGTCGCGGTTGGCGGAGGCGCCGTCCGAGCTGGTGGCGATCGTCTCCAGCCCGTTGACGCGGACGCGGGTGAACTGCGCGCTGAGGCCGCGCACGGTGATCGCACGGCCTTCGCCGCCGTCCTTCTGGATCGAGATGCCGGGGATGCGCTGCAGCGACTCGGCAAGGTTCTGGTCGGGGAACTTGGCCATGTCCTCGGCCACGACCGCATCGACCGCCGAGATCGATTCGCGCTTCACGTTGAGCGCAGCCTGCAGAGACTGGCGGAAGCCGGTGACGATGATGTCGCCCGCAGTCGCGGTCTCGTCCGCAGGAGCTGCGGTATCCGCCGCGTCCTGCGGCGCGGGCGCCGCGTCCTGCGCCATCGCAGCCGACGACACGAGAGCGCTGCCCGCGCACAGGGCAGCCTTCAAAAGCGAAATTCCGGTAACATGCTGGCGCATGACAACATCCCCTCACGACCCTTGCGGGTCAAAAATGATACCGGTGTCAGAAGGAAGCGCGGCTAACGCGCGCATTGTTCCGGCACCTCTACTCCCGCCCCTTTCGGAGCACCTCGGGCGACCTCCAAAATCGCCCCACCCGTTCCGAAGATCATCCTTGCGATCCTTGGTAACCGGTGTCATCAATATGTGACGCAGGGAGAACGCCCTGTCAATACTCGGAGTCTACAAGCTCCGCCAATGGGAGATCGATAGTGAAAATCCGCAGGCTCGCGAGCCAGATTGTCCTTCCGATTCTGATGGTTGCTTCGACCCCGGCGCTGCTGCACGCAGCCCCGCTAGAGCCCACCCGCGGCGGCGAAGGCGGCCGCATCATCCGCGTCACGACTCTCGCGAAGGACGGTCCCGGATCGCTGAAGGCCGCGGTCGAGGCGAAGGGCAAGCGCATCATCGTCTTCGAGGTCGGCGGGGTCATCGACCTTCAGCGCACGATCCTGAACATCGACGAGCCTTTCCTGACGATCGCCGGGCAGACCGCGCCTTCGCCGGGCATCACGATCGTGCGCGGCGGCATCGATCTCAAGGGCCACGACGTCAAGATCAGCCACATCCGCGTGATGACCGGGGTGGACGGCCAGGCCAAGCTCTCTGGCTGGGAGGCGGATGCCTTCTCCACCGTCGCCGCGCACAACGTGATCGTCGAGCACTGCAGCTTCTTCTGGGCGATCGACGAAAACATGTCGACCTCCGGCCCCCGTTTCAACGGCAAGACCGTCAAGGAATGGCGCGCCGCCACCAGCCACGACGTGCTGTTCCGCGAGAACCTCGCCGCCGAGGGCCTCGCCGACGCCAGCCATCCCAAGGGTGAGCACTCCAAGGGCACGCTGATCCACGACAACGCCACTGCCATCACGCTCTACCGCAACGTCTACGCCCACAACATGGAGCGTTCGCCGCTGGTGAAGGGCGGCGCGCAAGTGCTGATGGTCAACAACATGATCTACGACCCCGGCCACCGTGCAGTGCACTACAACCTGATGAACCTGGAGTGGGCCGGCCACGACTACGTCACCGGCGAGATCACCGCCGTGGGCAACGTCATGCGCGCGGGCAATTCGACCGCGCCCGGGCTGCCGTTCCTGACGCTGGGCGGCGACGGCGATCTTGCGTGGTATTCCAAGGACAACATCAACGTCGATCGCTGGGGCAACCCGGCGCCGATGTTCGGCCGCTACGGCGTGACCAAGGCGAAGCTGATCGAGAAGGATTCGCCGATGGCCAGCCTGGGCGGCCTCGACGTGATGCCCGCCAAGGATCTGGAAACCAGCCTGCTCGCCTCGGTCGGCGCGCGTCCGTGGGACCGTGCGCCCGATGATATCCGCGTACTGTTCTTCGTCGCCGAGGGGCGCGGCGAGATCATCGACGACGAAAAGGTCGTCGGCGGCTACCCGCACCCCAACCCGACCGCCGCGCCGTTCGTGGACAAGGACTGGAACCTCAAGACCATGGAGCCGAAATCCGGCGTTTATCCGGGCCAGAAGGGCGGCGCGCAGGAGAAACTCTCCGCCCGCGACGAAGCCATGCGCGAGAACGCGAAGTGATCGGGGCGGCGCTCCTGCTGCTGGCGGCGGCTCCGGCGATGGCCGTCATCGACGAGCGTGACACCGTGCGCGAGGAAGCCCCTCCGCACGGCGCCATCGGCATGAGCACCGCCTATCGCATTTCCGACGCAGCGCCAGCGCCGCGCACGATGGAATTCCGCCGCCGCGTCCTCCACAAGGGCGCGGCGATCGGCGAGCATCCCATCGCGCACGATGAGGTCTACTACGTGCTCTCGGGCGAGGGCGAAGTGGTCTCGGACGGCAAGCGCGCGCAGCTCACGCCGGGAATGACCGCCTATCTCTACGACGGCGCCGTGGTCGGCATCTGGCAGCGGGGCGAGGAACCGCTTTCGCTGGTAATCGCCTATCCCAACCCGCCCGCCGCCAAGTAGGTTTCGGCACGACGAATTCTGCAAATTCCTCCCCGAGACAAGCTCGGGGAGGAATTTGCGTCACACCCCCGGCTGGACGTAGGGCGCCCTCGCCCACAATTCGCGCTGCCAGCGGCGCGGATCGTTCTCCACGCGCACGGTATCGCCGAACACCATCGTCGCGCGCGCGGGCAGGCGGTACGGCGACCACTCCGCCAGCCCCGGTCGCCTGGTCTTGGCCAGACCGGTGAAGGCGCGCATCATCGCTCCGCTCAGCCTGCGAGCCCCGTCGTCGGTGCCCGAATAGCTGCCCGGCGCGTCCAGCGTGCCGAAGACATAGGGAATGTCGTCCGTATGTGCCGCCCCGCGCAAGGGGTCCGTCGGCGAGGGACGGTCGAGTTGGTACACCCACGTCGATCCCGCCCCGGCCGCCGCCCGCGCATCCGCCTCGATCACTTGCCCCGGCCATGACCGGCCCGCCGTGGTGGCTGCGTAATAGACTTGCTCGGGCGTCCAGCCGGGTTCATGGGCGCGGTACTGCTCGACGACCCAGACAGGGTCGAGGTCGATCTTGATCTCGGGCACGATGCGCGCGGCAAGGTTCTCCCACGACAGCCCCTGCAGCTTCGCCCCGCGCGGATCGAGGAAGGCGCGCGTCTCCTCGCGCACGTTGCCAAGGATCATCGGCACGCCCAGCGACTGCGGCGCGGCATCGGGCCAGAACGGATGCCGCGGCAGGTTGGTCATGTCGAGCACGGGGCCGAAGTAGACCCCGCCGCCCATGATGGGATCAGTGGTGGCAAGACCCTCGACCAGCCGTTCGATCTGCATCGTTCGCAGGCCCTCGACGTCGCCAAGGGCGAGCTTCAGCGCCGCCATAAACGCCTGCGTGCGCGCCCAGGCATGGGCCGGGCCGCTGGCCTGCACCTGCTGCCCGCTCATCGTCGCGGCGACGTGGAACAGGCCCTTCGCGGCGGGCATCGCCATGAGCGTCGCGATCTTGGCGCCGCCGCCCGACTGGCCGAAGACCATGACGCGCGCCGGATCGCCGCCGAACTTGGCGATGTGCTCGCGCACCCATTGCAGTGCAAGGATCAGATCGAGCTGGCCGAGATTGCCGCTATCGGCATAACGCGCACCGAAGGGCCCCAGCCAGGCATAGCCCAGCGCGTTGAGCCGGTGGTTGACGGTGACGACCACGACATCGCCGTCGGCGGCCAGCTTCGCGCCGTGGGTCAGCGGATCGGTGACCGAGCCAGTGGTGTAGGCGCCACCGTGGAAGTAGACCATGACCGCCCGCTTCGCGCGCGGGTCCGCCTCGGGAGTCCAGACGTTGAGGAACAGGCAGTCCTCGGACTGCGCCTCGCCCGCCATGGCGCGCTGCGGGCAGATGGGGCCGAACTTCGCGGCGGTGATCGCGGGGCCTTCGAGCGGCTCGGCGATGGGACGGGCAAAGCGTTCGGCCCGGCCGTAGCGGATGCCCTTGAAGACATGGACGCCGCTTTCCGGGACGGCGGTGTAACGGCCGATGCGGGGCGTCTTCGCTCTACGGGCGAGAGAGGGGAGCGGAACCGTAGCGGCCAACGCCGCTGCCGATTTCACGAGGGTGCGGCGTGAAAGATCGGTCATGTTGCTCTCCCAAGCTGAGGTATGCACTGCCTGCCCCACCCCGCCGAGACTAGGTCGTAAACGACCAAGTCTCGCTCCCCTCCCGCATGCGGGAGGGGCTGGGGGGGTGGGCCTTCTTCTCTTAACGCCTGACGTCGCCGCCGCTGGCCGAGAACGCCTCAAGCTCACCCTGTCCGACCAGACACATGTCGCCCGGCACGGTATGCTTAAGCACGGTGTAGGCCAGCCCCGCCTGCGCGGTGGCGACGAGGTCCGCGCCCTGCAGCCACTTGTGCAACACGCCCGCCGCAAAGGCGTCGCCGGTGCCGATGCGGTCGACGATGCCGGTGACATCGACCTCGCTCGTCTGGTGCGCCGCGTCTCGCGCATCGAGACGCGCGGCGATACGGTGATGGCCGGAGTTCACCACATGCCGCGCGGTCGAGGCGATCAGCTGCAGCTTCGGAAACGCCTCGAAGGCGGCCAGCGCGGCCTCGCGCCGACGGTCGGAGCCATCGCCGGAGAACGCCTTGCCCAGCAGCAACGAAATATCCCGGTGGTTGCCGATCATGACCGTCGCCGACTGCATCAGGTCGGTCAGGATCGCGCGCGGATCGCTGTCCCAAGCATCCCACAGCAGTGCGCGGTAATTGCCGTCGAAACAGACAGGCACGCCGGCGCTGTTGGCCGCGGCGACGGCGGCTTGCGCAAGCGCGACGCCTCCGGGGCCGAGCGCCGGCGTGATGCCCGACAGGTGGAGCAGTCGGGCGCCCTCGAGCGCGGAGGCGAAGTCGAACTGGTCCGCCTTGGAGGTTGCGAACACGGAACCCGCGCGATCGTAAGTGATCGACGAGGGCCTCAGGCCTGCTCCGCTCTCGAGGAAGTAGAGGCCCATGCGGCCGGTATCGCGCCCGACGTGGGCGGTATCGATCCCGGCGGCGGCGAGGGCTGCGCGCGCCTTGTCGCCCAAGGGACTGGACGGCAGGCGCGTCAGCATCTTCACGTCATGGCCCAGTGAGGCGAGCCCCGCCGCGACATTGGCCTCGGCCCCGCCGACGACCATGTCCAGCGCATCGCACTGCACCGTCAGCCGCGCGGCCGGGGTGGCGAAGCGCAGCAGCACTTCGCCGAAACACAGGACATGACCGCTCATCTACCCACCCCTCTCACATTTCCATTCGTCGCCGCAGCGGCTTAGCGAGCCAGCCAGCCGCCGTCGACAGCAAGAATGTGACCGGTAACATAATCCGAGGCTGGAGAGGCCAGGAACACGGCGGCGCCCGCGATATCCTCCGGCTTGCCCCAGCGGCCTGTCGGGATGCGTTCGAGGATCTGGCGGTTGCGCGTCTCGTCGGCGGAAAGCGCGGCAGTGTTGTTGGTGGTGATGTAGCCCGGCGCGATCGCGTTGACCTGCACGCCCTTGGGCGCCAGTTCGTTCGCCATCGCCTTAGTGACGCCCGATACGCCGGACTTCGCCGCCGCATAGCTCGGCACGCGGATGCCGCCCTGGAAGGTCAGCAGCGAGGCGATGTTGACGATCTTGCCGCCGGTTCCCCGCTCGACCATGTCCTTCGCGGCCGCCTGGCTGAGGAAGAACAGGGTCTTGAGGTTGGTGTCGATCACCGCGTCCCAGTCCTCTTCTGAGAACTGCAGCAGGTCGTCGCGGCGGATGATACCGGCGTTGTTGACGAGGATGTCCACCTTGCCCAGCCCTGCCACCGCCTCGTCGATGACGCGCTGCACCGGCTCGATGCTCGACAGGTCGGCCTTGATGTTGACCGCCTTTCGGCCCGTCGCGGCGATCAGCGCCAGCGTCTCGGTCGGCTCCGAGCGGCCCGCGACGGCGACATCGGAGCCCGCCTGTGCCAGCGCGACGGCGATGGCCTGGCCGATGCCGGTGTTGGCGCCGGTGACGAGCGCGGTCTTGCCCGTCAGGTCGAAGGAAATTGCCATGATACCCTCTCTCGTCATTGCGAGCGCAGCGACGCAACCCAAGGCGGTTGCGACGCTGGCTCGATGGATTGCTTCGTCGCTGCGCTCCTCGCAATGACGAGCGTAGGGGGTAAGCGAAGGCTTACTGGAGCTGGCAGATGTCCAGCACGTTCATGTCGGTGTAGTCGAGGTTCTCGCCGCCCATCGCCCAGATGAAGGCGTACTTCTTGGTGCCCGAACCCATGTGGATCGACCACGGCGGGCTGATGACGGCCTCTTCGTTGGCGATGACGATGTGACGCATCTGGTCCGGCTCGCCCATGTAGTGGAAGATGCGGTCGTTCTCTTCGGGCAGCTCGAAATACAGGTAGATTTCCGAGCGGCGGTCGTGGAGGTGCGGCGGCATCGTGTTCCAGACCGAGCCTTCTTCCAGCACGGTCAAGCCGAGCAGCAGCTGCGCGCTCTCGCACACGCCGGGGATCACGAGCTGGTAGATCGTGCGCTGGTTCGAGTTGGCGAGGTCGCCGCGCGCCAGCGGGTTGGCCTGATCGAGCGTGATATGCTTGATCGGCAGCGCCTTGTGAGCGGGAACCGAGGCGATGTAGAAGCGCGCGCCCTCACCCTCGAAGATCACCTCGTTCGTGCCCATGGGGACGTAGAGGCATTCCTTGTTCTTCATCTCGAAGCGCTGGCCGTCGACGGTGATCGCGCCCGGTCCGCCGATGTTGGTGATGCCGGCCTCGCGCCGCTCGAAGAAGGACTTGCCCTCTGCGCTCTTGGGCACGGTCTGCAGCGGCAGGGCAAGCGGCTCAGCGCCCGGAACCGCGCCGCCGATGATGAAGCGCTCGTTGTGCGAGTAGTTGAGGTTGACCTCGCCGGCCTTGAACATGCCGGTGACCAGGTAGCGGTCGCGCAGTTCTTCATTGGAGACACACTCCATCATGTCCGGATGGGTGGCGTGGTACGTCTTGCAGAACACTGTGAACTCTCCCGTTCAGGTCTTGGCGGCATTCGTATCCGCTTTAGGTAACCGGTGTCAACGGGATTGGCGAGCGTTGTAATCATCCCTCACCACATCCCGTCATTGCGAGCGAAGCGAAGCAATCCAAGGCGGCTTGCGTAACCCTGGATTGCTTCGCTGCGCTCGCAATGACGATGTCAGGGTGTCGGGTAGGGCACCGCCGAAGCCCGCCGGATCAGGTCCGAGAGGAAGAACGAAGGCTCCGACGCCGCCGAGGCCGGGCGGATCAGCTTCGCCGCCGCCGTGCTCGCCATCGTGCGGATCGGCCAGCGCACCGTCGTCAGCGGCGGCCAGATGTGCGCGGCGGTGGCGGTATCGTCGAAGCCGATGATCGACAGGTCTTCGGGCACGTTCAGCCCCCGCTCGCGCGCGGCGTGGAGGATGCCCGCCGCCATCTCGTCGTTGCTGGAGAACACGGCGGTGGGCGGCTCGGCGGCCGAGAGCAGCTTTTCGCCCGCCGCCTTGCCCGATTCGAAGCGGTAGGTGCCGCGCGCCGCGATCGCCGGGTCGAGCGTCAGGCCCGCCGCCTCGAGGCCGTCGAGGAAGCCTTGTTCACGCTCATTGGCGGAGCGGAAGCCCTCCGGCCCTGCAACGAAGCCGATTCGCGTGTGGCCCAGTTCCACGAGCCACGCGACCGCCTCGCTCACCGCCTGCCGGTCGTTCGAGGCGACGAGATGTTCGTCGTCGTCGAGCCTCGCCGAGCCCATGCGCACGAGCGTGCAGCCGAGATCGCGGCACAATTCCGCCAAGTCGTCGCGCTCCGACAGCGGTGGCAGGAGCATCACGCCGTAAAGCCGCTGCTGCTCGATGAAGCGGCGGATATCGTCGGCCAGCGTCGGCGAATGGCGGTTCACCGGATGGACGACGAGCGCGAACTCGGTGTCGCGAATGGTGTCGAGAATGCCCTCCTGCACCCCCAGCACCATCTGCGCGTTCGGGTTGTCGTGAATCAGGCCGATCAGGAAATTGCGCCCCATCGCCAGCGCCCGGGCCTGAAGGTTCGGGACGAAACCCAGTTCGGCGATCACCGCCTCCACCTTCTTTCGCGTCGCCTCGCCCAGCAGCGGCGACTTGTTGATGACGCGGCTCACCGTCTTCTTGGACACGCCGGAAATGCGCGCAACGTCGTTGATCGTGGGTTTCTGGCCTTCTGCCATGCGGCGTCCTTATGGTCTTGCGTCGGCGCGTTGGTCGATGGGCCGAATTTTTCCGGCTTGCCTTCAAGCGGGACGAAAGGCAAGATGACACCGGTTACCATTCCATCGCCTGTGCATTTGCATAGGATGGAAAGATGCCGGCACGCTCGCAGGGCGTATCGGCGGGTGACCAATCCGACAGAGCGGACACTCTGTACAGACGGGTCAGGATGGGCGTTTGGATGACACCGGTGTCGCCGGGGATCCAGCGCCGAACTGGCCGAAGCACGGTATTCTTGGGTGTGGGGATTGTTTTGACAGACACGGCAAAGGCAGTCGCCGAAGCATTCGTGACGGCGCGGCGCGAGAAGCGCGCATTGGATTCCTATCCCGGACAAGCCCCCACCGACCTCGGCGGCGGCTATGCGATCCAGGATTTCGCCCTCGCCTTCGACGGGCGCGAGGTCGCCGGTTGGAAGGTCGGCAAGATCAACCCGCCGCTTGACGGACAACTGGGCGCGAACCGTCTGGCCGGGCCGATCTTCACCGACAGCGTGGTGACGGTGGCAGCGGGCGAATCGCCCGAGATGCCCGTCTTCGCCGACGGTTTCGCGGCGGGCGAGGCGGAGTTCCTGCTTCACGTCGCGGCAGGCTGGGACGGCACGGTGCCGCAGGACGACGCGGCCACCCGCGCGGTCCTCGACGCGGTGCACATCGGCATCGAGGTCGCCAGTTCGCCTTACCCGCGCATCAACGCGGACGGGCCGCCGGTGACCGTCTCCGACTACGGCAACAATTACGGCATGGTCATCGGGCCGGTGCTCGAAGGCTGGGAGACGATCGACTTCAACGCGATCACCGTCCGCCTCGACATCGACGGCGAGACGGCGGGCGAGGCCACCACGGCGACGATGCTCGACGGCCCGCTGGGCGCGGTGCGCTTCCTGCTCGGCAACCTTGCCGCGCGCGGGATCGACTGCAGCGGCGGCACCTGGGTCTCGACCGGCGCTGTCACCGGGGTTCACGAGGTCGTGCCCGGCCAGCAGGTACTGGCGACTTTCGCGGGCCACGGTACGGTAGCCTGCGGCATCGTCGCGGCGAAACCCGCCTGACAGAACCAATTAGAGCGGCACACGAACAAGACGGTCGCAAGGGAGTAGGGAAATGGATGCAGGAACCGGCGGTACGGTAGGCCAGACGGCGAAAGTCGGGCGCTATCGCTGGGTCGTGGTGGCGCTGCTGTTCGCGGCAACCGCCATCAACTACGTCGACCGTCAGATGATCGGGGTGCTCAAGCCGACGCTGTCGGCGGAGTTCCACTGGTCCGAGTCCGACTTCGCGGGGATCGTGTTCTGGTTCCAGCTGGCCTACGCGGTCGGCTACCTGTCGTTCGGCAAGATCGTCGACACGCTCGGCGCGCGCCTCGGTTACACCGTCGCCATCGTCATCTGGACGGTGAGCCACATGGCGCACGGCTTCGCCACCGGGCTGTCCTCGTTCGCGATGGCGCGCTTCGGCCTCGGCGTCGGCGAATCGGGCAACTTCCCCGCCGGCATCCGCGCCGTGACCGACTGGTTCCCCCAGAAGGAGCGCGCCTTCGCGATCGGCGTGTTCAACGCGGGCGCCAACGTCGGCGCGATCGTCACCCCGCTGCTCGTGCCGCTGCTGGTACTGTGGTTCGACTGGCGCATGGCGTTCTTCGTCACCGGCCTGTTCGGCATCATCTGGCTCGCCGTGTGGTGGGCGGTCTACCGCCACCCGGACGAGCATCCGCGCGTCACCGCGGCCGAACTCGCCTACATCAAGCAGGACCCCGCCGACCCGGTCGAGAAGATCGGCTGGAGCCGCCTGCTGGTGGTCAAGGAGACCTGGGCCTATGCTCTGGGCAAGTTCCTGATCGACCCGATCTGGTGGTTCTTCCTGTTCTGGCTGCCCGGCTACCTGTTCGAGCGCTACGACCTCGACCTCAAGACCTTCGGCCTGCCGCTCGCCGCGATCTACCTGATCTCGGACGTAGGCAGCATCGCGGGCGGCTGGATGTCCTCGAAGCTCATCAAGGCAGGCCGTACCCCCAACTTCTCGCGTAAGGCGACCATGCTGCTCTCGGCGCTGTGCGTGCTGCCGATCTGGTTCGTGCAGGGCGTCGACAACGTGTGGGTCGCGGTGCTGGTGATCGGCCTTGCCACGGCGGCGCACCAGGCGTTCTCGGCCAACCTCTACACCCTGCCGTCCGACGTGTTCCCGCGCGGCGCGGTGGGCTCGGTGGTCGGCATCGGCGGCACCGTGGGCGCCTTCGGCGGCATGGGCATGGCGCTGTTCGCGGGCTACATCCTCGACGCCACGCACAGCTACGAGGTGCTCTTCGCGATCTGCGCGAGCGCCTACCTGATCGCGCTGCTGGCGGTCCACGTCCTCAGCCCGCGTCTGGCGCAGGCACGGGTCTGACCATGGAAATCGACCGCAGGGCTCTGTTCGCCGGAGCCCTCGCGGCTTCGGTGATCCGCACGATACCGGCGGCGGGGGCGGCAACGCCCCCGCCGCGTCCGTTTCATGAAACCGGCGAGGTCATCGACCTCTGGCCCGGCACCCCGCCGGGAGCACCCTCCCCGCTGCCGGTGGAGATCGCGACCGAGCGCTCCGCCAACCCCGCCCAGCCCGACCGCGTGATCGCGGGGATCGCCCGGCCGCGCATCACTGCTTTCCGCCCGAAGTATCCCAACGGCGCGGCGCTGCTGGTGATCCCCGGCGGCGGCTACCGCGAGGAATCGCTCGACAAGGGCGGCATCCAGGTCGCGCAGTGGCTGACCGAGCACGGCTACACCGCATTCGTTCTCACCTACCGCCTGCCCGGCGAGGGCTGGAAGGATCGGTCCAACACTCCGCTCGCCGATGCCCAGCGCGCCATGCGGTTGATCCGCGCGAAGGCGGCGACTTACGGGATCGTGCCGGAGCGGGTGGCGGTGATGGGATCGTCGGCGGGCGGGCATTTGTGCGCCGACCTCGCCAGCCGGTTTGCGTTTCCCGCTTATGCTCCGGTGGATGCAGCGGACAAGCTCTCCGCCCGGCCTTTCTGCGCCGCGCCGCTCTATCCGGTGGTGAGCATGGACCCGGCCATCACACACGCCGGATCGCGCGAGAAGCTGCTCGGCCCGAACCCGACGCCCGCGCTCGAGGCGGCGCATTCGGTGGATCGCAACGTGACGCCCGAAAGCCCGCCGCACTTCATCGTCCATGCCGAGGACGATGCCACCGTACCGGTCGAGAACTCGCTGCGGCTGCGCGCGGCGCTGAGAAAGGCGGGGGTGAGCGTGGACCTGCACCTCTTCGCCGAGGGCGGGCACGGGTTCAACTTGTGGAACATCGCGGGCAAGCCGGTGGCCGCATGGCCGGGCCTCTGGCTCGACTGGGCGAGCCGCGTGGGGCTGGGCTGACGCTATCCCTTCGTCATTGCGAGCGTAGCGAAGCAATCCAGGGCAGAGCAAACCGCCCTGGATTGCTTCGCTACGCTCGCAATGACGAAGTCTGATGAAGAATGACGCGGGCTTGGGACAAAAAAACAGGGATGAACCGGCTCCCGGAGGGGTGGGAGCGAGTTCATCCCTGCGTCACGGCGCGGGCGTTTGGAGCCACCCGCGCCCTGTATCAGCACATCAGGGGGTGAGTACCGTCAGGCCGTCTCGCGCAGCGAGGCCTGGGCCTTCTCGACGAGCGCGGCGAGCATCGCCTGCTCTTCTGCGGAGAGATCGGTCAGCGGCGAGCGGACCGGACCCGCCGGGCGGCCGATCACGTTCATGCCCGCCTTGACGATCGACACCGCATAGCCGGTGCCGCGGTTGCGGATGGCGATGTAGGGCAGCACGAAGTCGGTCAGGCCCGCCAGGATCGCCGCCTTGTCGCGCGCGCGGACCGACTTGTAGAAAGCCAGCGCCCATTCCGGCATGAAGTTGAAGATCGCCGAGGAATACGTCGTCACGCCCATCTCCAGATAGGCGGGGGCGAAGGTCTCGGCGGTGGGCAGACCGCCGATGTAGGTCAGGCGGTCACCCAGCTTCGCGTAGATGCGCATCATCAGTTCGACGTCGCCGACGCCGTCCTTGTAGCCGATGAGATTGGGGTTGCGCTCGGCAAGACCGGCCAGCGTGTCCTCGGTGACGATCGCGTTGTCGCGGTTGTAGACGATGACGCCCAGCGAAGTCGCCTTGCACACCGCCTCGATGTGGGCGGCAAGGCCCTCCTGAGTCGAATTGACGAGGTAGGGCGGCAGCAGCAACAGCCCGTTGGCGCCCGCCTTCTCTACGTTCTGCGCCATTTCCACCGCGATCGCGGTGCCGTAGCCGCAGCCCGAGAGCACGGGCACCTTGCCCGCCGCTTCCTCGACCGCCGCCTTGACGATTCCCGGGACTTCAGCCGGGGTAAGCGAGAAGAACTCGCCGGTGCCGCCCGCCGCGAACAGGCCGGCCACGTCGTAGTCCGACAGCCAGCCGAGATGGTCGCGATAGGCCGCCTCGTCGAACTTCAGGTCGGCGTCGAAATGCGTGACCGGAAACGAGAGGAGACCCCCGCCGATACGGGCGGCCAAATCCTGAGGCGACATCGCTTAATGCTCCAATTGATCCTGTAGAGCCTTTGCTACCTGCGCGGGGCGGCCGCGCCCATCGCTGGGACTGGATCGATTTATGTCGCAGCGGCATCGATCAGCGCCCATCGATGCATCGCGCGCTTTTCCTCCGGCCTCATGCGCGGTAGGCATGGACGATGTTCGAACTCACGCACTTGCGCTGCTTCGTCGTCCTCGCCGAGGAACTGCACTTCGGCCGCGCCGCCGAGCGGCTGCACATGACCCAGTCGCCGCTCAGCCGCCAGATCCAGGTGCTCGAACGCATCCTCGGCGTCGAGCTGTTCAACCGCACCAGCCGCCGGGTGACGCTGACGCTGGCGGGCGAGACCTTCCTTCACGAAGCGCGGCGCATCGTGCGCCTGTCCGAAAGCGCGGCGCTGGCGGCGCGGCGGGTGTGGAAGGGGGAGACCGGGCGCATCTCGATCGGCTTTACGGCGGTCTCGGGCTATGTCCTGCTGCCGCGCATCGTCAAGCGCGCGGCGGTGGAACTGCCGGGGCTGGAACTGCAATTGCACGAACTGGTCTCGGGCGATCAGTTCGAGGCGCTGCATACGGGCATGATCGACCTCGCGCTGGTGCGCCCGCCGGTGGACAAGGTGCAGTTCGATTCGGCGCCGCTGCTGCTGGAAAGCCTGCTGGTGGCGCTGCACGAGGACGATCCGCGCGCGGGGCAGGAGCGTTTCGCGCCGGGGGATTTCGACGGGCAGGATCTCGTCATGTATGCCCAGCGCGGGGCCGGGTACTTCAACCTGCTGCTGTCCAGCCTGTTCGAGCGGGCCGGGGCAGCGCCCAGCTACGTGCAGTACGTGACGCAGATCCACTCACTGCTGGGGCTGGTCGGCGCGGGGCTCGCGCCGGGGATCGTGCCAGAGGCGGCGGCGGGGCTGCACCCGCGCGGGGTGGTGTTCCGGCCCTTCGAGAGCGAGCCCGCCGCGCCGGTGGAACTGCATCTGGCGTGGCGGCGGGAGAGCGAGAACCCGGCGCTGCCGGCGTTCAGGGAACTGTGTCTGAAGGCGATGACGGAAGGCTGAAACCCCCGATCGTCATTGCGAGCGCAGCGAAGCAATCCAGGGCGGTTCTACGCTGCCCTGGATTGCTTCGCTGCGCTCGCAATGACGAACGATGGGTGCCGGAACCGGCTCACCCCATCTGCGGCCACGCCAGCGTCGGCGGCTGACTGAACCGGCTCATCTCCAGCACAACCCTTGCGCCCGCGCCCGGCTCCAGCCTGACCGCCACGTCGCGATCGCCAACCGCCATGCGCCTGTCGCCGATCCGCACGGCCTCGATGCGGTGCTCGCCATAGCCGCCGCCGCGGATCACCAGCCGCCGCGCCAGCGCAGGGTTGAGGTTCACCAGCGAGAGCGTCGTCGTGCCCGCGTCCATCTTCTCGACCAGCGCCGCCACGTCTTCGGGCAGGCCCGGACGCTTGCGGTCGGCGTCGAAGTGCCGCAGCCGCGCGAAGAGCAGCGTGCCGCCCTGGTTGGGAGAGGTCTTCGACCATGGCGGCCGCGCGACGTGGATCGCGCCCATGGTCTGGTGCAGCAGCGCCGTCACCGAGACCGGATTACGCTCGATCGGGTTGTCGGCGAGGCGGGTCGCAGCAGTCGTCCTGTCCTCGTGGACGCGGACCATCTGGGTGCGTACGCGCTCCATGTCGTCGAGCAGCGCCTGTTCGGCCCAGCCGTCCTGCTTGCCCTCAAGGAACTGCGTCCACGGTGTCGGCTCCATCGCCGCGCGATCGGCCTCGCGTTGGGAGAGATACCAGATCTCGCCGGTGTTGAAGCGGTAGGGACCGGGCTTGAAGCTGTACCACCCCTGCGCGCCGTGCATCGTAGGCGCGGAGAGCACCCCGTCCACCTTGCGCGCATGTGCGTTGATCGCCGCGTTCTGGTCGCGCCAGACCTGCAGGTAGCGGTCGTCGCCGGTCGCCATGTAGGCGTTCATGAAGCCCATGATCGCGCGCGGGATGCGGTTGCGGTCCTCGCGCTTGCCGGTGACGGGGTTGATCGGGCTGAACCCCCAGCCGTAGGTGCCGCCCCACCAGTGACCGCCCGCGCCGCCGCCGACCTTGCCGTCCGGCCCGATATTGCTGGGCAGGATGCCGTGGTTGGCCTTTGCCCGCGCCGCCCATGCCTCGACATACTCCAGCATCCAGTCGCGGAAGCGCGCCTCGCCGGTCAGCATCCAGGCGTTGAAGCCCAGCGCGGTCGAATGCAGGTTCAGCGGGTTGTCGCCAACCGTCTCGGTATATTCGCGGTAGTGCTCCAGCGTGTCCTTGTAGCTCGATTCGCCGTGGACCATCTCGAACGGCGCGGTGTCGAAGGGGTCGCCCGCCCAGTCGAGCATCGTCGCCGGGCGCATCAGCGGGCCGATGCTGCCGTTGAACATCGAACGGATGAGCCTCAGCTTCGGATCGTAGTTGCGCGCGATGGGATCGCGGCCGGTGTAGAAATCGGCGAAGCGGCGGGCGCGCTCGATCAGCTTGCGGTCGTCCGGGTTGCACAGGCCGAGCTGGTTGAAGGTCGTCAGGCCCTCGCTGATGTGTTGCCAGTCCATCTGCGGCGGGAATTCGCGCACGTACATGCCGTTCCGGCCCATCAGCACGTCTTTGGTGCGGGCGCGGGAGTATTGCGCGAAGTGGGCTTCCTGCACCTTTTGTGCGAGGTCGAGCAGGCCCGCCTCGCCGCCGATAAGGTAGAGGTAGGGCCAGTCGTTGATCGCCTCGATGGCGTCGTCGGGGCCGTCGTTGGCGCCCCAGCGCAGGAACGCCTCGATCTCGTGCTTCGCGTTGAAGTAGCGGTCGTGGAAGGCGCGGGCGGCGTCGCCCTGCATGGCGATGAGGTGGCGCTGGAGCACCGCCCAGCGCGGCGCGGCCATCGGCGTGTCGATGGCGATCTCGGCCGATCCGGCGCGGGCTATGGCCGGAACCAGCATCAACGCGCCGGTGGCCAGCAGTACGGTACGACGGTCGAGATTCATGCGGCAAGCTCCAGTCGCTCGAGCTTCTGCACGACGACGAAATAGGCAACGATGGTCAAGAGGCAATGCGCGCCGACGAAGACGAGCGCGGTGTCGAACGATCCCGCCTGCGCGACGAGGATGCCCACGACGATGGGCGTGACGATCCCGGCGGCATTGCCGAAGGTGTTGAACACGCCGCCCGCCAGACCCGCCAGCTTGCGCGGCGCCACGTCGGACATCACCGCCCAGCCGAGCGAGGCGACGCCCTTGCCGAAGAACGCGACCGACATCAGCAGCACCACGCCGACCTGGCTCTCCACTTTGGCGGCGACCATGATGAGGCTGGCGAGCAGCATCCCCGCCAGCAGCGGCGCCTTGCGCGCCAGCGTGATCGAGCCGGTGCGCGCCAATAGCATGTCCGACATCACGCCGCCCGCCACGCCACCGACGAAGCCGCACAGCGCGGGCAACGCGGCGACGAAGCCGGCCTCCATGATGTTGAAGCCGCGATCCTTGACCAGATAGATCGGGAACCACGTCACGAAGAAATAGGTCAGCACGTTGATGCAGTACTGGCCGAGGTAGACGCCGATCATCATGCGGCTGGTCAGCAGCTGGCGCACGTTGCTCCAGGTGAAGGTCGGTTCGGCGCTCTTGTCCTTGCGGCCTTCCGGTTCGACAAGGCCGCCGCCTTCGCGGATCAGTTCGACTTCGGCGGCGTTGGCCCACTTGTGGCGGGTCGGCTCGCGGATGAAGGCGGCGAAGGCGCACATCGCCATCAGGCCCAGCGCGCCCATCACGAAGAACACCGCGCGCCAGCCGAATTCATGGACCACCCAGCCCATCAGCGGCGCGAAGGCGACCAGCGAGAAATACTGCGCCGAATTGAAGATCGCCGAGGCCGTCCCGCGCTCGCGCGCCGGGAACCATGCGGCGACGATGCGCGCATTGCCGGGGAACGAGGGCGCCTCGCACAAGCCTACGAGGAAGCGCAGCAGGAACAGCTGCGTCACCACCGTCGCGCCGAGGATGAAGCCCGCGAAGCCCTGCAGCACGGTAAAGAACGACCATGTCCCGATCGCGGCGATATAGATCGGCCGCGTCCCGAACCGGTCGAGCAGCGCGCCGCCGGGGATCTGCGCCAGCGAATAGGCCCAGGCGAAGGCGGAGAGGATGAACCCGGTCTGCACCGCATCCAGCCCCAGCTCCGCCGAGGCCGAAGCCCCCGCGATCGAGAAGGTAGAACGGTCCGCATAGTTCAGCGAGGTGATGACGAAGATCAGCGCGATGATGAGAAAACGCACCTTCGTCGGGCGCGTACCCGTCGGGGTGGCCGCTTCTATCGAACCTGACAAATCCATCTCTCCATCGCCCCACATCCGCCGCACTGGTTTGCGGCTTTTTCCGTGCCTTCAGACTTACGCGCGCGGCGTCCACTCCATCCATGCCGCTGTGCAGCTTGATCGATGTGCGCTGTGCATCGGCGCCGTCACTTCGTCATTGCGAGCGTAGCGAAGCAATCCAGGGCGGGGTGGAATTGCCCTGGATTGCTTCGCTACGCTCGCAATGACGGGACGGAGGTTCGGCATTCGACAATCCCGCTTTCTCCCCGAACCGATGCACCGACTGCATCGATCAAGCCCCTTTTCGCGCACGAAGCAATGAAGCGCCGGGCGTATCAATCTGCGTGTTGTTCGTAGTCTCTGACACCGGTATCAAGCTCGACCATAAAAGGGAGGCTGGGCCGGTCAAGGCGAGGACGGGAAAGTCCCGCGTCGCCGGTCTACAAATGGGGAGGAAATCAGGGTGCGCAGTTCCGCAATTCTTCGTCGTCGCCTGGTGCGCGGTGCGTCCGCGACCGTTCTGGCCGTCGCCTGCATCTCGCCGGTCTATGCGCAGGACGCGCAGACTTCCGAGATCGATGGCGCGACGCCCGCCGACATCATCGTCACCGGCTTCCGCAACTCGGTGCAGACCGCGCAGGCCGAAAAGCGCCAGTCCACCGCAGCGGTAGACGTGATCAAGGCCGAGGACGTCGCCAAGTTCCCCGACAACAACCTGGCGGAATCGCTCCAGCGCATTCCCGGCGTCGCGATCAGCCGCGAAGGCGGTGAAGGGCGCGCGATCTCGGTGCGCGGCCTCGGCCCCGAATATACCCGCGTGCGCATCAACGGCATGGAAGCGGTGGCGACCACCGGCGGTTCGGATGCAGGCGGCGGCGTCAACCGCGGCCGCGGTTTCGACTTCAACATCTTCGCCTCGGAACTGTTCAACTCGCTGACCGTGCGCAAGACCGCCTCGGCCTCGGTCGAGGAAGGCTCGCTCGGCGCCACGGTGGACCTGCAGGCCGCCCGCCCGCTGGACTTCAAGGACAACTTCGTCGTCGCCGGGTCCGCCCGCGCAGGCTACAACGACCTGTCGAAGGCATGGGACCCGCGCCTTGCGGGCCTCGTCAGCTGGCAGAACGATTCGGGCACCTTCGGCGTCCTCGCCTCGGCCGCTTATTCCACCCGCACCATCGAGGAGGAAGGCCACTCGACCGTGCGCTGGAGCCCGGCGGGCGTGAACGGCGGCTTCAACGCGGCCTCCACCCTGCCCGGCTACACCGCCGCCCAGATCAACCAGGCCCCCGCCGCCGACGGTTCGAACTGGGGCGACCTGATCTATCACCCGCGCATTCCCCGCTACGACACCTGGAAGAACGACATCAAGCGCTTGGGTCTCACCGGCGCCGTCCAGTGGAAGCCCTCGGATCGCACCGAAATCGTCGTCGAGGGGCTCTATGCGAAGTCCAAGACACAGCGCTGGGAAAACTACATCGAGGCACTCTCGTTCAGCCGCTCGGGCGGCTCGGGCAAGTCGCAGACGATCATCCGCGACGGCGTGGTCGATGCCAACAACTCGCTGGTCTACGGCGTATTCGACGACGTCGACATGCGCATCGAATCGCGCCACGACCGCTTCAGCACCACCTTCTATCAGTACAACACCGTGGTGAAGCAGGAGCTGAGCGATACCTTCCGCCTCAACGGCTACGCGGGCTACTCCAAGTCCAAGTTCGACAGCCCCGAGCAGACCACCGTGGTCCTCGACCGCGCCAACTCGGACGGCTTCTCGTGGGACTACCGCGACAACAGCCGTGCGCCGACCATCAACTGGGGCTTCGATCCCAGCGACCCGGCCAGCTGGTCGTTCACCAACGGCACCTCGGACGTGCGCATCCGCAGGAACGAGGTCACCAACGACTATCTCTCGACCAAGCTGGGCGCGGAGTGGGACGTGGCCGACGGCTTCAAGCTGTCGTTCGGCGGCGAATACCGCCGCTTCCGCTACGAGACTTTCGAGAGCCGCCGCTTCGTCGCCGAAACCTCCTCGGGCACGCTCACCCCGGCGCAGATCGCCGCGCTGACCAAGCCGCTGAACGGCAAGACCGGCGACCCGAACTATTCGGGCTACGTGATCCCCGACCTGCAGGGCTTCGTCGATACGCTCGACATCTACTGCAACTGCGTGACCACCATCAACGGGCAGCAGGTGGACTTCCGCGTCAACGGACGTGACGTGGCGGGCACCAACCCCAACGCGACGGCGGCCAGCAACACCGGCTCGATCAAGGAAGTCGACAAGGCGGCGTGGTTCCAGATCGATTTCGAGCGCGAGATCGGCGGCATCATGTTCCGCGGCGATGCGGGCGTGCGCTATGTCCGCACCGGCCAGACCTCGTTCGGCTACGGCCTCGCCAGCGGCGTCGCCACCCCGATCACCGTCAAGCGCAGCTACGAGAACTGGCTGCCTTCGATGAACCTCGTCGCCGAGATCACCCCCGACTTCCTGCTGCGCTTCGGCGCCGCGCAAGTGATCACCCGTCCGGGCCTCGGCTCGCTGTCGCCGGGCGGCAGCCTGACGCTGCAGCAGGCGAACCAGGTGTTCAACCAGGGCAACCCGTACCTGAACCCCACCGAAGCCTTCAACCTCGACTTCTCGGCCGAGTGGTACTTCGCACCGGGCTCGCTGCTGGGCGTCAGCCTGTTCCAGAAGGACATCGGCTCGCTCTCGGGCACGCAGATCTCGACGCTGGTGCCGTTCGACCAGCTGGGCTTCCCGCTCAACCTCGCGACCGATCAGGGCCTGCCCGCCAACGTGCCCGTCACCGTGCGCCGCACGATCAACGGCGACGGCGGCAAGCTGCGCGGCTTCGAGCTGAACTACCAGCACCAGCTGGACTTCCTGCCGGGCTTCCTCAGCAACCTCGGCGTCCTGGCGAACTACACCTACGTCAAGGCGGACCTCAAGTACCCCGGCCCCGGCGGCATCGGCACCGTGGTCGGCCCGCTGACCAACCTGTCGAAGCACACCGCCAACGGCACCCTGTTCTACGAGGACAAGCTGCTCTCCCTGCGCGGCTCGGTGTCCTACCGTTCGGGCTACGTCGAAGCGTTCGGCGGCGGCGCGCGGGAACAGAGCACGCAGGAAGGCGTCAACAGCGCGATCAACGTCGATGCCTCGATCGGCGTCAACCTGACCGACAAGATCACCCTCACCATCGAGGGCAACAACCTGACGAACGAGGTCAAGGACATGTACATCGGCGATGCCGACCGCGTCGTCCTCAACCACAGCTTCGGCCGCCAGTTCTACTTCGGCGTCCGCTTCAAGTACTGACGACCTGTCCCGGCCCCCGCATTGCGCGAGGGCCGGGATTTTTTCGTTCGGGACATCGGACAATGACCAAAAACCCCTTCGTCATTGCGAGCGTAGCGAAGCAATCCAGGGCGACGTTCAACTGCCCTGGATTGCTTCGCTACGCTCGCAATGACGAACCGTTGGGGGAACGAACCGATGGAGAGAAATGACGTGACCAAGGGCTTCGAACTGAGCCGCCGCGCGGTGGTTGCCGGCAGCCTCGCACTGCTGGGCACGCGCCCCTCGCCCGGCCTTGCCGCCGAGCCGCCGAAGCGCCCGCCCTTCCCGGTCGAGGACGACAACGGCCGTCCGATCGCCCCACCGCCTGCGGGCTACTACGACGTCGCCACGCGCAGCGGTCCCGGCCTTCCGGTCACTCCCGAAACCGAGCGCGGCGGCTGGGTCACCAGCGAGGCGGCGGTGGACCGCAAGGGCGTGCGCTTCAAAGGCCCCGGCGCGCCGCCGAAGAACGCGCTGCCGTGGAACGATTCCGACTCCGGCCGCGTCGTCACGCAGGGCCTGATCCCGCCGGTGAAGCCGCTGATCCACGTCCACTTGCGCGACACCATCGTATGCCTCGGCGGTGACGGTTTCTACTACATGACCGGCTCCACCGGCGACGACATCTGGAAGGCCAACGACGGCGTCGAACTCTGGCGCTCGGCCGACCTTGAACAGTGGGACTACCTCGGCCTCGTCTGGAGCATCGAGAAGGACGGCGGCTGGGAAAAGCAGTGGACCGTGCGCAAGGGCGACTACTTCCGCGCGATCTGGGCGCCGGAGATCCACTACATCAACGGCAACTACTACATCTGCCATTCGGTCAGCCGCTCCGGCATCGCGGTGCTGCGCAGCACCACCGGCAAGGCGACCGGCCCTTACGTCCACGCCTTCTCGCCCGACAAGCCGCTGCGCAACGGCATCGACGCCACCCTGTTCGGCGACGACGACGGCGCGGTCTACCTGACCTACGGCGGCGCCTTCGAAATGGTGCGCCTGAAGCCCGACCTCTCCGGCTACGACGGCGAATGGACCCCGATCACGCTGGAAACGCCCGATCCCGACCCGCTGCACCACAATAAAAAGTGCGTCCACCGCGGCTTCAAGGACATCGGCTTCGAGGGCGCGACGATGTTCAAGCATGACGGCAAATACTACCTCGGCGCCGTCGATCGCTTCCACCCCAACCGCTATTCCTTCGCGCTGGCGACCTCGGACACGCCGTTCGGCCCGTACCGCGATCGCTACGAGAGCGTGCCCTGCGGCGGTGGCGGCAACATCTTCAAGGACAAGGAAGGCCGCTGGTGGTGCACCATCTTCGGCAACGACGACGAAGCGCCGTTCCGCGAGAAGCCGGGCATCGTACCGGCGCGGATGGACGAGAAGGGCCATCTGGTGCCGGACTTCACGCCGCGCGCCTGAGGCTCGGCTCCGACCCCTTCGCTAACCCACCACACTTCGTCATTGCGAGCGCAGCGAAGCAATCCAGGGCCGCGTAAACCGCCCTGGATTGCTTCGCTGCGCTCGCAATGACGAACGGGTGCGGCTGGATTTTACTGCACCGAGGGATGCGGGTCCATTTCCAGCCGCCCCCCCGGCAGCGCCGTGTCGGGCGTGATCCCTCCCTGCTCCAGAACGTGCCGCAGATAACGCGCGTATTCCGACTTGCCGAGCCGCGAAATAGCGCGTTCCAGCCCCGCCTCGCTGATGAAGCCCCGGCGATAGGCGACTTCCTCGGGGCTGGCGATCTTGGTGCTCTGCCGCTTCTCGAGGATGCGCACGAATTCAGCTGCGTCCATCAGGCTGTCGGGCGTCCCGGTATCGAGCCAGGCATAGCCGCGCCCCATCATCTCCACCGACAGTTGCCCGCGCTCCAGATAGGCGCGGTTGACGTCGGTGATCTCCAGTTCGCCGCGCGGCGAAGGAGCGAGGTTGGCGGCGATCTCCACCACTTGCGCGTCGTAGAAGTAGAGCCCGGTCACCGCCCAGTTGGAACGCGGCAGGCTCGGCTTCTCCTCGATCGAGATGGCGCGCGCCCGACTGTCGAACTCGACCACGCCGTAACGCTCGGGGTCCTGCACGTGATAGGCGAAGACGCTCGCCCCGCGCTTGCGCTCCCCCGCGCGGGCGAGCAGGTCGGGCAGGCCGTGGCCGTGGAAGATGTTGTCGCCCAGGATCAGCGCCGATGGCTGAGAGCCCACGAAATCCGCACCGATCACGTAAGCCTGCGCCAGCCCGTCCGGGCGCGGCTGGGCCGCGTACTCCAGTTCGAGCCCCCATTGCGATCCGTCACCCAGCAGCTCGCGGAAGGAAGGAAGGTCGCGCGGGGTGGAGATGATCAGGATCTGCCGGATGCCCGCAAGCATCAGGGTACTGAGCGGATAATAGATCATCGGCTTGTCGTAGACCGGCATCAGCTGCTTGGAAGTCGATAGCGTCATCGGATAAAGCCGGGTACCGCTGCCTCCAGCAAGAATGATACCCTTCATGCGCGGACTCCCGAAGACTGGTTCACGGATTGGTGCCGGGCGATGGCCCGGTCGTGGGCATTCTCCCCGCAGCTGCGGACAGGCGAACCGATCAGGCGCATTCGGCAAGCTCCTCGAAGATGAAATGGGCAGGCCGCTCGCAGACCAGCGGCTGCGCGCGGTCCTTGGGCGAGAGGCTCGCCGGATTGACAAGCTCGGGCCAGGCGATCGCCAGCACCGGATCGTTCCAGCGCATGCCAAGGTCGCACTCGGCGCAGTGATAGTCCGTGACCTTGCAGGCGACCACGGTGTCGGGAAGCAATGTGCAGAAGCCATGCGCGAAGCCGGGCGGTATCCAGAGCTGCGTGCCGTTGTCAGGCGTCAGCGTCTCCGCGATCCAGTGCCCATAGGTGGGCGAGCCTGCACGGATGTCGACCGCCACGTCGAGAATCGCCCCGGCAGTGCAGCGCACCAGCTTGCCCTGCGCATGCGGCGGGCGCTGATAGTGCAGGCCCCGCACGGTGCCGACGGCCAAGCTGCGGGATTCGTTGTCCTGCACGAAGATCGCCTCCCCGCAGTACCTTGCGAACAGGTCATGTCGGAAAGTCTCGGCGCACCAGCCGCGCATGTCTGCAATCCGACTGGGCACGAAGGCGCAGGGGCCGGCTATTTCATACGACTTGACGATCATTATCGAGGCTCCCGCTCCTCCTGCCGGGCGAGAAATGTCTTCATTCGCGTATTCGCATGAACGCACGACCGGCAGGCCCCGCTAGAGACAGGAAGCCAGTTTTGCCGGGAACCTGCTATTCGGCGATGACCGGCCCGAGTATCCTATTCCGACTTGGGCCCTATGAATTTTACGTATCCCAAAAGAGTCGAACGCACATCTGGCGACCTTTCGACGATACGATGAAATGAAGACCGGGATGATAACTTCTCAGAAACACCGCCGATCATTAATAATGACCATGTGACTTGAGCCTATGTTGCAACATATCAGCAACAATCCTTACTCTTCTGAGCACTGATTTTTACGGCATTGTCAAACTATTAATCATCATCCATGGTGCCCGCCACGCATGGGGGCGAAAATGCGAAGAGGGGCATACGAACCGACATGCCGGCATCCATTTCCATTGCGATCACGAACTCGATCATCCGCGAAGGCCTTCGACGCATCTTCACCGATGCGTCTTTCGAGGTGGCGGAATCGGTATCCGCGCTCGAAGAACTGACCCTTGGGGGCCATGCTGAAGACATTCAGCAGATCATCGTCGTCGAGCGCGAATTGCTGCAGGACAACTGTACCCACACCATCGAGACCATGCAGCGCGATGATCCGGACATGCGGATCATCGTCCTCACCGGTGCTTTCGACTTCGACGAGATGGTCGCGCTCTATGCGGCGGGAGCCTATGCCTATTTTCCCGACAACGTGCCTTATCTTTCGCTGGTCGCGATCCTGCAGATGGTCTCGAACGGGCAGAAAGTGGCGCCCCCGGAAGTGATCGACTTCCTCGTCAGCCTGCCTGCAGCCACCCGCCATGCCGCCCCCGCCCCGGCGATCGAGGCGTTCGGATTCCGCGACAGGGAAGTCCGGGTGCTGGAACATCTGGCGCTCGGCCAGCCGAACAAGGCGATCTCACGCGAGATGGGGATCAACGAGACCGCAGTAAAAGCCGCAGTTAAGGCCATCCTGCGCAAACTTGGCGTCGAAAACCGCACCCAGGCCGCGGTGATGGCTCGCGAATTAATTAACCGTCCATCCAGCCTCGTCGGACAGGAGGCCGTGGAGGGAAACGTCGAGGTTCCCCAGACGAGCCATCCGCCGCTAGCGAGTCGGTTCGATCTTGGTTCGATCTCTTCCGATTCAAGCATTAGGCATTTTTCCGGTCCCCGCCTGCCTGAAACGACTCTTGCACCCAAGAGCAGGAACACGTTGTTGCAATAGGTGATTTAGAGTCATCTAACTGCATTTGTTAGGCGATCGCGTTCCAGATGACGTACCTATCCTGAATTTTCAGAGTCCCATTGTAGTACTGATTAGTGCCTCAAGAGGATGATGAAGTAGGTATATTCCCCCAAAATATTGCGTGACTCTCCGGAAGAGCGATGCGACATTGGGTTTATGGGGTTAACTGACTCCATTTGAATCAACGGGGGTTTAAATGTACAGAATTGAAGGAACCGAGAACGTCCAGCTCACTTCGCGCGAACTCGACGTACTGCAGTTTGTCGCCATGGGACGTTCGGCGAAAGAAACCGCGATCGAACTCAACATCGCACCCTGCACCGTCGAGCGCCACGTGGAAAACGTGCGCCTCAAGACCCGCACGCGCAACCGCGCGCACATGATCGCCTACGTCATCCGCGAAGGCCTTCTTCAGTCGCAGGCTAACTAAGAGCAGAGAAAAGCAAGAATGTCGGTTAGTACCAGGGAACTAACACTGGCCTCGTACGGCCCAAGACATCAGCACACCGCCCTTCGGGTCGACAACATCGCTTTCCACCACTTCTCCATCGACAAGCACGTTCCTCGGGCCGCAGCCCACTCCGCACTCGAACGATGACGGGGCAATCGAAAGACCCCTCCCGAGTGCCTTCGAACACGCTTCCTTCCTGACCCAGACCGTCAGGAATTCATGGTCGGAAAACGCACCCGGCCCTTCATTCAGCTGCATTAATTCGCGATCGGTATAGTACATCGCAGCCAGTCCGGCCGCGTCATCGACAGGGCGCACCCGCTCAAGGTCGATGCCGATCTCCACGCCCCGCGCCAGGGCGACCATCGCGAAATCGCCGCTGTAACTCACATTGCACTGCACATCCGGCTCATCGAGCAGATGCGGCTTGCCGAATTCATTGGCTCCGTAGCGCTGCCGCGCCGCCGCGATTCCGAACTCCGCCTCGACCAGCAGCCGCAGCGCGCCATGCGCCGCCCGGTAACGCCGCGCGAGAGCGTCGATCCTGAACCGCCCCGCCCGCTCTGCCTCCGCATCGCTCAGGAGCGCCGACACTGCGGCCTGGTCGCCCGTGTCAGGGCGCACCAGCCAGAGCACGAACGGCGCCGCGATCCGCTCGCCGATAATCCCGTGGCGGGCCAGCGTGGCGATGAAGTCCTCTCCCATGGCCTTCATCGCCTCAACGCCGTTCGGGTGCGAGCATCCCGAACCAGACGAAATCGCTCAGCAGCCGCGGCGGGTCTTCGCGCGGCTTGCGGCGCAGCTGCTGCTTGACGAGGTGGAGACAGTGCCCCGCCACCCAGGCAAGATCGGCCGCCAGCGCATAAGCCCAGCCGTGGTTCTTGCGAAAGTAGCGCCTCCGCGAGGCGAACCAGTATTGCGGCACCCGCCGCGCATGAGCATCCGCGGCGGTAAGTCCGGTGCTTTGGCCCGCGACGTGCAGCACGGTCGGCCGGGGCGCATACCAGCACTGCCACCCGCGTGCCTTGGCTTCGCGGCAGAAGTCGGTCTCCTCATAATAGAGGAAGTAGTCCTCGTCGAACCGCAGCCCCTGCTGCAAGGCCTCGCGACGCACGGCCATGCTGGCGCCGGAGACCCAGTCCATCTGCTGCGCGCGCCCGTCCATCCGCCGCGCGGTCATGTGCCCGGCCAGCAGGCGTGTGGCGGGCCCCCAGCGCAAGGCGCGCTCCAGTTCGCCGAGCACGGTGGGAAAGCGGAAGGCGTAAGGCCATGGCGACCCGTCGCCCAGCAGCAATGCGGTGCCGACGATCCCGGCGCGCGGCGTCGCCGCCATGAAGCTCGCCAGCGCATTGACGGCACCGGGCATCACCCGCGTATCGGGATTGAGCAGCCAGACACCCCGCGCCTCGCTGTCACGTAGGGCATGCTCGATGCCGATGTTGCAGCCGGTGCCGAACCCGCCGTTGGTCGGCGAGCGCACCAGCGTCGTCCAGTCCCAGCCCTCGCGCGCGATCGTCGCCTGCAGCAGTTCGGCCGAACCGTCGCGCGAATCGTTGTCGACCACGATCGCCCGCAGCCGCGCGCCCGAGCGGCGCTCGGCATCGAGGCTGGACAGGCACTCGACCACCAGCGGCCCGGTCCGGTAATTGACGATGACCACGTCGATCGGGAAATCCGGCTCCCTGCGGAAATTGCGCCCGCTGATCCCCCCGCTCATGGCCTCTGTCATGCCTCCGCTCATTCTGCGGCCTCCTCGAAGAAGTCGATCGGTTCTCCGTGCGCCGTCGCCGGGCGGCTCCACGGACCATGCTCGGACACGGCATCGTCGAGGGCGTTCTGGAACAGCGGCGCCAACGTGGCGACGTGCGGCTCCTGCAGGTTCGACATGTGGCCGCCGGGAATGTCGAGGATCACGATGTCCTCGCGCACCCGCTTGCCCCAGCCGAGCGCATAGTCGCGATAGACCGCGCGGTAGGGGGTATCGTCGGCAAGGTCGGTATCGTCGCTGGCCTTGAACAGCGCCACGCTGGTCGATTGCAGGATGCCGATCGGGCGGTGCTCCTTGTGCGCCGCTTCGTAGAGCCTGAGGAACGGGATCGCGGGGGAGCCCGCCTCCTCCATCCTGGCGCCCGCATCGGCGGTGCGCAGGGCATCGACGGTGCGGCGGTCCTCGGCCCGTCGCATCCGCGATTCGACCTCCCAGCGCGCGAGGTTCCAGGCGCGGCGGCCGAGGTCGGGCAAGATCTGCAGCGGATTGCCGGACTTCAGCACGCCCAGCACGCGGCCAAGGCGGGCGCGGCTCTCGCCGAAGCGGTGCTTGCGCGCCTCGACGTCGGCGGCGTCGATCACGCCGACGAAGGCCACCTGCTCGCCCATCCCCTGAAGCTGCTGCGCCATCTCGAAGGCGATCACGCCCCCGGCGCAGAGCCCGGCGAGGAGGTACGGGCCTTGCGGCTGAACGCTGCGCACCTTGCCGATGTAGTACGTCGCCATCTCGTCGATGCGGGTGTGGGCATAGTTGCCGTCCGCCTTGCGCAGCGGCTCGATCCCCAGCACCGGCCGCGCGCCATCCAGTCGCAGCGCCAGGCCGCGATAGAGCAGCGTCTCGCCGAGCCCGTCGTGGATCAGGAACAGTGGCGTGGCCGGGCCGCCCTTGCGGATGGTGACGATGCCCTGAGCCAAGCCAAGACCCGGTGCATCCGCCTCGGCGGCGGCGGGCATATCGGGCGCGCGGCTGTCCGGGTCGATCACGGCGGCAAGCCCCGCGACGGTCGGCTGGCCGAGCATCGCCGCGAGCGGCAGGGTGCGGCCGGTCTTCTTGCGCAGCCGGTTGGTGAACTGCACCGCCAGCAGCGAATGGCCGCCGAGGTCGAAGAAGTTGTCGTGCCGCCCGACCGCCTCCATGCCCAGCAGGTCGCACCACAAGTCGGCGATGACCTGTTCGGCCGGGGTCGCGGGCAGGTCCGCCGGATCGCCGCTCGCCGCCTCGCGGCGGCTGGCGCGCGGCGGGCTGCGCAGGCGCGCGAGCACCGGCGCGAGGTCGTAGGGCGAGATCACCGTATGCGGGCGGCACCGGCCCGAGAGCAGGCGCGCGATCACTTCGGTGCCCTCTTCGGGCAGGATGCCCTCGGAGCTTGCCGCGATCTCGCCGGTGGCGGCCTTCGCGGCGCGCGGCGGCGTCGCGGAGGCGCGGGCGAGCAGCGCCGCGTCGCCCATGTGCATCATCGTGAATTCGCGCACTTCGGCGACGACGAGGCCGTCGGCGTCGGTGATCGTCACGTTGAATACCGCCGTCTGGCCATCGGAGGAGACCAGCCGGATGTGGCTCCACGCGAGCGCGGGCAGCGGGGCGTGGAGCAGGAAGCGGCGATAGGTGAACGGCGCGTAGAAATCACGGCTCCGGTCGCGCCCGGGAATCAGCGTCTGTGCGCCCGCCGTCGCGAAGTCGAGTAGCGCCGGGTGCAGGCCCATCGCCACGGCCTCGGCGGCGTAGGGCGCGGGGAGTTCCAGCTGGAGCAGCGCCTCGCCGTGAGGGGACGCAAGCGCCTGCACGAGCGTATCCCAGCGGGGGCCGAAGTTCATCATCGGCTGGTCGGCGCCGCCGCAGATCGCGGGGCTGCAGCGCTCGGCGATGGCGCCGAGGTCAAGCGTGGAGCGCAGCGGCGTCAGCGTGTGCGGGCGCACCACGCCGTGTGCGTGCTCGGTCCATTCGCCGCCCTGTTCGGGGCGGCCGAGGATGGTGACCTTCCACCCGCTCGCGCCCCGCCGACGGACATGGACCCGCAGCGCGCGCGCCTCTCCATCCGGCACCGCGAAGGGCTTGAGGAAGGTGAAGTCGGACAGTTCCAGCGCGCCCTGGTGGACCAGCGCAACTGCTGCCCGAGACATCTCCAGGAAAGATGTCCCAGGCAACAGCGCACCGGCATCAACGACTCGGTGCTCGTCGAGCACCCAATGCCGCACGGGGGTTAGGATGCCGGTGACCACAAACTCATCGTCGGAAATGGTGCAGAGCCGTTCGAGGAAGGGATGCTCGATCGCCTTCCCTGCCCCGAGGTCGTCGGGCAGCGCGCCCATCCCTCCTTCAGGCGCTCCGCCCTCGCGCCCGCCGAGCGCGGCGGCCATGCCGACTTCGGCCCACTGGCTCCAGCCGACCGACTGCACCCGCGTGCGCGGATCGCTGCGCCGCGATTGCGCATAGGCGTCGAGGAAGGCGTTGGCGGCGGCGTAGTCCACCTGCCCCGGCAGCCCTGCGAAGGCGCTGACCGAGGAAAACAGCAGCAGGAAGCCCGGCGCCTGGCCCTTGAGCGCCTCCTCCAGTGCAAGGGTGCCCGCGATCTTGGGTCGCAGCACGGCGTCCACCGCCTTGCGGCTACGGGTCTCGATCAGCCCGTCGTCGAGCGCACCGGCGGCATGGAACACCCCGTCGATCGGGCCGAAGCGGGAGACCGCCTTGCGCACGCCCTTCGCCAACGCCTTCGCATCGGCGACGTCGGCGACGATCAGCTCCACGTCCGCCCCCGCCGCTTCGAGCGCGAGCAGCTTGCGCACTTTGTCCTCGACGCCCAGCGGCAGGTCGCCGCTTGCGAGGCGCTGCGCCCACTCCCCGCGCGGCGGCAAGGCGCTGCGCCCGACGAGAGCGAGGCGCGCCTTGTATCCGCGCGCAAGGTGGTCGGCGATGGACAGGCCCAGCCCGCCCAGCCCGCCGGTGACGAGATAGACACCGCCCTCGCGCAGCCATGTCGGCTGTCCCTCGGCCAGCGGCTCGCGCGCGTTGCGGTAGGCGAGCGTCCAGCGCTCGCCCGCGCGCAAAGCGACGTCGCCGGAAGCACGGGGGCCGGAAACCTCGGCGATCACCGCGTCGGCAAGATCGGCGGCGTTCACGGCGGCAAGATCGATGTCGATCGCGCGCACCTCGAGTCCCGGATACTCGGCCGAGACGGTGCGCGCGGCGCCGATCGCCGTGGCCTTGAGCGGCATGAGGTCCGCATCGCCCGCCACGCGCTGCGCCTTGTCGGTGACGAGCGCAACGACCACCGGCCCCTCGTCCACCTGAGCGGCGAGTTCTGGCACCATCGCGATCAGCGCATGCAGCCCCCGGTCGAGGATCGCCGCATCCCTGCGCTTGCGCGCAGCTACCCCGCCCGCCAGCCAGCAATGATAGACCTGACGCGGCATCCGCCCGTCTCGGCCCAGCCGGACGAACAGCCGCGCCCAGTCCTCGCGCATGTCGGGCCGCAGCGCGAAGGCGCCTGCAGCACTGGCGGAAAAGCGCGTCGCCGCGTGGACGGTTACGGTCTCCACCCCCGCCCTGCGCAGCCGCGCGGCAAGGCTGGCGCCGAACCCGTCGTCATCGCAGAGCACCAGAGCCGGACCGCCTGCAGCCCCGCCCACGGCTTCTCCCGCCACCGGATCCTCGCGGCTCCACACCGGCTCGTAGCCCCAGTCGCCCAGCGCGAGGCGGGTATCGGCATCGCCCCCGGAGGCCGCCGTGTGCAGGCTCACACCCGGCTCGATCCAGTGCCGTTCGCGCTCGAAGCGATAAGTCGGCAGCGGCACGCGCAGGCGCCGCTCCTCGCCCCACCAAGCGGTCCAGTCTATCTCGACGCCCAGCGCCCAGAGTTCGCCGAGCGCTTCGAGCAACCGCTGGTCGTCGGCAACCTCCTCGCCCGCATGGCGCATCGAGGCGACCACCGGCTGGCTGGCCTTGCGCGCCGGATGCTGGCGGGCGAGGCTGGTCATGGCGCGGCCGGGGCCGACTTCCAGAAGCACCTGATCCGCCTCGCCCAGCAGGCATTCGAGGCCGTCGGTATAGCGCACCGGCTCACGCAAGTGCCGCACCCAGTATTCGGGATCGGTCGCCTCCGCCGCGCTCACCCAGCGCCCGGTCAAGTTCGAGGCGAAGGGGATTTGCGGCGCGCGCAGCGTGATCGTCTTCAGCAGGGCGCGGAATTCGGGCAGGATCGGGTCGAGCATCGCCGAATGCGCGGCGACCTCGATGGGGATCGGCTGCGCCTCGATCTCACGCGCGCGCAAGTCGTCGAGGAAGGCCGCCACCGCGTCCGCCGCGCCCGATACGACGCACAGGGACGGGGCGTTGATCGTCGCGATCGAAACCCCGGGCGGCAGCATCGGCGCAAGTTCCGCCTCGGAAAGCGGCACGCTTATCATGCCGCCTTTCGCGGTCGTCTCGAACAGGCGGCCGCGCGCGTGGACGATGCGCAGGCCCGCTTCGAGGTCCACCACGCCCGCAACATGCGCCGCAGCATACTCGCCGCAGCTGTGGCCGATCATCGCGGCCGGCGCGATCCCCAGCGCCATCCAGAAACGGGCGAGCGCGGTCTGGACGATGAACAGCGCGGGCAGCGCGTTGGAGGGACGTTCCAGCTCGGCGGCCGCGGCGTCGCGGTCGGCCTCGACCGGGAACAGCCAGCGCTTGAGGTCCGGCACGCCGATGCGCGCAAGCACGGCGAGGCCCTTGTCCACGTCGGCGCGGAACGTGGCCTCGGTCTGATAGAGACCCAGCGCCATGTCGACATGCTGCAGCCCGCCGCCGCAGAACTGGAAGGCGACCGGGCGGCCGGGCACGCAAACCTGCTTCGCGGACGACTGGCGACTTGCGGTTTCGAGCGCAGCGGCGGCTTCAGCCCCGTCCTGCCCTACGGCGAACCGGCGCCATGCCAGCGCGCGACGGCCGGTGTTGAGGGTGAAGGCCGCATCGGCGAGGACACAGCCCTCCTCCCCTGCTTCGTCATTGCGAGCCCCGAAGGGGCGCGGCAATCCAGAGGCGGCGTCAACGGCCCTGGATTGCTTCGCTTCGCTCGCAATGACGGAGGGGGTTGCCGCAGAATGCTGCGCCCCAAAATACGCGGACAGCGCCGCAGCATTGGCATCCGCCGCACCTTGCGTGGCGCCCGAGGTCATCAGCAGCTGGCGACGGCGGCTCGGCCCGCTGGGCGCGCGCGGCGGCGCTTCCTCCATGACGATGTGGGCATTGGTGCCTCCCACGCCGAGTGAGCTGACCCCGGCGCGACGGGGGCGATCGTCGCGCCGGAGCCAGGGCGCGCTGGTGGCCTGTACGCGGAAAAGGCCAGTATCCAGCGCGCATTCGGGATTTGCGGCCCCGAAATGCGGAACAGGGGGAAGCTCGGCGTGGCGCATCGCCAGCGCCACCTTGATGACGCCCGCCGCGCCTGCGGCGGTGTCGGTGTGGCCGATGTTGGCCTTCACCGAACCCAGCGCGCAGGGCTCTGGCCTTGCACCAGACTGGGCGAAGACCTGCCGCAGCGCCGCCACTTCGATCGGGTCGCCGATCGGCGTGCCGGTGCCGTGCGCCTCGACATAGTCGATGGCCGAAGGCGCGATGCCGGACACCGCGAGGGCCTCGGCGATCACCGCCGCCTGCCCGTCCACGCTGGGGGCGAGGTAGCCGACCTTGCCCGCGCCGTCGTTGTTGATCGCCGAGCCCCGGATCACCGCATGGATGTGGTCGCCGGCGGCCATGGCATCCTCCAGTCGGCGCAGCGCCACCACGGCGACGCCGCTGCCGAACACGGTGCCCTTGGAGTCCGCGTCGAAGGGACGGCACAGGCCGTCGGGGGAAAGGATCTCGCCCTGCTCGTAGAGGTAGCCCCGGCGGTGCGGCAGTTCGATCGAGGTTCCGCCCGCGAGCGCCATGTCGCACTCGCCCGACAGCAGGCTCTGCGCCGCCATGTGGATCGAGACGAGCGAGGTCGAGCACGCGGTCTGGACGTTGATGCTCGGCCCCTTGAGGTCGAACAGGTACGACACCCGCGTCGTCAGGAAGTCCTTGTCGTTGCTGGTATGGCGCAGCAGGAACAGGCCGACCTCGTTCACCAGCTTGCCGTTGGTAAGCAGGTTGTAGGGCATGTAGGCGTTGTGGCCCGATCCCGCGAAGACGCCGATCACCCCGCCTGTTCCCTCGGCAAAGCCCTGCGGCGTATGGCCTGCGTCCTCCAGCGCCTCCCACGAGCATTCGAGGAAGTGGCGATGCTGCGGGTCCATGACTGCAGCATCGCGCTTCGACAGGCCGAACAGCGCGGCGTCGAAGCACTCCATGTCGGCGAGCGGCGCGCCGCGGCGCACGTAGTCGGGGTTGCGCAACAGGGCGGGCGAGACTCCGGCGGCGAGCAGTTCCTCTTCGGAATAGGTCTCGATCCCGTCGCGGCCTTCGCTCAGCAGCGACCAGAATTCCTCCGGGCCGCGCGCCCCGGCGAAGCGGCACGCCATGCCGACGATGGCGACCGCGCTGGAGGTGTCGAGCGAGGGGTCGAACGGTTCTTCGATGGGCTGGTGCATGGTCTAGACCCTCACGCCGATGCGGGCGGTAGCGCGACGATTACGTGCCTGGTTGCGCATTTCGGCGCGGTTCTGACCGGCGAGCGCGGCGGCATCGTCCTGCCCGCCCGACAAGTGCGCGCCGAGCGCGGCGATGGTCGGGAAGCGGAAGATGTCGGTCAGCGCGACCGGCTGCGTCAGTTCGGCGGACAAGCGGCGGTGGACCTGGATGGCGAGCAGCGAGTGGCCGCCGATGTCGAAGAAGTTCTCCGTCAGGCGCACTTGCGGCAGCTTGAGCACGTCGCACCAGATCGCCTGGATCTGGGCCTCCACGCCGGTCGCCGGGGCGGCGCTGTCATCCATGTTGTCGACGACCACGCTGACCGGCTCGGGCAGGGCATTGCGGTCGATCTTGCCGTTGGGCGTGCGCGGCAGGGCTTCGAGCAGGACGAAGTTGCCGGGGACCATGAAGTCGGGCAGCCGCTCCCGCAGATGCGCGCGCAAGTCCTCGACCGCCGGGGCATCGGTGCGCGGGGCGAGGTAGGCGACGAGGCGGGTGGCGACGCCTTCCTTGCGGGCGACGACGACGGCCTCGGTGACGTCCGGGTACGCGGTGAGCGCGGCCTCGATCTCGCCCAGTTCGATGCGGTAGCCGCGGATCTTCACCTGATGGTCGAGGCGGCCGAGGAATTCGAGCGTCCCGTCCTCGCGCTGGCGGGCGAGGTCGCCGGTCCGGTAGACGCGCGCGCCCGGATTGAACGGGTCGGCGACGAAGCGTTCGGCGGTCAGCTCGGGCCGGTCGTGGTAGCCGCGCACGACCCCGGCGCCGCCGATGACCAGCTCGCCCGGCGTGCCCTGCCGCACCGGCTGCAGCCGCCGGTCGAGGATGTAGATCTGCTGGTTGAGCAGCGGCCTGCCGAGCGGCGGCGCCCCCCCTTCATCGAGCGCGTGGACGGCGGACCACACGGTCGTCTCGGTCGGCCCGTACATGTTCATGACGGTGCCGGAAACGAGGCCGGTCATGTCGGTCGCCAGCTGCGGCGGGAACGCCTCGCCGCCGACCATGAGGTGCTGGAGCGCCTGCAGGCGCGGGCGGGCAGCCGGGTCGCTCGCGAGCACCTGAAGCAGGGACGGCGTACACTGCAGGTGCGTCACCCCGTGGCGCGCCATCAGGTCGTGAAGCGGGCGTTCTGCGGCGTTATGGTCCTGTTGAGTGCCGTTGAGTGCCAGTGTGCGCAACTGCGCGATTTGCGGCAAATGTTCAATAACCGTCTGGGAATCCACGCCAAAATCGACAAGGCAGCCGATCTCGTCGACGCCGATCGCCGACAGGCGGTGGACCAGTCCGACGTTGTCCTCAGGCGTGCCGAACAAGCCGCTGGTCTCGAAGTAGCGCTCGAAGGCATGGTCGAGCAGGGCGTCGGTCTCTTCCTCGGAAATGTCGGAAAGTTCCAGTCTTTCAGCACCTTGCGGCGTCTTGAAAGCCGGGAACGACCAGGCGTACTGCTTGAGCAGATTGGTCGAGGTGCGCAGGTACTCGATGAGCGCAGGCTTGACGGCCGCACGCACCGCATCTTCGCTTTCTCCAAGAAAAGTGTGCAACATCAAGGTGATGCGCCCTTCTCCCGAATGCCCGGCCTCGTGCCAGGCGCTACGATAGGCGGCGATCTTGGTCGCCACCTCCTCGATCGACTGCCCCAAAAGGTGCGTCAGCACATTGGCGCCGACGCGCCCTGCCTCGCGGAAAGTCTCTGAATTTCCAGCGGAAGTTATCCAGACCGGCAGCTCCGGCTGGACCGGGCGCGGGTACGTGCGCACCGAAACGTCATGCCCCAACGGCCCCGGATAGGCCCGCGCCTCGCCCCGCCACAGGCCCCGGACATCCTCGACACACCGCTTGAGAACGCCCGCACGATCGGCATAAGCCCCTGGATTCAGGACGAAATCGTCCGGTTGCCAGCCGGAGGCGAAAGCAATCCCTACACGCCCGCCCGACAGGTTATCAACCAGCGCCCACTCCTCGGCGATACGCAGCGGATGGTGCAAAGTCCCCACCACGCTCCCGGCACGGATCTGCACCCGCGACGTGATCGCCGCGATGGCCGCCGCGGCGACGGCGGGATTCGGGTAAGGCCCTCCAAAGTCATGGAAATGTCGCTCCGGCGTCCAGATCGCCTCGAAGCCCTCGGCATCGGCGAAGCGGGCGCCTTCCAGAAGGAGGTTGTACTGCTCGGCCGCGCTGCCCGCGCTGGAACTGGCGAAGTAGAACAGGCTGAAACCGACCGGCCGCGCATCGGCGACAGCCACTTCCGGCACATCGCCGCGCACTTCGCGCTCGCTGGCGATGACGATGTGATAGCCGTGCATCAACGGCCACATCAGCTCCAGCGTGGAGATGTCGAAACTGAGGCTGGTGACGGCCAGCCACGTCCCGTCCGGCTCGATCTTGCGGTCCATTCCTGCATAGAAATTCAACAGGTTACGGTGCTCGACCATGACACCTTTGGGCAGCCCGGTCGAACCCGAGGTGTAGATCATGTAGGCGAGATTCGCGCCTTCCGCGCCGCCGTCGAAGGGGTCCGACGGGCACGCGGCGAAGACCTCGCGCATGGTATCGATAAGGAGGATCGGCGCCTCGGTCTGCGGCAGATCGCCCGCCAGCACAGTTTCGCTCAGAACCAGGCCAAGGCCGGAATCCGCCACCATGTGGGCGATGCGATCCCGCGGATAGGACGGGTCGAGCGGCACGTAGGCGCCCCCCGCCTTGTGCACGCCGATGAGGCAGGCGAGCATCTCGACAGAGCGCGACAGGTGGAGGCCGACGAGCACTTCCGGCCCCACGCCCCGCGCCGCAAGGTCATGCGCGACGCGGTTAGAGAGCGCATCGAGCTGCGCGTAAGTCAGTGAGATGCCGAGCGCCGTCACTGCCAGCTTGTCGGGCGTGCGCACGGCCTGCTCCACGAAGTGGTGGTGCCAGGCCGGACCGGCAGGAACGGGACCTTCGGTGGCGTTCCAGGCACCGACGATCCGCCCATGTTCCTCGGGTTCGAGCAGCGACAGGCGGCCGACCGGTGCGTCCGCAAGGTCCAGGTACATCGCCTCGAAACCGCGCACGAGGTCCTCCGCATCGGCGCGGGAAAGGCGGGTGGCGTCGCAGGTCCAGCGCAGCCTGCCTTCCGAGGTGCAAACGGCCACGTCGAGCACCGCGTCGCTTGCGCGCACCTCGTCGAGCCGCTTCACCACCTGCACGCTGACGGGATGGTCGCCCCCCGCGCGACCGCGCAGTTCGGGGCTGCGGGCGACGAGATCGGCGCAGATGGCCACGCGGCGGTGCATCCCGGCGACTTCACGGTCCAGCGCGTCGCGCAGCACGGCCAGCGGAGCATCGAAATCGACCGCGACCTTCAGCGGCATCTCCGGCGCGAACCAGCCCGCCACGTCGTCCAGCCGCGCACGGCTGACACAGTCGGAATATCCGATCTCGACGCTCGCCCGGTCGGCAGCGCGGGCCAGCCACGCGACCAGCGCGGCCAGAGCGCCGCCGGCATCGAGACCCTGCGGCATTGCCCGGTCCAGCATGAAGGGCTGCGCAGGACCGTCGCCAACACGCGGAGTAAACTGCGGCAACTGCAAGCTCTCGCGCTGCTGCAAGCGACGACGCCACCACGCCTCATAGCGCCCGGCGGCCGCATCGAGGCAATCGAGCTGATCGCGCCGGGCATCGTCGAGCACCGTGAAGCCCGCCGCACCGATCAGCAGTTCGCTCACTTGCGCCCCGCCCAGCGCTTCGCCGGAGAGCATGGCGAGACGGTCGAGCCGCACATCAAGATCGCCTGTGGCGACAACCGGCGTGGGGCCGGACACCAGGATCGTGCCCGGCTCGCGGCCCGATACGCTGGACAGCGGCGTGATCTGCTGCACGAGCAACAGCCGATCGCCGAGCAATGCCTTCGGGACTCCGACCGGGTTGGCGTAAGTTCCGAAGTCGAGCGCACGGACCAGACGGGCGATCTCGGCAGCCGGGCGGCTCCAGTCGATCGTGGCGGCGGCCTTCGGGCGGTCGGCGCGGCCGACCATGCGATCGGGTGCACGGTCCTGCAGAACCGCCGCTGCGACCGCGCCGTCGAGATCTGCGACGAGCCCCTCGAAGCAATGCAAGCCCGCCTCGAAGCAGCGGGTGTTGAGCGAAAGCGCGGTTTCCTCTTCGGCGATTTCGAAGCGCTCCGCAGCGAGGATCGCACCTTCGTCCACTGCGCCTGTCATCAGGTGCCAGGTCACGCCATGCCGCGCCGCTCCATCCAGCAGCGCCCAGACGGGCGTATTGAGGCCGGCCAGTTCGGGCAGCGGGCCGTCATGGAAATTGATCGCCGCCCGCGATGCGAGCGCCAGTACCTCCGCCGGCAGAACGCTGAGGTTGGAGATGCTGAAGACGTAGTCGACGCTTTCTACGGCAGCGGCCAGAAGGTCGCGCGGCTTCTCGAACAGCGCAATGCCGAGGCGCCGAGCCCAATCGGCGGCCGGCGAAACCGGCGCCGCCACCACGGCGGCGATCCGGTGCCCACGATCGATCAGCAGCCTGCCACACTCCGCGAGCAGCGTTTCGTTGCCGACGAGAATGCTGCTTGCAACCGGGCAATCAGGAGATTGCCCATTGCCGGCGAAGTCCCGGAAAGACGTCATGCGATGCCCCACGCCTGAATGAATTACCCCAAGTCGACATCGACTGTATTGAGACTGAATTTGGAAAACTATGTCCCAAACCCCGCCCCTGTTTTCACCATGGATGCTTACTTGGGTGTTTTAGGGAGCGAATTACTTATACTCGATCAGACGAGCAGGACGAACGGCGGCGCTACGCGACTTTCGACGACGCCAGTAATCAATCTGCCCCTGCAGATGCGGCAGCTTGCCAAGGATCAGCCAAGTCGCCTGAAGCGCATCCTTGCGCGCACGGATGCGCAGCCACAACACGGGCCAGAGCAGCCACATCGGCGGGAGCGACCAGAGTAGATTGCTGAGCACCTTGCGACGCAGTTCGCGCCCCTTTTGCAGATCTTGCGCGCCGCGCATCGCCAGTGCCTCGGCGGTGGCGTAGCCACTACGGCGGTTGCGCTGCCACCACTGGCCGAGGCGCATCATCGCCGCGTCATGGATGGTCATGTCTCCCTCTATCCGGCGGATGAGCCAGCCACGCCGTCGCATGCGGTAACACATGTCGGGCTCCTCGCCGGCGATCAGATGCTCATCGTAGCCGTCTACCTGGCGCAGTGCGACGACGCGGAACAGTGCGTCGCCGCCGACGCTTTCGGCAAGGCCCACGGGCGTGTTCCACTCGGCCTCGCACAATCGGTTGTAGAGGCTGGCGTCCGGTGCCCTCTCCCGCCGGCGACCGCAAACGGCGGCGAGTTGATCGTCGGCCAGAAATGCGGCGCGGGCCTTGTCAAGCCAACCAGGGATCAGTTCGCAATCGCCATCGATGAAATGGACGAATTCGAGCAGCGGGTCCTTGTCCAGATGCCAGTCAAGCCCGGCATTCCGCGCCCGCGCAGCGGTGAACGGCTGCCCGGGATCGAGTTCGACCACCGACAGGCCCCGCGCCTTCACGCGCGCCACGCTACCGTCGGTGGAGCCGGAATCGACGTAGACGGCGCGCTGGCCGGTCCGCGTCACGCTGTCGATGCACAAATCGAGGCGCCCGCCTTCGTTGCGACCGATAATGACGAAGCCCACCGGCGTCACGGCAGCCGCTCCGTACGGGTCCATTCCCGCTCGCGGCGGGTCACGAACTGGGCGATCAGCGGCAGCTTCCAGACGAAGTAGCCCGGCAGCAGGCGCAGGGACGACAGCGGCAGGGTATCCCGCCCATGCAGCCACCATGCCAGAGATAGCCCGAGCGCCGCTGCGGTCTGGGTCGCCAGCAGGGCGAGGAACGGCGCGGTTGGTCCCGCCAGTGCCAGCACGATCCCCAGCGCGGGTGCCGAGCACAGCGCGAGCAGCACGGTTGGCGGTATCATGAGGTCCAGCGCGACGATCGCAAGCGCGGGCCTTCGCACCGCGCGCGCCAGCAGCCGGGGGACATAGCGCCAGGCGGTCTGCATCATGCCGTGCTCCCATCGGCGGCGCTGGCTGCCGGTGCCCTCGACCGAGCTGGTAGCGCTCAGGATGCGGGCGCCGGACTCGACGATCACGCGCCGGCCTGCGAGCAGGAGGTCGAGCCCCATTTCCAGATCCTCGACCAGCGACCCGCCCGGCCAGCGCATCTCGAGATACATGGAGCGCGGGAAGGCCATGCCCGATCCCTGCAGCAGCGCCATTCCGGACAGGCGCCCCAGCCCCTGAAGCCGCACGAGGTTCTTGATCAGGAAGGCGAAACTGGACACCCGCACGACCGCGCCCGCATCATCCGGGGCGGCAAGCAGGAAGATTCCCTGCACCGCCGCATCGCGCCGGACCGCCGCCTCAGCCAACGCAGGCAGGGAACCGGGCATCGCGCGGCAATCGGCGTCGAGTACCAGCACCGCCTCCGCTCGCAGCAGATGGTCGGCAATGAAGGCGCGGGCGTATTCCAGCGCGTGGCCCTTTCCGCGCAAGTGCGGATTGGACCTTTCGATGACCGTCGCGCCCAGAGCCCGCGCCCTTGCGGCCGTATCATCGGTGCAGTTGTCCGCGACGACCAGCAGTTCGTCCCCATCGCGCAGCAACCCCAGCGCCGCGCGCACGCTCGTGTCGATTCCGGCCGCTTCGTCGTGGGCGGGCATGACGACGACAAAAGGCGGCGCCTCACCGGCTTCGCCGGAAACATGCCTCCGCGCGCCGACGACGCATTCGAGCGCAAGCATCGCCGTCGGCAATCCGGCCGCCACGGCCATCCACCATGCGAAGCCCAGCACGATGCGGTCGGCAAGCACCAGCAAGTCCATCCGGTTCCCCTCTTGCGCCCCGCGACGCCAGCTTCACCCGGCAAGAGGATAAGGGGGCAGCCAAGGCCCGGGCAGACCTGAAACTCCCTTGGAAGTTCTCATGATCGACACCGGGCGGCGGCGCCCAATAGACTTGGACGCAAAGCGTCTCGCGAAATTTCCAAGGAGAGTTGCTGCATGTACATCGGGCTCCGTTCACGCCGCAGGCCAAGTCTGTCGGCATCGTCAGGAAGGTGGACGACAGAATGCGCCCCGCCTTTCCTGCCATGAACGCCGCGATGCCGCCCTGCACGGCCGCCGGTACTGCAGGTCAAAGGGGGGCGGCCGCGGCTACCTTGCTGCTCAGCGCTCCGGCGCCTGTCCAGGTAGCTGCGGATGGGTATCGCCTGGACACCAAGTTCGTCGAAGGCATGCGCGCGCATGTCGCAGACTGGGGTGGGAAAATCCGCTGCATAATCTGGGAAAGCGACGACACCATCCCCTTCGGCCGTGTCTACAGACCCGATGAACTCGACTTCGAGATGGTTGTGCTGGGCAAGGGCGCACCTGTACCGCCCGCTGCACTGACGGGAATCTCGATCGCGCTGGTATCTGCCGACATGCCGGGCTTCCCGGCCATCTGCCAGAGCATCGCCTCAGCCGGTATCCCATACGCGGTGGGGGTGGAATATACGCTGGAGACCCGGTTACGCACCCTCTGGCTGGATCGCGAGGTGTCGGGAATGCGCAAGATGCGCAGTAGTCTCTGGCTCCTGCGCAACGAACGGCAGGTGCGATCGCGGCTGAAGGCCGCCGTCGGTGCACAGTTCAACGGGTATCCGGCTTTCAGCGCCTATTCCCGGCTCGCAGACGATGCGCATCTCTATTTCGACAACAGGATGGGTCCGGAGATGATGGCGACGCCGGCCGAAGTGGCCGTGCGCAATGAACGGCTGCTGGCAGGATATCCTTTGCGACTGATCCATTCGGGACGCCTGGAGCCGATGAAGGGTAGCCAGGACCTGCTTCCCGTGATGCGCGCCTTGGCGGCAATGGGCGTACCAGCGACCCTGGACATCTACGGCGCGGGAAGTCTCGAACAGGAAATTCGCGATGGGCTCGGCGAATTCGACGGTGCGGTCCGCCTGCATGCGCCCGTCGATTTCAAGACGAAGCTGGTGCCGCTCAGCCGGACTCAGGCCGATGTATTCCTGTCTTGCCACCGACAGTCCGACCCCTCATGCACTTACCTTGAAGCGATGGGCTGCGGTCTTGCCATAGCTGGCTACAGCAATCGCATGTGGTGCCGTTTGAGCAGGGAATCGGGCGGCGGCCTCGCAGTGCCGCTGGGCTCGACGAAGCAGCTTGCAGAGGCGATCGGGCGGTGGAACCTTGATCGCCCCGCCATCGCCGAAAGCGCACGATCCGGCCTCGCCTTCGCCCGCCGGCATGATTTCGGCCAGGAATTCGCAGGCAGGATGGCGCATCTGCGCGCGCTGATCCCATAAGCGCCTGTCGTACCAGAGCACGTCCGATCAGGTGGAACCACCGATGACCCGGAAAACGTTTTAAACCAAAGAAAACTGGAGCAGTCGTGCCGTCGAGGCGCAAACTGCTCCAGGGTCGATCGGCGGGCTGCGGACGGTTGCCCCGCTCGTTATGCGTGCAGCGGCGCTCGCAACGGAGCCGGCGCCCTATTGCTACGCCACATCTGGTGGATCCGGAAAATCTGCGGCCCCTCGATCAGATAGCGCCGCCACAACCGCTGGGGGTTGGAGCACAGCCGGAAGGCCCACTCCATCGACATTTGCTGGATCACCGCCGGCGCGCGCTCCTGCTCGCCGGAGAGGAATTCGAGGCTGGCGCCGATGCAGAAGCCGATACCCTGGCCGCCGCGCGCCTTGGCGACGCGACGCGCGATGATCTCCTGCTGCGGCGAACCCACCGCCAGGAATGAGTATCGCGCCTTGGCCTCGACAAGAAAGCGTACTGCTCGCGCCACTTCGCGCGGATCCTTGATGAAGCCCATCGGCGGATTGTAGTGACGCACGTTGCGCAGCCCGTAGAGTTCGCTGATGCGCGCCACTGTAGCGTCGCTGCCGCCCAGGATCGCGACGGCATCGTCGGCGGCAATGCCCTCCTCGAACAGGCGCAGCGTCAGGTCGCTGCCCGTCACCACCGGCAACTCGCGCCCGTCGCCGCGTGCCAGGCGCGCAAGGATACGGCTGTCGCACAAGGTCATCCAGGCATCACGATAGGCCGGCCACAAGTCGGAGCGCCGCCGCAGCAACCGCACGACATGGTCGACGTTGGGCGTGACGATATACGTAAATGGCGCCGAGGGAGGCCGCTTGCACACTGCATTCATCGCTGTCGGCAAGTCGATCGGCGTAAAATCGAGGTCGAGGAACTCGACATCGTCCCGATGGCCGGCCTGATGCCCGGCATTCAGGTCGGCGATGACCGGCAGCGGCAGATCCAGCGGCAGATCCAGCACGGGTGCCGAAATCTCGCGGCCGATAAGGTTCAGGTGTTCAAGCGACATAAAGCGTACCTCCCCGTGCGCGATTATGCCGCCACGCCGTTCCGGGGTCTTCTCCAGCAACTGCGCCCGACGAACTGGGAGGCGTATTCCTCGTTCTGAAAAACCTCTCCATAAATCCCGGAGGGCTGTTCAAAACGAGCCGATGCGTGTTTCTCCCCACGGATAAGCACGCCCTCCAATGGGAGAATTTTCGGCAAGTACCGCACGAGGTTAGCCTTTTCCGCAGATCGACATTCCATGCCGACTGTGGGGGTAGACATGCTTCAATCGAACGACGCTTATCGGTCGCGCGCTGCGCACCGATCAACCCGGACCGTTGCGGCGGCCGTTTCCTTCCTCGCCATGGGCCTTGCGGTCCATCCCGTCTCGGCACAGGTCAGGGCCGCCACTCCCGGCACCCAGGCCATCGCGCCCGTCGTGTCCGGTGCGCAATCGGCCGCCAGCATGCCCGATGCCGCCTCGGCCTCGCGTTACACGGTGAGGGCGGGCGACCAGCTCGACGTCTTCGTCTGGGGAGAGGAGCGCATGCAGCGCCAGGTTCTCGTCCAGCCAGACGGCACTTTCGCCTTTCCGTTGGCGGGTACGATCCGCGCCGACGGGCGCAACGTCACCGACATCGCCGACGAGATTCGCGGCCGCATCGCGCTCAACTACACGGCCGGCCCGCCGGACGTGACCGTGACCGTGCGCGAGACCGACGGCACGCGTTTCTACGTACTCGGCAAAGTGCGGACGCCTGGAAGCTATACCAGTCGCTCGGCGCCCAATATCCTTCAGGCACTCAGCATGGCCGGTGGCACCGCCGACTTCGCCGACACCGGAGGCGCGGTGATCCTGCGCCAGACCCGCGCCGGTCAGGTGGTGGAGCGCATCAAGCTGAGCAAGCTTTTGAAAGGCGCCCGCTCGCTCAATTCCGGTGCCCTTGGCACGGCACTGCCGACGCTTCAGAGCGGCGACGTCCTGCTGATCCCGTGACGGCGGCACATCGTGGCACCCTGCTCCTCCTGGCAGTCGCCCCGCCGACGCTGGGGCTTGTTCCCGCCAATGCGGCCGCACAGGAGCAGCCGCCCTACATCGAGTTCGACATGACGGGGTTCACGGGGCGCAACCTGTTCCTCCTCACGGACGACCGCAAGATGAATTCGGGCGGGGAAGTCTCCGCACAGGCAGGTGCGACCCTCGGCGTCGATGCCGGGACCACGCTCGACCTCGAGGGCAGAATCGCATACCGCCGCTACAGTCGGCGCTATGGCGATTTCGTCACGGGTTATGGCAAGCTCGCGCTGGATCACCGTGGCAGCGAGCGCCTATCGGCTCGCACCGAAGCCTCTTTCGAACGCCTCCTGCCACTCGAAGGCACCAATGGCACGATCGATGCCGCAATCGATCCGGTAAGCCTCCAGGATCGCTACGAACTCAAGCAGAGCCTGCGCTGGCGCCCCGACCAATACCTGACGATCAGCGGAGAGGGGGCCTGGAGCCGGTTGTCGCCGCGCGGCTCGCAACTGCTGCGCCGTACCGATGCGGCCAACTTCGATCTCGGCGCAGAACGCCGGTTGTCGCCCTTTTCATGGATCGGCCTCGGAGGCTCGGCAACCTTCAGCAAGGCATCCGACGGATCACGCTCGGATGCGGCTCTGTTCGTGCTCAAGGCTGGAACGCGCGTCGCTCCTCATTTGTCCGTACAGGCTGAAGCGGGGGCGTCCCGGACTTCCCGAAGCGGGCCTGGTGCGCCGACCGACCGGACCCCGCTCCAACTCGCGACTTCGGTATCGCTATGCTACGATCCACGACGCTTGCGGGTGTGTCTTGCGGGGCAGATCAGGCCGGCGGTCACCGGCTTCGGCGGCATCCAGCGCGAAAAAGTGCTGACCGCCACTTTCGATTTCCAGACAAGCGAACGCGGCACCTTGAGCGCCCTTGGCGAGTATCGCTCCGTTCCCAGTCCCACATTCGGATCGGACGCGAAGATCGTCAGCCTCTCCACGACTTACGAGCATCGCCTCGACGACCGATTCCGCCTTCATGTCGGTGCGGACTATGACCGCCGCACCGGCCTGTCCAGCCAGACGCAGAGTTCCTGGACCATCCGGGCCGGCGTCACTTTCCGGATACCCAGCCGATGAACAATAACAGCCAGACACCCATGACGCCCTCGTCTTCGCCCACTGCGGCGCCCGGATCAGACCCTGCCAATGCCGATCCCCTCGGCATCTATCCGGTCGAGATCCTTGCGATGCTGCGCCGCCGCTGGCGCTGGCTGATCGCGCCGACCCTGCTTGGCGGCGTTGCTGCCGCAGCCTCGGTCGCCACGCACGAGCCGGTCTACCGTTCCTCCACGACGCTACTGATCGATTCCCCGCGAATCCCGCCCAGCCTGATTTCCTCGCCGCTGACGGACGTGGCGGACGAGCGGATCGCCAAGATTCGCCAGCAGGTCGTCAGCCGCGAAAGCCTGACCAGGCTGATCGAGCAGAACCGGCTCTATCAGCGGGAGCGGGCGGTGATGGACTATCCCAGGTTGCTCGAAATCATGCGTACGAAAGTCGGCGTGAACCTCGTCGCTGCGGATCCGACGCGGGGTCGCGGCGGCACGATCGCCTTCAACCTCTCGTTCGACTATCGCGATCCTCGCGGCGCGCAGGCGGTGACCGAGCAGTTGACCCAGATGTTCCTCGTCGAAGACAAGCGCTTCCGCACCGAACAGGCCACCGGCACCGCTGCCTTCCTCGCCAAGCGCTCCGACGAGTTGCGTCGCCAGCTGCGCGACCTTGCCGAGAAGCGCCGCAGCGTAGAGGCCCGTTATGCCGGCTCGCTGCCCACCGATGTCGCGCTGAGTTCGCAGTCCAGCTCGGCGATGCGCGCCGAGATTTCTCGCACCGACGCCGAGACTCAGGGGCTGATCCAGCAGTCCAGCCTGCTCGCCGCGCGTCAGCAGGAACTGGAACGGACCCCACCCGGCGTCGAAGGGCTCCAGCGCGCGGAAGAGCGCCTGTCCGCACTGCTTTCCACGCATTCGGAACGCTTCCCCGACGTCGTCGCCGCCCGCGCGGAAGTGCAGCGTCAGCGAAGCCTGATCGCGCAGGAACCGGGTCGCGGTGAGACGCTGATCGAGGCCGAGATCGCCGCAGGCCGCGAACGCATCTCCACCCTTGCCTCCCGTCGCGCCGAACTCGTGCGGACGATGTCCGATATCGATCACCGCGTCGCCCAGGCGCCGCAGTCGGCCTACGAACTCAGTACGATCGAACGCGAATACGACAACATCAAGCGTCAGTACGATTCCCTGCGGGAAAAGCAGCTCGACGCGCAAGTCGCCGCCAATCTCCAATCGGAGGACAAGGGCGAACGCTTCACCGTCGTCGACCCGCCCAACCTGCCGCTGCACCCGCTGGGCCGAAACGCATGGATGGTCATGTTGATGGGCCTCGCTGCCGGCTTCGGCCTCGGCCTGGCGCTCATCATCGCGCGCGAGATACTGACCGGTACGATCCACGGCACCGAAAGCCTGCGCCATGCGGTTCGTGCGCCCTTGTTCGGTGCCATACCGACAAGCCGAGATCCCAACTTCCTCGACAGGCTCGCACGCTGGCTGCCGGGCCGGGCGCGCAGTGCGCCGAGCTACTCGCCAGCCCATTCGCCAGCATAGTCGCCAGACAGAACCCGGAGCAGGCCCATGAACGCTGAAGTGCCATTCATTCCGCAGGGCGGCATCGAAGTCCCCGCCGTCGCCGGCATCACCTTCGCACCCGATGCCGGGCACCTTTCAGAGAATCACATAGTCGGGCTTGCACCGCCCAGTAACGAACTGCGGCAGTTCACGATGATCCGCTCGGCGTTGCTCGACCATGCCCGCGCCACCGGTTCCCGCGTCTTCGCGGTAACCTCGGCCGAGCCCGGCAACGGCAAGACCCACATCACCGCCAATCTCGCCATGGCAATGGCCAGGATTCACCCAACCGTCCTGGTCGAACTGGACTTGCGCCGTCCCGCGATGGGCAACCGGCTGGGCTTGCCGGACGACTATGCCGGGGTCGAGGACTATCTTGCCGGGGAGTGCCCCTGGAGCGCCACGCAGGCGCGCATCGAGGGACTGGACCTCACCGTCCATCGGGTGCGCCGCGCGCGTGCCGACGCCGAAGCGCTCCTCGCCTCCAATGCGCTGGCACTGGCGTTGCACAACCGGCATTCGATCGAGGACGGCACGATCTGCCTCGTCGATACCCCGCCCGCGATCCTCAGCGACGACCTAGCGCTGATCGCGCGCAACGTCGACGGTATCCTGATCGTCGCGGAAGAGGGCAGGACCGCGCGGGCAGCGCTTCAGGACGTCGCCCGAACCGTCAGTCCGACGCCCATCGTCGGCACCGTGCTCAACCGGTCCATCTCGCCGACCGCACGCCGGGTGGATTACGGGTACTACAAAAGTGGAGCCAGACAGGCCTGACCCACACATACCGGAGGATGCTATGACGATCCTGAAGCTGAAAGGGCGCGCCAGATGGCTGCGCGATCTGCCCTCGCAGGCGGCGCTCGCGGTACTCAACGAAAGGCGGGTGCGGCTGTGGCTCGGCAAGCGGCACCGCGCCGCCGTGACCCGGCATGCCCACAGGCTGCCGGACCTCGACGCAATCGGCAACGACGTAGTCGCACAGCTCAACCGCAAGGGCGTATGCGTCACCACGCTCGATGCCCTGCGTATCCACGGCGCCGCCGAAGTGGTCGACGCGGCATGGCAACTGTCGAGCCACTTCGCCCCCGAGGCTCGGGCACTGGCCCGGGACGGGAGACAATTCATCATAGTCCCCCCCCTCCAGATCGTCCGCAACCCGGACATCTACCGGTTGGGCCTTCATGAGCGCCTGCTCGACATCGTAGAGAGCTACATCGGTCTACCCGTGGCATACGACGGGGTGGCGATTAACTACACCGTGGCCGACGGGCTGGAAATCGCCACCCGCAAGTGGCATCGCGACCGCGAAGACCGGCGCATGCTCAAGGTCGCGATCTACCTCCATGACGTCGATGAGGAAGGCGGCCCGTTCCAGTGCATCGCCCGGCAGGACACGGTGCGCAGCGATATAGACGGTTACCACTACGAATTCGGCGAAGACCCGCTGCTCAAGGCACGGCTCGGACCGGACTATGCCGACGACGTGGTGAGTTGCACCGGGCTCAAGGGCACCGTGGTCTTCTGCGACACCGCACGCTTCTTCCATCGCGGCAAACCCGCCACCGGGCGTGACCGGGCAGCCCTGTTCTACAGCTACTTCGCGAACCCGCCTCGCCACCCCTTCCTGTGCGAGCGCAGCGGCATAGACCGCTCCGAGGCACTGCAGATGATCGAGGGCCTGCCCGACCGCCAGCGCCGCGCCGCCCTGTGGCGCCGCCGGCTCTCCCCGGTGATGCGAATGATCCCGCCCGCGAGCGTCTGATCCGCCACCCTCCCCGGACGACCGAGATGCCGTCCGGGGACATTCGCCCTGCGGCGTATCTGCAAACGACCTCAGCGCACCAGCGGTACCAACAGATCGACCATCCGGCCCGCACAACGCTCGGGATCATGCCGGTCGAGAACGCGGGCTCGGGCACGCTCTCCCATTGCCTCCAGTTCCTCCGGCCAGGCATCGAGCGCAGCGTCGAGCGCACCCTCGATAGCATCCACCGAGCCGGAGGGCACCAGCCAGCCGACATCCCCGTCGACCAGTTCCGGTATCCCGGCAATGGCCGTGGCGATCACCGGGCGGCGCAGCGCCATGGCCTCCATCAGCACGACAGGAAGCCCCTCGGCGAAGCTGGGCAGCACCAGCGCCCGCGCCCTACGCAGCGCACCGCGGATCGTTTGCGGGCTCGCCCAGCCATGCAGAGTGACGACCTCGCGCATTCCCAGCCGCGCGATCTGGGCCGCGATGATCGCCTCGTCTTCTCCCCCGCCGATAAGGTCGAGCCGGATCGGGCGCCGCACGGCGACGCGGGCGAAGGCTTCCAGCAGCAGCGGCAGCCCCTTCTGGGCGCTGAGACGGGCGACGCAGACGAAGCGCGTATCCTCTCCGTCCGGCCCGCCCTCCCGTTCATCCTCGACCATGGCTCCACCCTGCGAGAGCCCTGCGAAGAACGCCGGGTCCGGGGCACAGTGGACGACGTGGATACGTGACCAGTGGTCAGGATGCGACCAGCGCATCAACTGCCCGCGTCCGAAGCTGGAGACGCCGACCACAAAGGCCGCCTCGGCGATCTTGCCGGGCAGATCGAGGGCGCGCGGTGCGTCGAATTCATCCGGTCCGTGCGCGGTGAAACTGTAGGTAACCGGCGCCAACCGCGCCACGAGACGTGCCACCATCGCCGGGTTCGTGCCGAAATGGGCATGGAGGTGCGAGACCCCCGCTGCTTCCAGCCGCCGCGCCAGCAGCGCGGCCTCGGCGAAGTAGGCCAACGCCCGGATACGGTTGCCCCTCCCGCCCGTCCGCCACGCCAGCTGCAGCGCGCGCAGCGCGGCAAGCGGCTGCCGCGCCAGACAAGCCAGCGTCGCAGACGCAAGAGCGCCACGATCTTCCAGCAGCGCCGTGGTGCGGCCCGCCTCCGCGCGCTCGGCCGTATCGGCAGGAGTTTCACCCGCCCGACGCACGGTGAAGCGGTGGATTTCGAACCCCTGCCGCTCCAGTGCCGCGATCTCGGTCTGGATGAAGCTGTGGCTGATCTTGGGGTAGACGTTGCTGAGATAGGCGATCGCGCCCCGCGACCGGACGGGTCTGGCCTGGCGTACAATGCCGGACCACGCGGTCCCCGATTCATGCCTGAAGGCGAGCGGTTCGGCGGCGGTTCCGGTGATCTCCATAATCGCCGCATTATGCGCGCTGAGGCAGGCGCGCGGCATTCCGGGTTTTGCTTGGGAAATCGACGGAGGGATCCCCGGGAGCATGATCCCCCGGATGCCGCTTGAACGCGCGCCGTGGGATGAATCGCTGTCACTGCGGGAGACCCGTCTTGTCGGCATTTGCCGCCCTTCGTTCCAGATTGCCGGGCAAGCATCGGAACCGCGAGCAGCCGCCAGCGGGGCATGGGAGGACGGTCATGCGCCGGGTCAGAACAGGGCTCGGCGCATGTCTGGCCCTCGTCGCGATCGCGACCGTTCCAGCCCAGCGCCCCGTCGCCAGCCCGTTGCCCAAATTCACCGCGCCGCCGATCGTGCGTGGGGCTTTCGACGCGCCGGAGGATGTACTGCTGCCCCCTGCCGATCCGCAGTCGCAGCTGGCCCGCGCATTCAACGCCGGCGTGCCGCTGGCGAGGGGCGTCCTCGTCGCAGCCCAGCCCTTCTACCTGCGCGCCGCGCCGCCGGACCTGGCACGGGCCACCGACTGCCTCGCCGCTGCGGACTATTACGAGGCGGGTCTGGGCATCGCCGACCAGCGCGCGGTCGCGCAAGTCGTGCTCAACCGGGTGCGCCACCGCGCATTCCCGGCCAGCGTCTGCGGCGTGGTGTTCCAGGGTTCGGAGCGGCGCACCGGCTGCCAGTTCACCTTCACCTGCGACGGCTCGATGCTGCGCCGCACGCCGTCGGCGGAAGCATGGCAGGCGGCCCGCCGCGTCGCCACCGAAATGCTGCTCGGACAGGTCGATCCGACCGTCGGCCTTGCCACGCATTACCACACCGACTGGGTCAGCCCGGCCTGGGACCGCTCGATGGACAAGGTAGCGGTCGTGCGCACCCACCTGTTCTACCGCTGGCGCGGCACCCAGGTGTTCGAGATGCGCCACACCGGCAGCGAGCCGGACATTCCGATGCTTTCACGTATCTCGGAAGCGCATCGCGGATTAACCGCAGGCACGAGCGAAAGCGCAGAAGCGCCGCAGTTGCAGTTCCTGCCGATCATTCCGTCCGGACAGCCTGCCGCCGCGGCGGCGGCGCCAGCCGCACCGAGGACGGAGATCAGCAATGTCGCTGTCGCACCGCCGCCGAACATCTTCCTCGTGACCCTGCCCGCAGGCGGCACGCCCGCCAGCTTCCGCGCCCTTGCCGAACAGCGCTGCGCCGGAGTGAGCCGGTGCCGCTTCATCGGCTGGACCGACGCCTCCCGCACGCCCCGCGCCCTGCCGATGCCCGGCAGTTCGATCGACGCCATTTCCTTCATCTTCGAGCGCCGCAGCACCGCCGCCGCGCCGGAGAACTTGCGTTGGGACTGCACCCGCTTCGCGTCCGAAGGGCAGGGACATTGCATCTGACATTCCGGGCATGCCCCGTTCCGAAAAATTCTACCGCCCTTTGCCGAATTTCGCGGGGGTCGGCCTCGACTTAGACTTTCAGGGGATTGCGCCCCCGGTTGCGGCCGGACGGCAACGGAAGGAAACGCGACGTGCCGGCACCGCAGCATGCACCCTATCGCCGGGAGATAGACGGACTGCGCGCCATCGCGGTGCTGGCGGTGGTGCTCTATCATTTCGCGGTGCCGGGCCTGAAGGCGGGCTTCGTCGGTGTCGACGTGTTCTTCGTCATCTCCGGCTTCCTGATCGGCGGGATGCTCTGGTCCGAATTGCTGGAGGCGGGCAGGATCGATCTCGGCCAGTTCTACCTGCGACGCATTCGCCGCCTGGCGCCTGCGTTCTTCGCGATGGGCGCCGCCTGTGCGGTGATCGGCTGGTTTGTCCTCCTGCCCTATGAGTTCCGCAACTTCGGCAAGGAACTGATCGCCTCCAGCCTGTGGATGTCCAACGTCCTGTTCTACCGCGAGGCGGGCTATTTCGACTTCGGCGCCGACAGCCGGGTGCTGCTGCATACCTGGTCGCTTTCCGTGGAAGAGCAGTTCTACCTCTTCCTGCCGCTGCTGCTGAGCGCACTCGCGCTGGCGCGGGTCGGCCCGAAGGTGATCCTGGGTATCCTGATCGCAGTCTGGGCCGGATCGCTGCTCGCCTGCGTGGCCCTGACCGCCGGTTATCCGGTGATGACCTTTTACCTCTTCCCCTTCCGCGCCTGGGAGATGCTCTCCGGCGTGCTGCTGGCGATCTGGCTGCGCGATGCCGCCCTGACCCCGCGCCTGCAGGCGGTGCTGGCAAGCGCAGGGTTCCTGCTGCTGGCCGCGTCCTTCCTGCTGATCAGGAACGCGAGCTTTCCCGGCTGGCAGGCCATGCTCCCGGTGGCAGGCAGCGCCGCGCTGCTGGCAGGCGCGAAGGGGGACAGGGGCAATCCGGGCGCCGTGCTTTCGCACCCTGCCATGGTCTTCATCGGGCTGATCTCCTACTCGCTCTACCTCTGGCACTGGCCGCTTCTGATCTTCTCGCGCTACTGGCGCGGGCACTATGCCTCGCCGCTGGAAACCGCCGGATGGCTGGCGCTGGTATTCGTGGTCGCGGCGCTGAGCTGGCGCTTCGTCGAGCAGCCCTTCCGCCGCAACCGCCGGATCACTGCGCCCGTGCTGCTGAGCAGCGCCGCCGTGGCCGCCTGCGCCACCCTCTCGGTGGGAGCGGCCACGTTCCTCGCCGATGGCCTGCCAGACCGTTTCTCGCGCGATACGCAAGTCTACATCGCGGCGTCGGCCGGCTTCCTGCAGGACACCAGCCGCTGCCGCCGGCCGGAGGACGGTCCCCTCGCCGGAATCAGGACATGCGCGATCGGTCCCGACGGCCGGCCCGAATTCCTGATCTGGGGCGACAGCCACTTGCGTGCGCAAATGGATGGCCTCGCCATGGCCGCCCGCGAGGCGGGGCGACCGGGCATGATCATCTGGCACGCCGGATGCCCGCCGCTCTTCGGCCTCGCCAAGCACGAAAGCGCCGCGACGCCCGACCAGGACCGTACCTGCGCCGACGACAACCGGCGTATCCGCGCGGCGATCCGGCAATATCCGAGCATTCGCCGCCTGCTGCTGGTCGGACGATGGGCCTACTACGCCGACGGCAAGGGGGTCGGCCGCGACGCCCACAACCTCATCACCCTCTCCCCCGAGACGGGCTCGGGCTTGCCGCGCGGCGTCTCGCAATCGGCTCTGTTCGGCGCCGCGCTGAAGCTCACGGTCGCGGAACTTAAGGGCGAAGGCCATGAGGTCTACCTGCTGCGCCAGGTGCCGGAAATGCCGCAGTTCGACAGCGTCCGCGTCGCCCGCGACCTCGCTTACGGGCGGCTGACCCCAGACCAGGCCCGGGTGCTCGCCAGCGTGCGGATGCCCGCCTTGCGCGACCGCAACCGGCTGGCGGAGGTGTCGATCGGCCAGCTCGTCGCCGATCGGCAGGTCCGTCTGATCGACCCGTGGCCAAGGCTCTGCCGCGACAGCTGCAGCGGCATGGTGCAAGGCGCCTCGCTCTACTTCGATAACAACCACATGACCTACGAGGGCTCGGTTCGCCTGCGCGACCTGTTCATCCCCTTCATGTCGGGCTCCGGCGCCACGAACATAGCCGCGGCACGGCCATGATGACCGGCGACCTTGCCTCCCGCCGCTGGGACGTCATCGTCATCGGCACCGGCATCGGCGGCGGCACCATCGGCCGCCGCCTAGCAGAACGCGGCCTCTCGGTCCTGTTCATCGAAAAGGGTCGCTCCGGCTACCGCACCGAGCAGAACCACATGGCGGGCGACGACGTCCACGACCCCGAAGCGCGGCTCATACGCGGATCATGGCCCGATACCGCGCGTGCGCGCATCGAAGGGCAGGAACGTCGCTTCCATCCCGCGATCGGCGCCGCCGTCGGCGGATCCTCGGTGTTCTACGCCGCGACGCTGGAACGGCCCGAGGCACACGACCTCGACGACAGCGCCGAGCGTCCGCACCCGACAGACGGATGGCCGGTCGGCTTCGACACGATGCTTCCCTGGTTCGACCAGGCACAGGCCCTGTTCGAGGTCCGGGGCCAGCCCGATCCGCTTGCCAACCACCCGACGCCCAACCTCTCCGCTGGCCCGGCGATGTGCGAGGGCGACGCCCGGCTCATGGAGGGCATGCGGCGCTCCGGCCTCCACCCCTACCAGTTGCACAGCGCCATGCGCGGGGTAGAGGGCTGCGGGTCGTGCCTGGGCCGCAAGTGCCCGCGCCCATGCAAGCTCGACGGACGATCGGCGGGTGTCGAGCCCGCCCTCGCGACCGGCCGCGCCGCGGTTGCCGAGCGCTGCGAAGTCACGGAGCTGCGGGGTGACGGCCCCCGTATCACCAATGTCGTCGTCCGCCGGGACGGAGAAACGCTCGAATTCACCGCCGACCATGTCGTGCTTGCGGCCGGCGCCCTTTCCTCGCCGCGTATCCTCCTGGCCTCGCGCTGCGCCGAGTGGCCCGAAGGGTGCGGCAACGCCCACGGGCAGGTCGGACGATACCTGATGTTCCACCTCAACGAGATGTTCGCACTCTGGCCCCGGCGCGGCGAAGGCTATGCCGAAGCGGCCAAGTCCATCGGCTTTCGCGACCTCTATCACGCCGAAGGGCACCGCTTCGGCATGGTGCAGGCGATGGGCCTCGACGCGGGCGAGGGCGAGATCCTCAATTACCTGCGGGGCAAGATCCAGCGCAGCCCACTGCGTCGCCTGCCCGGCGCCAGCCAGATGGCGCGCATACCGGCCAAGGTCGCCGCGCGGGCGCTGGGCCAGGCCAAGGTCTTCGTCGGCCTGCTGGAAGACATGCCCTACGCCGAGAACCGCGTCATGCCAGACCCGGAGCGTCCCGGCGGCATCCTGATCGACTACCGGTTCAGCCCCGAACTCCACCAGCGCCGCAAGCGGTTCCGCAAGCTGATCCGCACTTCGCTGGGATTGCGGCGCACGCTGTTCCTGACCTACCAGCCGGAACTGAACTTCGGCCATCCCTGTGGGAGCCTGCGCATGGGGACAGACCCCGCCAGATCCGTCGTCGATGCCGACTGCCGCGTCCACGGCATCCGCAACCTGTGGGTAGCCGATGCCTCGTTCATGCCCACCTCGATGGGCGTCAATCCCAGCCTGACGATCGCCGCCAACGCGCTGAGGGTCGGCGACGCAATCTTGGCGGCTCCGAAGGCATCGCGCCATGAGCCTCTAGCCGTGAGCGTCCTGTCATGAGCGGGGCCGCAAAGCTGGCGATGGTCACCGGCGCGGGCAAGGGTTTGGGCCGCGCGCTGGCGCTGGAACTCGTCGCGCGCGGCTGCACCGTCGCCGGTCTCGGCCGCGACGAGACCGACCTGTCGGCCACCTCGAAGCTGTGCCCGGTCGCCGGGGCATTCCACCCCATCGCCTGCGACGTGTCGGACTACGAAGCCCTGCGCGCGGCCTTCGCCACGATCCGCCGCCTCGGCCCGGTCGCGATCCTCATCAACAACGCCGCCGCCTACCCGCGCCGCGACTTCCTCGACGAGACGCCCGAAAGCTTCATGCAGACCATGGCGATAAACCTGGGCGGCATGGTCGCCTGCAGCCGCCTGGCGCTGGAGGACATGGTGAACCGGGGCAGCGGCCGCATCGTCAACGTCACCAGCTTCGCCGACCTCGCCCCGATCGCCGCAAGCAGCGCCTATTCCGTATCCAAAGGTGCGGCACGAATCTTCACCCGCGCGCTGGTCGCGGATCTGGAGGGCCGCTTCCCGGAGATCGTCATCAGCGACTGGATCCCCGGCGCCCTGCGGACCGCGATGGGCCTGCCCGACGGCATCCACCCCGCCGACGCCGCCCGCTGGGGCGCGCAACTCGCACTGTCGAGCGATCCTTCGCTGAACGGCACGCTATGGGAGCGCAACAACGAGGTTCTCGAACAGCAATCGCTCAAGCGCCGAGTTTTCAACCGCCTGATGATGCGCGCGGCGCCCACGCCGAGGGTACTCAGCGCCGCCTGACCTGAACTCGATCCCGTCGTGGATCGACGGTTTCTAAACAAACCGGGGGATATACGCGGCTTCACGGGAGAGGGAGCCAGAGCCAGTCATTCAACAGCCATTTCTTTGTGCGCGGAAACGCCCGGGTCGGCTATTCCACTTTAGATGTCCATGATTGACCAACAGCGGCTTAGCGACCTGCAAACGCAGATAGCTGCCATAAAATCATCGGATTTGTCCGATGGGTTGTTGACCGCCCGAATTGCATCGGATAAATCCGATAGATGCAAACGGACGCAGCCCTTTCGATCCTCACCGCCCTCGCGCACCCGACCCGCTTGTCGACCTTCAGGTTGCTAGTCCAGCATGAGCCCGACGGCCTTTCAACTGGGCAACTCGTCGAAGCAAGCGGTTTAAGCCAGAGCACATTCTCCACCCATTTGGCGGTCCTGGTGAAGGCCGGGTTGGTCGTTCCCGAAAAGCGCGGACGCCAGCAGATCCAGCGTGTCAGCATCGACGCGTTGCGCGGTCTTATACTGTTTCTCGCAAAGGACTGCTGCGGTGGTCGCGCCGATCTGTGCGAGCCGCTGCTAGCCGAACTCACGTGCTGCTGAAGGATCACCCCGTGACCGACATAATCATCTACCACAACCCCACTTGCGGGACGTCACGCAACACGCTCGCCCTCATCCGGAACTCCGGTGTCGAGCCTCACATCGTCGAGTATTTGAAGACGCCTCCGGTCCGCGCATTACTTGTCGATATGATCGACCGCGCCGGCATGACCCCCCGCGACCTGCTGCGCGAGAAGGGCACCCCCTTTGCCGACCTCGGACTCGCCGATCCGGCACTGTCCGACACGGCACTTATCGACGCGATGATGGAGCACCCTATCCTCATCAACCGGCCGCTGGTGGTGACGCCGCTGGGTGTGAAAATGTGTCGCCCGTCCGAAGCCGTGCTGGACATCCTGCCCGATGCGCAGCGCGGCGCCTTTGCCAAGGAGGGCGGCGAGCAGGTCGTAGACGCGGCCGGCAATCGCATCCACCCTCAGTGAACTACCGCGCCATCCTTGCCGAGGCGTTGGGCAGCCTACTATTGTTCGCGAACGTCGTCGGTTCGGGGATCATGGCGGAGCGTCTCGCTGACGGGAACGAGGCCATCGCGCTGTTGGGCAACACGCTGGCGACCGGCGCGATCCTGTTCGTGCTGATCACGATGCTCGGGCCGGTGTCGGGCGCCCACATGAACCCGGTCGTCACACTGGTCATGCGTCTTCGCGGTCAGATCCGTACCGATGCGGCGCTGGCCTATGGCGCGGCCCAGCTAGCGGGCGGCATCATGGGCGTGTGGCTGGCGCACCTTATGTTCGATGTGCCGGTGCTCCAGCTTTCCGATAAAGTGCGCTACGGTCTTGGCCAATGGGCAGGCGAGGCAGTAGCCACCTTCGGTTTAATCCTGACGATCGCAGGGACGGTACGGCTGCGCCCGGACAGCGTGCCCGTCAGCGTCGCCCGATCGCTGAGCGATAGCTTCGCAGGGATCGCCCCGTCCTGCGTGCCAGCCTTCATCGCCGCGCAGATCATCGGCGGGCTCGCTGCCCATATTGCCAGCGGGATCATCTTCCCGGCATCACTACAGAAGGAACCTGCATGAGCCGCGTCCGCGCCCTGCCTGACCCGGACAATCTTCCGGCTCTCGATCCCGCCTATGCCATCGCGCGTCCGGCGCTCGGTCTTGGTAACGACCGGCCCCCGCCACGTATCCTGCTGCTCTACGGCTCGCTGCGGGAACGATCCTTCTCGCGGTTAGCGGTCGAGGAGGCAGCGCGGCTGCTCCGGTTCTTCGGTGCAGAGACGCGCATCTTCGATCCATCCGACCTGCCGCTACCTGACCAGGTGGCGGGAGACGACCACCCTGCCGTCCATGAACTGCGCGAACTGTCGATGTGGTCAGAGGGACAGGTGTGGTGCAGCCCCGAGCGGCACGGCCAGATCAGCGGCATCATGAAGACGCAGATCGACCATCTGCCACTGGAGATGAAGGGCATGCGCCCCACGCAGGGGCGCACCCTCGCCGTGATGCAGGTGTCCGGTGGTTCGCAGTCGTTCAATGCCGTCAACACGCTGCGCCTTCTCGGGCGATGGATGCGCATGTTCACGATCCCCAACCAGTCGTCGGTCGCCATGGCCTACAAGGAGTTCGACGAGACGGGGCGCATGAAGCCATCCAGCTATTATGACAGGATCGTCGACGTGATGGAGGAACTGGTGCGGATCACCGTGCTGACGCGCCCGCACGCGATCCAGCTGGTCGACCGTTATTCGGAGCGGAAGTCTATGAGGACAAAGGTTGATCCTTCAGCCACCCGTGCCAATGCAGCGCTGGGCGACAGCGACTGAACGCTTCGGGCACCTCAGGCTGGAGGAACAGGACCAAGTGCTTCGATGATGCGGCAGTCAGCAACGATGCCGCCATCGCAGGAATCGATCACCGCCTTAAGCTCTTTGCGAAGGGCGGTAAGGTCGGCCAGTTTGCGATCCACTTCCAGCAGGTGCTCCCTGGCGATCCGATCGATACCGGCGCAATCGCCGCTGCGATCGCCCGAAATGCCCAGCAGCGCGCGAACCTGATCGAGCGAAAACCCAAGGTCGCGGGCACGGCGGATGAAGGAAAGGCGGCCAAGTTCGGCCTGCCCATAGTCCCGGTAGTTGCTCGTCGTCCGCGCTGGCTTGGGTAGCAGGCCGATCTTCTCATAATATCGGATCGTCTCGATCTTGGTGGCCGTCGCCTTGCCCATATCGCCAATCGTGAATGCCATGCCCTTGACCCTGTAGTCGCTACAGGGCCTATATAGCCCGTCATCACCGAAACAGGAGATGCATATGGCCGGCGGATGCTGCGGCGGATCACAGAACGATACGGAAAAGCTGAGAGACGCTGCGTGGCGGCGCGTGCTGTGGATTGCGCTTGCCGTCAACGCGCTCATGTTCGGCGTGGAGATCGTCGCCGGGGTCACTGCCGGGTCCGCATCGCTCAAGGCCGATGCGCTCGACTTCCTGGGTGACGCAGCCAATTATGCGATCAGCCTCGGCGTCGCGGGCATGGCGCTGGCGTGGCGAGCGCGGGCCGCGATGACCAAAGGTGTGTCGATCCTGCTGTTTGGCCTCTGGGTCCTTGGCAACAGCATCTGGATGGCGGCGCAGGGCGTCGTTCCTGCCGCAGAGACCATGGGTATCGTGGGCGTGATCGCGCTCGTCGCCAACCTTGCCTGTGCCACGATGCTATGGCGCCACCGGGAGGGTGACGCCAACAGGCGCTCCGTATGGATCTGCTCGCGCAACGACGCGATCGGCAATATCGCCGTGGTCGCTGCCGGCCTCGGCGTGTTCGGCACCGGCACGGGCTGGCCGGACATCGCGGTCGCGGCGATCATGGCCATACTGGCGCTGTCAGGCGGATGGCAGATCATCCGCCAGGCTCGGGATGAACTAAGGGGAGCACCTATTCTCCGCCGAAGCGAATCCGCACCCCTCCGTTAAGGACGAAACCATCGGTCGGTGCCCAGGCATCGACCGTCCACGCACCCGTGGCCGCCCGGCGCGGCAGAAGCAGCGGATCGTATTTCGTCTGCCGCACATCGAGCAGGTTTTCGGCATTGAGGAACAGGCTCATCTTGCCCAGTATCAGTTCGCCCATGGCGCCCAGTTGGACATAGGGCCTGCTGCGCGTCCGATACGGATTGTCGTCCAGCGACTGACGCCCGGTATAGTAGGCCTCGATCCCGAAGCGGCCGCGCCCTTCCTGCTCCCACATGCCGACGAAGCCCGCGCTGTCTCGCGGCGTCAATGGCAGCAAACGGCGGCCGGGTCCGTTGGGATCCGGTTCGCGCGCGGCGACATGGACGTAGCTGCCGGTCAGCGACAATGCCCGCCAGCGATAGCGCAGCAGCACTTCGGCGCCGCGCGTCCGCGTGACGCTATCGGCGTTGACCAGCGTGACATGCTCGGCATCCACCGCCTGCAATTGCTGGGCATGGTCGATGTTGGAAGCGAACAGGCTGAGGTTCGCTTCCAACGGCCCGTTGGCGTAGCCGAAATCGACCGAGCCACTGTCGGCGATCTCCGCCTTGAGCTTTCCATAGGGCTGCAGCCGCGCGAGGCCATTGGCCTCCGTTTCTTCGACAAACGGTGTCGGCGCATAGAAGCCGCGGCCCAATGAAGCGCGGATAGTCCAGGGACCGGGCCGATAGAGCGCGGACACACGCGGACTGATATGCGAACCATAGTCACTGTGCGCATCCCAGCGCAGGCTGCCTGCCAGCGTCAACCTGTCGGCCAATTCCTGCTCACCCTGCACGAAAAGTGCGGGCACGGTGTAGCTATAGTCGAAGGCTGAGAATGCTTTGGACCGGAAGTCGTCCAGCTGCACCGCAGCGCCTGCCAGCCATGTCGTCGTGCCCGCCTTGCTGCCGATCGACGCCTCCGCAAATGCCGTGTGGTGGCGATCATCTTCCACCGTGTCGCCGAAGACATGACGATGGGACTGGGTGACGCCGGAGGCCCGCAGATGCAGCGTACCGATGCCTTCCAGCGGCGTCTCGGCCGTGAGACCTAGATCATACCGTCGGCTGCGCAGCGTCTGAGCAAATGGCGATCCGTCCGGAGCCTTCGCGCTTGAAATGGTTCCGCCGTCGCGTTGCTCTGCCATCGCGCCGAAGGTGAGCAAGGCCTTGGTCCCATCGGCAGCGTCGATAAACAGCCGGGGCCGGAATGTGAAGCGCTCGTAACCGGGCATGTCGGCCCAGCCGTCGTCGTTCAAATCCTGACGACTTTGTCGATCGTAGCCTGCCGTGATCGAGGCGCTGAGCACGCTGCTGAGCGGTGCGGCGACATACCCCGTCACATCCTGCCCGTCCCGGCTGGTCGCGTTGAGCAGGAGTTCGCCCTGTGGTTCGCTGGTTGGACGGCGTGAAACCAGATTGATGACGCCGCCAAGCGCCGAGGGTCCGTAGAGCGCCGATGCCGCGCCTTTGATGATCTCGACCTGGCCAAGATCGGTCGGCGGAATTTGCAGCAGGCCGATGGAAGGCGTCTGCCCGCCGTAGAGCGGCAATCCGTCGGCCAGTATCTGCGTGTAGCGGCCCTTGAGGCCCTGGATGCGGACATTGGCTGCGCCCAGCGCAGGCGATGTGGTCTGGACGCGAACGCCTGGCGTCTCGCTAACGAGCATGGCGATGTTGCCGGGCCGCATGAGGAGTTTCTCCTCAATCTCCTCGCGATTGATCACATCGACGCGGATGGGCTCATCCTGAACACGGCGGCCCGTGCGCGTTGCCTGGACCACAATCTCGGTCTCGGCGTCTTCGGCATGATCGGCGTCGGCCTGCGCGTAGGCTGGGCTGGCAATCACGATCGCAATGACCAGCACGCTGCCAGTTGGATATGCCCCGCCGCCACGAAACATCAGACTCATATCGCCCCGTTCCTTTCCGGCATGAACCGCCGGTTACGGAAGGCTTCATAAGCCCTGTAGCAACTACAGGGTCAAGGGCGACTTTCTGGATCAAAATCGGATGTCGGAACGACAAAGATGGGCGCGTTGTTGCCGTCCCGCTGTCGACCCTTCTCGGTCGCTCAAAAGCAAGATTTTCATCTCTGGCGGGCGACCGTCCGCTAATCTCAAGGCTTTGCTCGCAACTGCCCCTGTTAGGCCTCATCGTGTTCGATGGTCCTGGATTTCGCGGACGACGTGCCTCTGAGTTGTCATATCGAGGCATTACGGGGCGGCCGATTTGGTTGGAGGTGCGCGTGCTTTCGTCGACCAGGGGCGCGCCTTACGATATCGCGCAGCAAGACTTTGACTGGTGTGCTGTCCAAGTGGCCGTGCAGCGCTACATCCGTGGACGAGGTGCGCGGCATGACATTGCAGACGACATTGCCCAAGAGGTTATAGCAAGGCTGGTTCAACTCACTCGTGAACAGCAGATCGCGAGTGTATTCGCGCTGGCGTTTCGCATCGCGGACAACCTGCTGATGGACATGCATCGCCGCGAAAGCCGCCTGTCGGCTGAGATCGATGACGATTGGCGAAGCGATGAGCCTTCGCTGGATCGCGTGCTAGATTCGCGCCGGGCTATCGACATCTTCGACCGTTGCCTCAAACGCATGCCGCAGTTGCGGCGCGAGGTACTTATGCGGCGGCGGCTCCATCAGGAAAGCTGCCGCGCCATCGGCGAGGATCTGGGCATCAGCGCCAAGGCGGTGGAGAAGCACATTACACGCGGCATGATCGACCTGCGCCGTGCGCTCGACCATGCCGGGATCGATCTGGTTGGGCAGGACTGATGGGGCACGATATGCATATCAGGAACCGGCAGGCGATCGACATGCAGGCGATCCAGTGGATCGAACGCCTGAGCCGCCCCGTGATCGACAGCGCCGCTGCGGCCGACTTCGACCGCTGGATCCTCAAGGACCCGCAGCACGTCGAAAGCTATGCCCGCATGAGCGCGCTGTGGCAATCGGACGGACTGGCAGCCGCACTTCACGATCCCGCCACGCGCCCTGCCGCCTCGAACGACGATGAGGACGCTTGTGATGCGCCGCGGAGCCGCCATCACCTGATGCGGCGACGCACGGTGCAGGCGGTCGCCTCGCTGTGCGTGCTATTGGTCGCCTGCATCGCCGTCCCTCGCCTGCTGGTGACCGACCGGATTTTTGCGACAGGTCACGGCGAGATGCGCACGGTATCGCTGCCCGACGGCTCAACCGTGCGGATGGACGGCGAGACGCGCATCGCCGTGCGCATCACGCCCTGGTCCCGCCATGTCGCGCTGGAACGCGGCGAGGCCTTCTTCGACGTAGCGCACGAGCGGATGCGCAATTTCACAGTCGACACCGGCCGCGCCGCCGTATCGGTGCTTGGCACCGCTTTCGACATCGAACGGGTCGATGCCGACACCCGCGTCATCCAGGTCTATCGCGGACTGGTAAGCGTAGAGGCCGGCACCGGACGCGAATGGCGCCTGCCCGCAGGCAGCGGGCTGGAGCTCTCGGGCGAGCGGGTGCGCAGCCTTAAGGACGTGGAAGGCGATCGACCCGATTGGACGAGCGGTTGGTACGAAGCCAACGACACACCCGTCGCACAACTGGTGCAGCGCCTCAACCGCACGGCACCCAAGGCTGTGGCGCTGGCCGATCCAGCCCTCGGCGAATTGCTGGTGACCGGCCGCTTCCAGACCGGCGACGCTCGCGGCGTGCTCGACGCGGTGGCGGCAATCCACGATCTGCACTGGCGGGAAACAAATGGGAGCTATCTGTTGGAGCGGTAGAAAGCCTAGCCCATGACTGTCATCGAATATTCACAGTAAAGCCATGAAATTGTAAGAAAATTATTTTGTCGGGTTTTGCCTGCCAGCCGCGTCTGAGCCCTGAACGCTAAGTTCAGCTGGGGGTATTTCTTCGATGTTTCTTCCGTACCGGCCCGCCGTATCGGCGCTGGCCATAGCCGTGGCGACCGTCTGCACGACACCCGTTGCCGCAGCCGAGCGGCGCTACGCTTTCGCGATCCCCGCGCAAGATCTCGCGCATGCGCTGCAGGAATTCTCGCGCATCACCGGCGTGCCCGTCGCCGCTTCGTCGGACGCGTTGCGCGGTCGCCGTAGCCAGGCCGTTTCGGGCACGATGTCGGCGCAGGGCGCGCTCCAACTGCTAATCGGCGGCGCCAATGTCGATACGCAGCGACGCGGCGGCACGATCATCGTCAAACCGCTGGCTGCGCGCGTCCAGCCTGCCGCCGCGCTGGCTAAACCTGCACCGCGCAGTGCTGCACCCGCCCCGGCCTATCGCCCGGCGGAAGCGCACATGGCCGAAGAAGAACCGGCCAACGGCGAGATCGTCGTCACCGGCTATGTCGAGGCGGTGCAGAAGGCGCTTGAGGTGAAGCGGAAGACCGACGTCGTCTCGGACACCATCATGGCCGACGACATGGGCAAGCTGCCCGCCAACAACGTGTCCGAAGCGCTGTCCCGCATGCCCGGCGTCAACGCGGTGCGCGATTCCGCCACCGGCGAAGGCGATCGCATCACCGTGCGCGGCATGTCCACCGAACTGAACAACTACTCGATGAACGGCGTGCGCGTGGGCGGCGCCGGATCGCGCGACGACAACTTCTTTCGCGGCGTGCGCCTGAGCGTGCTGCCGCCCGACGGGATCAAGCAGATCACCGTCTACAAGACGCTCACCCCCGACCGCGACGGCGATGCGCTAGGCGGCTCGGTGGACATCTCGACGCCGACCGCGTTCGATCAGGATCCCACCTACTTCCGCCTCTCGGCCGAAGGCGGCATGCTGGACAAGTTCGATCACAAGAAGTCCGCGCAGGTATCCGGGGCGTTCTCTCGCCAGTTCAGCGACAACTTCGGCGTCTTCGTCTCGGGCAGCTACAGCCGCCGCAAGTCGCAGTTCGAACAGAACGGTGTCGACGGCGACAACCAACCCGACACCTGGTATTCCGACAGCGAGACGCTGGGCTGGGACCCCAACCGCTTCGTGATGCGCGGCATGGACCTGGGCTTCGGCGAGACCGACGTGGAGCGCTTCGGCGGCAACACCAGCGTCGATTACCGCTCGGACAACCATGACCTCCACTTCCGAGGGCAGTACAACAAGTACCGCAAGAAGGAATTCCTCAACCGCCTGAACTTCCGCAACGACACCTCGAAGAACTCGACCCGGCTGTCGCAGGTGGACACCGACGACACCAGTCTGGCGCAGCCCGACGACAGCGTGGTCGGCTACGACGACGAGTTGGGCCGCATCTACAGCTACACCACCGACCAGATCGTCGACCGTGACGGCGACGGCATCATCACCGACGCGGACCGGTCGGCCAAGTCGTTCTACAGCCTCAACGGCGGCTCGGGCACCTGGGACCCGCAGGGCTTCCGCCTGCGCCGCTTCTGGGAAGCCACCAACGAGAGCGGCAGCCTGGCCTCGGCCAACCTCGGCGGCGTCTCGCGCCTAGGCACCGTGACGATCGACTACGACGTGTCTTACGCCAAGTCGGAAGATAACCTCGACGACGGCTACACGCTGGAATTCCGCAGCGACAAGTACGGCTGGCTGGGCAACGAAGGCGTGCTGTTCTCCAGCAGCGAGGATTCGCGCTTCCCCAAGTGGCTGCTCAACGATGCGGGTCTAGCAGCGGTGCAGGACCCGTCCGAATATGCCTTCAGCAGCCTCGAAGGCGAAGTCGGCGGCAGCAGTGAAAGGCTGTGGCAGGCGCAGACCAACGTGCTGTGGAAGCCGGACAGCGGATGGCTGGAATCGGTCAAGGTGGGCGGCAAGTTCTACGACTCGCGCCGCTATACCTACCAAGGCTCTTTCCTGAACCTCGAGACCGACGGCACCATGGCCGATTTCTCGCAGTTCTACGGCGCGGACGTGACCAGCCTGTTCGGAGGCGCCTACACCGGGGTCTACCGCCTCGGCCAGACGCTGAACAACGCCAAGATGCTGGCCGAACTGCAGCGCGCCGAAAAAGGCGAGAGCACCATGTTCGAAGGCGTGGCGACCGATCCGTCCCAGGCAGTCCTGTCGAACGAGGACAGCTTCCGGTTCAATGAACGCGTGATCTCCGGCTACGCCATGGCGACCGCGCGCATCGGCAAGGCGCAGATCATTGCCGGCGTCCGCGTGGAAGCCACCCGCAACACGATCGATGCCTACACCATGGACGAGGTGCAGGGCGCGCGCTTCACGACCGACACCAGCAGCTTCGCCAACGTGCTGCCCTCGATCCATGTAAACTACGACTTCGACCGCAAGACCCGCCTGCGCGGCGCGGTGTGGACCAGTTTCGCCCGGCCCGACATCGCCCGCATGAGCTCTGCCCGCGAATACAGCTACGATACCGACCCCGATGGCGACGGCGAGGAGAACTCCACCTCGGACTGGGTGCTGCTCGCGATCGAGCAGGGCAACCCCAACCTCAAGCCGATGCGCTCGCTCAACCTCGACATGTCGCTGGAGCATTACGCCGGGAACACCGGGTCGTATTCGGTGGCGCTGTACTACAAGCACATCACCAACTTCCTGTTCCGCTCCTCCTCCAGCAACATCCGCGACGGAACGCTGGGCGAGAACGTCGACCCTGCAGGCGTGGCGATCTCGATGCCCAACAACGGCAAGTGGGCCGAAGTCTACGGCGTGGAGTTCAGCGTGCAGCAGCAGCTGCCCTGGCTGCCCGGCATCCTCAGCTCGCTGGGCGTGGGCGGCAACCTGACGCTGCAGCGCTCGAAGGCGGTAACCGGCCTCTCGTGGCACCCCGAGGGCTACACCCTGCCGCTGATGGAAACGCCCGAAACGGTCGCCAACCTGCAGATCTTCTGGAAGCGCAAGGGCTGGGAAATCTACGGTGCCTGGAACTACCAGTCGGAGTTCATGGGCGGCATCAACGACTTCGGCAACAACCCCTACGAACAGGGCTACAGCTTCGTCGACCTGACCTTCCGCAAGACCTTCATGAAGAAGTCGTCGATCCAGTTCCAGGTCCGCAACCTCTTCGATTCCCACACATATTGGGAAACCGTCTCGTCCGGCACCGGCGCCAGCCGCGCCTATGTCAAGAACGGCCGCAGCATGACGCTCGGCTTCAACATGATCTTCTGAGGGGAACAAGGATGACTGCGACCCGAACCCTTGCCAGCGCGCTGTTGCTGAGCGCGTTTCCCCTCAGCGCGGCGGGGGCGGCTGATGCCGTTCCCGCCGCGCCCCCTGCGGTGATCCTCGCCCCGGCGACGGTGAACCCCGAGCGCATCGTGCTCAATCTCACCGCCGACCCGGCGAGCGAGATGGCGGTGACCTGGCGCTCGGCGCCGGGCTCTGCCGGGCAGGTGCAATATGCGGTGGCGACCAGCAGCCCGGACTTCGTGAAATCCCCGATGACCCTCGCCGCGACGACCGACGACGCCGTCCTGCCCGTGCGCGAGGACCCCGCCTTCCGTGCCGCCTATCACTCGGCGGTGCTGAAGGGCCTGCAGGCCGATACCGTCTACGCCTACCGCGTGGGCGACGGCACGCACTGGTCCGAATGGCTGCAGTTCCGCACCGCCTCGCGCGAGGCGAAGCCGTTCCGCTTCATCTACATGGGCGACATGCAGAACCAGATCCTGTCCGAAGCCTCGCGCACGCTGCGCATGGCCTTCCGGCAGGCGGGCGACGCGGCGTTCACGATCCATGCGGGCGATCTCATCAACCGCCACGACAGCGACGCCGAATGGGGCGAATGGTTCACGGCCGGCGGCTTCCTCTATGCCCAGACCCCGCAGATGCCGACGCCGGGCAATCACGAATACGTCAAGGACGAGACCGCCCGCGCCGGCTCCTCGATCAACGGCCAGTGGCGCCGCCAGTTCACCCTGCCCGAAGACGGCCCGGCCGACGTTCCCGCCAGCCGCGAAACCAGCTGGTACACCGACTATCAGGGCCTGCGCCTGATCTCGATCGATTCCATGCAGGTCGACCGCGATGAGAAGGCGAGGAAATCCATCATCAAGTGGCTCGATGGCCTTCTGGCGCACAACCCCAGCCATTGGACGGTGATGTTCCTGCACTTCCCGCTGTTCTCCAGCGAACCGGGCCGCGACAACCCGAAAGTGCGCGCGGCACTGAAACCGCTGATCGACAAGTACAAGGTCGATCTGGTGCTGCAGGGCCACGACCATGGCTATGCACGCGGCGCAATCGGCCCAGATGGCCCGACCACCGACGATGCCGGCTCAACGTATGCGGTGTCGGTGGCCGGTCCCAAAATGTACGATGTCGGCAGCTTGACCTGGGCGCGCAAGTCGGCGTCACGCACGCAGGCCTATCAAGTTATCGATGTGACTCCGGATCACCTGACCTACCGCGCCTACACTGCCACCGGCGAAGCGCTCGACGAAGTCTCGCTGCGTAAAAATACACGTTGACGGCCGGGATCTGGAAACCATCAGTTCGGAAGCAAGCTTTCCTCGCCGCGACGGACACCTTAGCCATCGCGACGAGGATTCTTAAACTGCCCGAGGATAGCAAAGGCGAGGTGTTAGAACTGATCGTGTCGATAGGCATGAAATCCTTTAAAAAATCGGGATATCGACAGAGTTTTGGCGCAGCCTTACGATCGACGAATGGTACAGCCCCCATATTGACAGTTACTTATAATTACCAATACCCGGCTGGGCAGTGCTCATAAGGTGCCTGTCAATCGCTACTGCCGTCGATCCTTAGCTGACACTCAGACTCGGATTGCCTACGTCTACTCCGGCTTGTCTGCTTTCTTTATATCCGCAATCTTTCCGCTGCGGCGCCGCGCGATATTTCCAAAAACATTCTGCGACCAATCAGACACTCTTGTGTCTTGGGAAGGGTTGGGATAGCGCGCTGTGCCTGCGCCCTCATCGGCGCGGACGAGATCGCGCCGGTGCTTCGAAAGAGGCTTAAAAGGGAACGCGGTGAGAGGGGTTTTTGCCCCTCGAATCCGAGGCTGTCCCTGCAACTGTAAGCGGTGAGCGCGATGCATATGCGCGGCGGGGCGAAGGGTCCTGCCGCCAGTCACTGGGCCGGACGCTGCAACATGCGAGGCCTGGGAAGGCCGTGCATCGCTGCGTTGACCCGTGAGCCAGGAGACCTGCCTGCGTCTGGTCGCTCATGCCGTGGTCCAGGGGGTGGCCAGGGCCCGGAATCATTCCGTTCGAGCGACGAACCAGCGGTGGAGGCCGCATCGGTTCGCGCAGACGGTCGCCCGCGGCGTCCGGCCGCAGGCGCGTGCCGACCGTCTTTATGGCGGCACGTCTCCCACCCAGTCGCAGGCGCCCGGGGGGAATGACGATGAATTTGATGACAACCGTTGCGCTGGTGCGCATCGCGACAGGGATCGCGACTGGCAGCGCAATGGTACTGGCGACGGTGCCAGCGCAAGCCAAAGAGGTCCCCGCCGACATCGCACCCGGCGGCTCCAGTGAGATCGTGGTGTTCGGACGCGGCGAGGCCAAGATCGGCACCGCTCATGCCGCCAGCGAAGGTAGCGTCGGCGGATCCGACCTGCTGGTCCGTCCGCTGCTGCGGGTCGCCGAACTGCTCGAGGCGGTGCCCGGCATGGTGGCGGCGCAGCATTCGGGCAGCGGCAAGGCTAACCAGTACTTCCTGCGCGGCTTCAACCTTGATCACGGCACCGACTTCACGACCTACATCGACGGCGTGCAGATGAACCTGCGTAGCCATGGTCACGGTCAGGGTTATCTCGATCTCAACGGTCTGATCCCCGAGGTCGTCGCCCGAGAGGATTTTCGCAAGGGACCGTACCGCGCCGATGGCGGCGACTTCGCACTGGCGGGCGCGGCCTCCATGACCACTATCGATGGGTTCGACCGCCCGTGGATCTCGGTCGAAGGGGGATCCTACATGTCGGGGCGCCTGGCCGCCGGTGGAACCGTCAAGGATGTGGCGGGTGGCAGCCTGACGCTGGTGGGGCAGGCGAAGCGCTATGACGGGCCCTGGCAGGAGGCAGAACACCTTCGGCATTACTCCGGCTTCGCGAAGTACACCGCGCCCACCGGCGGAGGCACCCTCGAAGCTTCGCTCCATGCCTACCACGCCACCTGGCGGCCGACCGAGCAGATCCCGGAGCGGATCATCGGCAGCGCGCTGTGTCCTGACGAGTTCTGCTCGCCCGATCCTTCGGCGCGCGGCCGCACCACACGCTGGGTTGGCAACATCGCGATGCGGCAGCCGAGCTGGAACGCGAATGTCTATGCCCAGTACTACAACTGGAACATGTATTCGAACCCGACGTACGCCGATCCCGATGGCACCAGTGCGCAGATCGACCAGTTCGACAAGCGCTGGATCGTGGGCCTCACCGCGCGCAAGCAGTGGGATGTGGACTCGACGCTGCAATTGAGCGTGGGAACCGAAAACCGCTACGATCACATCGGCAATGTCGGGGTAAATCGCGCAGACACCCGCGCCTTCCTGTCCTCACTGGGACGATACCACGTCGAGGAACTGTCCGGCGCGCTCTACGGTGAAGCGACCTGGAAGCCGGCGCGTGGCCTCAGGCTGACCGGCGGCATGCGGGCAGATTACTACCGCTACACGGTTCGCGCGCGAGATGCCGTGGCGGCCGATCTGGGAACCGGCAGTGGGCATGATTCCATCATATCACCCAAGGTATCTGCAGCCTACGAGATCGTCCCTCAGTTCGAGGTCTACGCCAACTGGGGACGCGGTTTCCACTCCAACGACGTGCGCGGCGCGATAAACGTGGAATCCCCCGTGCCCGTGCTCGTGCGCGGCACCGGCAAGGAATTGGGCGGGCGCCTGCAACTGGGCACCGTCTCGCTGACGGCCACGTACTGGTGGCTCGACGTGGGCAGCGAACTGCGCTTCGTCGGCGATTCCAACGCGGTGGAGCCGACTGGCGCCAGCAAGCGTCATGGCTACGAGGTAGTCGGGTTCTGGCGGCCGCTGCCGTGGCTGGCACTCGACGGCAGCTATGTCGCCAGTCACTCGCGCTACGACAATGGCGATCGCATTCCCAACGCGGTCGAGAACGCGGTCTCTGCCGGCGCGGCGATCGTGCTCGACTCATGGGAGGCGAGCGTGCGCGTCCGACATCTGGGGCCCTACCCGCTGATCGAGGACAATTCGGTGCGCGACAAGGGCAGCACGATCGTCAACGCCCGCGCCGCATGGAAGGGCCGCAAGATCGAGATCTACGGTGAGGTGCTGAATATCTTCGACAGCCACGACAAGGACATCGCGTACTACTACGAATCCTACATCCCGGCGTTCGACACCCATGGCCCGGTGGAGGGGCGTCTCAGCCGCGTGATCGAGCCGCGCACGTTCAAGATCGGCGCACGCTTCACATTCTGATCAAACGCCCTGCCCTGCCCCGCCGTTCGGCAGGGCAGGGCGTGGTCGTGCTGCGATTCTACTCAATGCGAAGATCCGTTCCGACCCTGGTTGGTCGCTCAATCGCCGATTTCCATTCCCCAGGTGCAGCCCGTCTGCTTTGTCGGTCACGAAGTAGGAATGGCACTATCTTGTCCGACTAAGTTTACATCTGCGGTGTGCGCGTCCACGATTTGCGTCCGCTTAGTCGCCGTTGGCATCGACCATAAATACAATAGGTTTGCCTCGCGACGTCGGATCCCATCCTGCCGACAATGCTGCTCGCACGCCGCGTGAAGCAATCGTGTCGTTGATATGCAATCGCCCTTTCGGCAATCCTTTCAACAGGCGCTTTGGCGCCGGAAATTCCAGCACTGCTTCACGTGGCATGTCGTGCTGACGCAGGGACACCGTCATGCCCTTCCAGCCATCGGAAGAAGATAATTGAGGGTCGGTGAGGAGTTCCCAGTCATATTTGAACCCATCGATTTCGACGGTGCCGCCACGGCCATGTTTGTGAAGCATGACATGCCTCTAGCATACCGGCAGCTACACTCCACCCTTCCCTCATGATCGTCGCCTGATACGCGCCCATTTCCTTTAGGCATACGGCGAACGCAGGCTGATTGCCTGTGCAGGCGGCGTCCTTCAGCGCCCGGCCCTTCCCCCCTCCGAAAGAAGGGAAGGATAGGGGCATTTCAGCCGCCCAACCAATCGCATATAATCTCGCCCTTGTGTCCTTCGGGGGCTAACGCCGCGCGCAAAGCTTCCAGCAGTGGAGCCAGTGTTTGCGTGAACGCGTAGGGCGGATTGACGATGAAGAGGCCCGCGCCGTTATAGATGCCGGGCTGCTCGCTATCGTAGAGCCAATGCTCCACCACCAGCAATTTCGGGATGCCGAGCTTGCGCAACTGCGCCTTCCATCGCTGGTGCGTGGCGCCGTCTTTCAGCGGATACCAGATCACCGTCACGCCATGCGCCCATTTGCGGTGAGCGGCGGAGAGGGTGGTGGCGATGCGTGCGCGTTCGTCCGTCTGCTCATAGGGCGGGTCGACCACCACCACCCCGCGCGCGGTGCGGGGCGGCACCATAGCCAGCCACAGTTCGTAAGCGTCGCGTTGATGCACGGCCGCACCGGTGCCCCGCATCACGCCGCGCAGGGTGTCAGCGTCTTCCGGGTGTTTTTCGTTGAGGATCAGTAAATCCTGCTCGCGCAAAAGCTGCGTCAGAAACTGAGGCGAGCCGGGGTAAAGCTGGGGTTCTCCCCCCACATTTACCGCCTGCACGGCGGCACGATAGTCGTCCAGCAAGGGGTTCGGGTCCGCAAAGGCCTGCAGAACGCCGTGCGCGGCCTCGCCGGTGCGTTGAGCTTCGTCACCGCCAAGATCGTACAGCCCGCAACCGGCATGGGTATCGATCAGAGTCAGCGCGCCCGGCTTCTGCTGCAAGGCCCGCACCAAGGCGATGAGGAGGCTGTGTTTGACGACATCGGCGCTATTGCCGGCATGGAAGGAATGGCGATAATTCATTGCGGCTCAAAAATTCTGACGATCAGCCTTTAAACGAACTGCTGAACCTTCTGCAAAGCGAAGTTATGATCGTGTCTTTCTTGTTAGGCGCGGAAGCGGAGCGCGATGCGATTAAAGTAACCAATCCGGTACTCAATATAGAATCCTACATCGCGTTTCGGCGTAAGGCTCCAAGGCTGCGTTAGCGATCGTCATCGGAGGTAGAGACCGACCCGTCCATGCCGTCGTCAGGCCCCTCAGGGAAGGCGTCGAACCGAACCCCAAGTTCAGCACCGATCAGATCGCGGCAAAGATCCTCGAACTGAGACTGGGATAAGTTGGCGAAATCATGATCCATCAGAGCTGTTTGTGGGATGTGTCGCGCGCGGGTCAAGAACGCTTTGGGCGATTTTCAGGCCCATTGGGCGGTAGCCACCCGTTACAACCGCCATTATCCGAAATCACGTAAGAACGACCGCTTGGAGGAGAGCGAGTTTATTCGTGAACAACCGAAACAAGGGCGGCTGACGCCAAAGGATGGTTAGCAATCGGAACACTGAGAGTGCCTGGTCTCTTGATTCGTGAGCTCAGAAGCAACAGTCGCGAAAGTCCCAAATCGAGCCGCTAGAGATTGGAGAAAATCAATCGCGACATATTTCGGACGTTCTACCGCCCAAGTTCTATCCTTTCGAACGGATTATAATTCCGGATCGTAAACCTGGCTTTGCACGCTCGTGAATACTGGGGTGGATAATGCCGCGGGAACGACACCGTCCCGGCGGGTCACCGCACCAACGCCACGCCGAGGCGCAGGCGGCTGACGCGCTTGTTGTAGTCGAGCAGGTTCTCGCCATAGCCGGTGAAGCTCTGCGCGAAGAGGTAGAAGTCCGGACCGCCGCCCAACAATCGTCGCAGCGGATACGACATGTCCGCCGAAATCGCGCCCTTGCCGCTGCCGAAGTTGAACCGGCTGGAGGACGAGAGGCGCATGCCGTTCTCTTGCCCGATCTCGAAGAACAGGCCGGTGTTGCCGCGATAGCGGCGCACGTCCGGGTTGTCCGACAGGTCGCCCGCGTAGAACCACGCGCGCGGTGCCACCGTCAGGCGCAGGTCGCCGCCGAGTGAGAAGGCGGCCATCGGCGCGATGTAGACGGTGTTGAGGCTGCGCGAGAAATCGCCGTCGCGCCCGTTCGATTCGTGGCGCATGCCGATTTGCGCGCTGACCGTGGCGGCGTCCGACAGCGCCTTGGGCGGGGTGACGTAAAACACCTCTGGCTGGAAATCTATGTTGCGGAACGGCGAGGATTTTGCGCCCAGATCCCAGAACATGCGCTGGGTATAGGCGAAATAGAGCCCGTCGCCGAGCGACTTGCCGCCTTCGCGCGCACGGCTGCCGAACAGCTGGTAGCGGAAGCTGAGCTGGATGCGCGCCTCGTCGTCGGTGCCGGGGCCGTAGACGGCGTAGATCGGCTCGTTGGCGCTCAGGTTGGCGAGGAAGGCGTTGCCTACGGTGCGGTCGCTCGGCGGCGGGGTGGCCGGGACCGGCGGCGTTGGCGCACCCGTCGTGGCGGCAACCTGCGGAGCGCTATCGGGTGCCGCGACGTTCGGCGCCGCCGCCAGCGTCACCGACTGGCCGCCCCACGCGGGCACTGACAGCAGCGCACCGTTCTCGAACCCATCGGCGGCAAGGCTGTAGCGCACGCTCGCGAAGCTGCCCGGGGCGATCGCGCGCACGGCAGGGTCATCCGGGTCGCGGTGCAGGATGACAGTACGGCCGGTCCCGAAGGCGCCCGCGTGAGCCAGACGCGCCTCGACGGTTTCAGGCAGGGTGGCGGTTGCGGCGGCGATGCCGGTATTGAGCAGGCGCACGTCCACTTGCGCGCCACCCTGCGCATCAGGGGCAACCTGCCCGATCAGCGCCTCGATCCCCTCCTGCGCGAAGGCGGGGGTGGAAAGAGCGGCGACAAGCGCGAGTCCGGCAACGAATGTCAGGGATGTCTTCATAAGCGCAGCTTGTGGCCCGGCAGCCCCGGGGTTTCCATCGTAATTCGGCAGACGGCAGCGAAACACGTGAACGGCACCGCCGCCGCACGGGGGAACCATCGCGGCGTTCTGCCGTTGAAACGGCTCAAAACCCTCGCTTCACCCCGGTGGGCGCACAGCTCGTCCATCCGTTTCCCCCTCCCGCGATTCCCTCTCTAGGGACCGCCGGACCCGCTTGATGCCGTTTTCGGCGTCGCTTCAGATCCATGGCCGTTCGTCGGCCGCATCCGTCATGTGCACCCGCGCGCCTTATCCGCGCTCGCTTTCGGCGGAAACCGGAGAAAAACATGTCCGCTAGCCAGGCGCTCAGCGCCCAATACGGCTGGTTCAAGCGCAGCAGCGAACTGACCGTGGACGACGTCACCGTCGTCGACCGATCCACCCTCAACCGCGCTGTCGGCGCCGCCGCGCTCGGCAATGCGATGGAGTGGTTCGACTTCGGCGTCTACGGCTACATCGCCATCACGCTGGGCCACGTCTTCTTCCCCACCGGCAGCGCCAGCGTGCAGTTGATCGCCACGTTCGCGACTTTCACGGCGGCGTTTCTGGTGCGGCCGCTCGGCGGGCTGGTGTTCGGTCCGCTGGGGGACCGCTATGGGCGTCACAAGATCCTGGCGCTGACGATGATCCTGATGGCGGCGGGCACCTTCGCGATAGGGCTGATCCCCTCCTATGCGCAGATCGGCATCGCGGCGCCGCTGCTGCTCTTGGCGGCGCGGCTGCTGCAGGGCTTCTCCACTGGCGGCGAATATGGCGGCGCGGCGACCTTCATCGCCGAATATTCCACCGACCGGCGGCGCGGGCAGATGGGCAGCTGGCTCGAATTCGGCACGCTGGGCGGCTATATCGCGGGCGCGGGCACCGTCACCGCACTGCAGATGACGCTGACCCCCGCCGACATGCTGGCGTGGGGCTGGCGAATTCCGTTTCTCGTCGCCGGGCCGCTGGGCCTGCTGGGCCTCTACATGCGCCTGAAGCTGGAGGAGACACCCGCCTTCCAGGCCTATGCCGAGGACGTCGACAAGCGCGAGGTCGACCGCCCGAAGCTGGGCGACCTGTTCCGCCGCCACCGCGCGCAGCTGCTGAAATGCGTGGGGCTGGTGCTGGTGTTCAACGTCACCGACTACATGCTGCTGACGTACATGCCCAATTATCTCAGCGTGACGATGGGCTATGCGACAAGCAAGGGTCTGCTGCTCATCATTCTCGTGATGGTGGTGATGATGCCGCTCAACGTGCTCGGCGGCCGGTTCAGCGACCGTCTGGGGCGCCGCCCTATGATCATCGGCGCCTGCGCCGCGCTGATCGTGCTGTCGATCCCGTGCATGCTGCTGATCGGCACCGGCAATGACTGGCTGATCTTCCTCGGCCTGATGCTGCTGGGGGTGACGCTGGTGTGCTTCACCAGTTCGATGCCCTCGACGCTGCCCGCGCTGTTCTACACGCCGGTGCGCTACAGTGCGCTGTCGATCGCGTTCAACGTCTCGGTCTCGCTGTTCGGCGGCACCACGCCACTGCTGACCGCGTGGCTGGTGGAGAAGACCGGCGATCCGCTGGTGCCCGCCTATTACCTGATGGGCGCGGCGACGATCGGGCTGCTGACGATGCTGACGGTGAAGGAGACGGCGGGCATGCCGTTGCGAGGATCGCCCCCGTCGGTGGCGACGCAGGCGGAAGCTGTCGCGCTGGCGAAGAGCGACGAGCCGGTCACGGTCGATACCGCTCTGCCCGGATTGGCGGCGCCGGAAGGGGACGAACGGCAGAGCACCCGGGGGAGCATGGGCGCAATGTTACCCGCGCGCGGACTCACCTAACTATCAACCGGTTGCGGCGATCGCCCTCGATACTCCTTCTCCTCTCCGGACGTTGACCTTCTGGGAGATGGGGCTTCCCCAGATCGACCAGCAGGGTGTCTACGAGGCGGACGAGGTGCCCGGCAGACGTCCTGATCCGGCCCGCGCCCGGCCGCTCGACGCATATCCGGAGAAAGGGAACGACTGGCTCGATCGCGGATGAGATGGCGTGCGGGTACTCATGGAGCCCGGTCGAAAAATACCCAGTGCTGTGACAGCAATTCTGCCGTCCGCTCTTCGGCGAGGAGCGCCGTCGGATCCGTGCCTTTAATGCCGCATGCCTCAAACGTCCGCCGGTATGGGCCGATCAAGGTAGCTGGTCTCACCACGCTTGCGCGCTTCCCAAGCGTTCGTGCGCTCGCGAGCGTAGGCCTTCTGCACCCGGACTTTGCTGATGCCATACCGTCCGGCAAGCTGGCCGAAGGTCGCCCCATCGATCACAGCGACATAGATCGCAGCGTTCCGTTCGTGCTCAGGGCTCAAATTCTCGGCAGCCATCAACATTCTCCAGTCGCTGGCGCGACTCTGCCGCCAGCACGGTGCAGTTACCTAATTACGACCGCCACCGTCATCCCTTCCATCGGAGCTTGCGCCAGCGCGGGCCAAACGGTGCAAAAGATGCCCCCGGTCGGCTGGACGAGAAGGAACAGGCCCAGAGCATCTCCCATCTTGTATGGCTTGGCCCGTGGCTTGGCGTTTCGGATAGCGACATCGGTAAGTGCCATGATTCGTTGCCTTTTCCGCGGCGTGGCCCCCGCTTGGGGGGCCACGCTAATCGCCCGGAAAATGCCATGCCCCCGTTTGGCCCCTATATGGGGCGGATGGGGGTGGATTTAGGTGGTCATACCCGGACGAACCAAGACACAAAAGTCTTGGTTTTCTGCGGGTTTCATAGCATTTTCAGGCTATTTTGGAAGGGTGGCTGGAGCGGGTAGCGGGAATCGAACCCGCATAGCCAGCTTGGAAGGCTGGAGCTTTACCACTAAGCTATACCCGCTCATCGCGCCGTACCGCGAGCCCCGTGGTATCCCGGGCCGCGTCGTGGGAGGCGCTTGCCACGGTCGGGGCATCGACGTCAACGCCTCTCTTGCATTCTTGCAACATGACAGGCGCACATCCGAGGATCGCCCCGGCGGCTTCTGTGGCCAGAGGCACGGAAAACTGCCGATCCGGACCATTCTTCCTGCCCCGAACGTCGCGCATCCCGGCTTCGACGTATTCTCTCGCAGGTGCAGCGATGATAGCCTGACGTCCCAAAGCAGCTGACGAGAACGAGGTCCTGATGAACACGCCCCGGACGCGCACTCCCGCCGAAACCGCTTCCGCGCGGCGGCGCAACCCGCTCGATCTGCTGATGAATTCCGGGCTGGGCAAGCTGCTGCGCGGCATCGGCGTCGCCCCCCGGCCCGCGAGCGGGGAGAGCCTGCTCGACCTTGCCGACGCCCTGCTTTCGCTGCGCGGGCGGGCTTCGGGACCGGCGCTCGCCTCGGCGTTCTTCGATCTCTACGAAGCGAGCGACCTTGCCGCGCGGCAGGAGTTTCTCGGCAAGGTGCACGACCTCCACCCGGCCGACGCCAAGGCCATCGACCAGGCCATCGCCAGATGGAACGACAAGCGGGACGAGGCTTCCGCCCTCGCTCTCAACGTCGCCAGCAAGTCGCCCAGCCGGCGGCTGATCAACCAGCTCAACCTGGCGCCGCAGGGCACCCAGCGCCTGATCGACTTGCGCGAAGATTTGCTGGCGGTGCCGCGCTCGGCCTCCACCTCAGGCCTGGCCGCGCTCGACCGTGATCTGGAGAACGCCTTCACGGCCTGGTTCAATGCCGGCTTCCTCGAACTGCGGCGGATCGGCTGGGACAGCTCCGCGCAGCTGCTGGAGCGCATCATCCGCTACGAGGCGGTCCACCAGATCCAGGGCTGGGACGACCTTCGCCGCCGGGTCGAGCCGGTCGACCGGCGCTGCTACGGCTTCTTCCACCCGCAGATGCAGGACGATCCGCTGATCTTCGTCGAAGTCGCGCTGACGCAGCAGATTCCCGGCTCCATCCACGAGATCATCTCCGAGGAGCGTGAGACGATCGTCCCGCGCGAGGCCAACTGCGCGATCTTCTATTCGATCAGCAACTGCCAGGTCGGGCTGAAGGGTATCCCCTTCGGCAACCACCTGATCAAGCGCGTGGTCGGGCTGCTCAAGGAAGAACTGCCGCACCTCAAGACGTTCGCCACGCTTTCACCGGTGCCGGGCTTTGCCAAGTGGTTGGCGAAGGAGCAGGACGCCGATGCTCCGGTCCCCGGCGCGCAGGAATTGCGCAGGCTGGCAGCGCGCTACCTGGTCGAGGCGAAGAAGGGCGGGCAGCCGCTCGATCCGGTGGCGCGATTCCACCTCGGCAACGGCGCGCGGCTTGAGGCGGTGCATGCCAATGCGGACCTCTCCGCCAATGGGCAGAAGCAGGCGCACGGGGTCATGGTGAACTACCTCTACGATCTGGCCGACATCGAGGCGAACTTCTTCGCGCTGACCGAACTGGGCACGGTCGTCACCTCGAAGGCGGTGCAAACACTGCTGGAGGAGCCGGAAGGCGGGGCGAAGAAGGGTGGGAAGAAGGCCAAGGAGACGGTGGCGGCGTGAGCGGCAGGTCCACCCTCCCACCCCGCTGCGACTAAGTCCTGCGGACTAAGTCTCGCTGCCCCTCCCGCTTGCGGGAAGGGGAAACCCGACCTCTCATTCCCCTCCCGCTTGCGGGAGGGGGCAGGGGTGGGCTTTTTCCCTTAGCGCCTCAATGCCCCTCGAAGGCCATCAGCGCCTCGGCCGGAACGCCTGCATCGCGCAGCCGCTGCGCGCCGCCGAGGTCAGGCAGGTCGATGGCGAAGAGCGAATGCACCACCTCACCCCCTGCCCGGCGTAGCAGTTCCACCGCCGCCAGCGCCGTGCCGCCGGTGGCGATGAGATCATCGATCACCACCACGCGGGCGCCGTCCGGCACCGCGCCCGGATCGACCTCCAGCGTGTCTGTGCCGTATTCCAGCGCATAGTCGATCGCGAGGACCGGGACCGGCAGCTTGCCCGGCTTGCGCACCGGCACGAAGGGCAGGCCCATGCGCGCCGCCATCGCCGCGCCGAACACGAAGCCGCGCGCCTCGATCCCGGCGATCACCTCGGCGCCCGCCGCTTCGGCACGGTCCGCCATGTGCCCCACCGCCGCTGCGAAGCCGGGGCCGTGGCCGATCAGGGTGGTGACGTCGCGGAACAGGATTCCGGGCTTGGGGAAGTCGGGGATCGTGCGCACCAGCTGGCGGAGGTCTTCGACGGTCACTTTTGCATCTCCGGCAGCTCATAAGCAAAGCGCCCCGCCATCACCGTGGATGGCGGGGCGCCGGAGCCCTTAGCAGCAAGTAGGGCATCGCCAAAACCCTTCGTCATTGCAAGCGAAGCGAAGCAATCCAGAGCCGTTTGCCCTGCGCTGGATTGCCGCGGGGCTTACACCCCTCGCAATGACGAAATGGGTGGGCTCAGTGCTTCTTGCCCGCCCAGATGTTGCGGTAGGACATATAACCCAGCACCGTCGCGAAGATCAGGAAGAGCACCACGGCAAGGCCGGTCTGGTTGCGCTTCTCCAGCTTCGGTTCGGCGGTCCAGACGAGGAAGGCCGAGACGTCCTTCGCCATCTGGTCGACCGTCGGCTTCGGGTTGCCCGGGCTGGATTCCACCTGACCGTCGGCAGTCAGCGGCGGCGCCATCGCGAGGTTGAGGTTCGCGAAGTACGGGTTGTAGTGCAGGCCGTCAGGCGTCTTGGCGTCCGGGAACTCCTTCAGCAGCGCGGCGGGCTGGGCCTGGAAGCCGGTCAGCAGCGAGTAGACGTAGGGGCCGCCTTCGTGGCGCGCCTTGGTCATCAGCGAAAGGTCCGGCGGGATCGCGTTGTTGTTCGCTGCGCGCGCGGCCGTGTCGTTGGCGAAGGGCTTGGGGAAGTAGTCGGTCGGCAGGCCCGGACGGGTGTTCGCCTCGCCGGTGGTGGGGTCCACGCCGGGGACCTGGAAGCCCGCCGCGATGGCCTTCACCTGGCCTTCGGAATAGCCCAGCGCCGCCAGGTCGCGGAAGGCGACGTGGCTGAGCGAGTGGCAGGCCGAGCAGACTTCCTTGTAGATCTGGAAGCCGCGCTGCAGCTGCTGCTTGTCGAACTTGCCAAAGGGGCCGTCGCTGGCGAGGTGGAGTTCCTTGGGGTGCAGGTGGAACTCGTGCTCGGCAGTCGCTGCGGGCGGTTCGGTGATCTGCGTGTAGGCGCCCTTGCCGAACGACCACGCCAGCGCGACCGTGAAGAACAGCCCGACGAGGATCGAGAGAATGCGTGCCATGTCTTTCGTCTTTCGTTCTGGCTGGATCAGACGGCCGAAGCCGGGGCGGCGGAAACGTCGAGTACGGCCTCGTCATCCTTGCCGAGCACCGATTCGGTGATCGAGAACGGCAGCGGCAGCGGCTTTTCGATCGCCGAGACCACCGGGATGATGATGAGGAAGTGCGCGAAGTAGTAGAGCGCCGCCAGCTGCGAGATCATCACGTAGGGCTCCGCCGCCGCGGCGCCGCCGCAGTAGAACAGCACCAGCATCGCCGGGATCAAGCCGAAGAAGAAGAACTTGCGGTACAGCGGACGGTAGCCGCCCGAACGCACCGGCGACTTGTCGAGCCAGGGCAGGAAGAACCACACCAGGATCGCGCCGAACATGGCGAGCACGCCCATCAGCTTGGCTGGGATGAAGAAGAAGTCCTGCGTGAAGGCGCGGAGGATCGCGTAGAACGGCCAGAAGTACCATTCGGGCACGATGTGCGCGGGCGTGCTCATCGGGTTCGCCGGGATATAGTTGTCCGGGTGACCGAGCGCGTTGGGGAAGTAGAACACCGCGATCGCGAAGAGGATCGCGAAGACGCCGATCGCCCAGCCGTCCTTGGCGACGTAGAAGGGGTAGAACGGCACCGTGTCCGAGCTGGACTTCACTTCCACGCCGGTCGGGTTCGACGAGCCGGGGATGTGCAGTGCCCAGATGTGCAGGATCACCACGCCCAGGATCACGAAGGGCAGCAGATAGTGCAGCGAGAAGAAGCGGTTGAGCGCAGCGTTGTCAGGCGCGAAACCGCCCAGCAGCCACTGCTGCAACGGCTCGCCCACGAAGGGGATCGCGCCGAACAGGCCGGTGATGACCTTGGCGCCCCAGAAGCTCATCTGGCCCCAGGGAAGCACGTAGCCCATGAAGGCGGTGGCCATCATCAGCAGGAAGATCACCACGCCCAGCAGCCACACCATTTCGCGCGGCGCTTTGTACGAGCCGTAGTAGAAGCCGCGGAAGATGTGGATGTAGATGACGACGAAGAAGGCCGAGGCGCCATTGGCGTGCGCATAGCGCATCAGCCAGCCCCAGTTCACGTCGCGCACGGTCATCTCGATGGTGTCGAACGCCACGGCGGTATTGGCCGCGTAGTGCATGGCCATGACGATGCCGGTGACGATCTGCAGCACGAGGCAGAGCCCCGCAAGGAAACCGAAGTTCCAGAAATAGTTGAGGTTGCGCGGAACCTCGTAGCCACCACCCACGGCATTGTAGACGAGGCGCGGGATCGGCAGCCTGTCGTCCATCCACTTCATGAAGGGATGCGCGGGGGTGTAGTGCTTTGCCCAGGGAAAGCTCATGTTCTTGATCCTCTCTCTTGGGCTCAGCCGATTTTGACGACGGTGTCGGACGAGAACTCGTACTTCGGCACCTCGAGGTTCTTGGGCGCGGGGCCTTTGCGGATGCGCGCCGCGGTATCGTAGGCGGAACCGTGGCAGGGGCAGAAGTAGCCGCCGAACTCGCCCTTCACTTCACCTTCGCCGGCGCCCAGCGGCACGCAGCCGAGGTGGGTGCACACGCCCATGGTGATGAGCCAGTTCTCCTTGCCCTCCTTGGTGCGCTCCTCCAGCGTCTGGGGATCGCGCAGCGAGGCGACATCGACCTTGTTGGCGGCCTCGATCTCATGCGGGGTCAGGTTGCGCACGAAGACGGGCTGCTTGCGGAACACCGCCTTGATCGCCTGTCCGGGCTGGATCGCCGAGATATCGATTTCGGTGGAAGATGCCGCGAGAACGTCGGCCGATGCCGACATCTGGCTCACGAGCGGGACGACGATCCCGATTCCTGCAACGCCTGCAGCGCTGACTGCGGCGATGTTGATGAAATCGCGCCGCCTTACGCCCTCTGTTTCTGCCATGTTTGCCCTTGCCTTGCTTTCGACAACCCTCTCTGCCGGAGGTGCGGCAGAAGGTCTATCAGACCGAATGGTATCCTGGTATCCCCCGTGTCGGCTCACGAACCATGGGCAAAACCCATGAATCTCCCGACTTTGGGGCTTCTGTTATACATGAACGTCGCCTGTGCCAACCTTGATTTTGGTCAAGGCAAGCTACTGTAACGGACGGAAGTTAGGCCGATCGGCTTGGCGATACCGGTGATTTCGGGGTGGGACGGTGGCGATGGCGCGTTCGGGCTGCCGAAGCATGGCAGGCCGCAGCGCTCGGCCTCGGGGGGCTTCGACAAGCTCAGCCTGAGCGGGTTGGGGGCCTATCAGTGAGACGCCGATGTTGCGCCCCTGCCCTTCGTCATCCTGAACTTGTTTCAGGATCCATCGCGCAGTTGGTGCCATCGCTGGAAGGTCAAAACCGCCCCGTCGATTTAGTCGCTCATGAACTGGGCGATCGGCCTGTTGGACCCTGAAACAAGTTCAGGGTGACGGCGAATTTGGGTGGATTGCTGCCATTCACATGATAGCATTCCGCCGCATGACATTCGTTACTTTCATCATGGCCGTCGCTCATCTGACAAGCAATTCGAGCGCGGATAGTGGTGAAAGATCGCTAACGCAAAATGGGGGTCGGCCTAACTGCCACCCATCACCATCAGGTTGGCAACGGCAGGGGTGCGAATTTGGCGAGCTGGCCACCGTGAATCTCTTGGAGATTCGTGACAATCAGCTCTTTTGGAATGGTAAGTTAACCAGCGACGAAACTGTGTTCGATTACCTTGAAGACAATGCGCAACTTGATCCTCGGCCGGGAATTGCCTTCGTGGTTGACCTTGCATCTGATCGAGATCGTGTTGCCGTTATTCGTCGCGCGGTTGGCGAGCGATATAGGTGTAGCACCTTGATACCGTGCGTTGAGTACACCGCAGCGGAATGGGAAAAGGCCGGTCCACCACCTTCACGCGAAGTCCGCTAAGGGGCGTAAGTTGCCGACCACCAAGTTCGTCATTGCGAGCGTAGCGAAGCAACCCAGGGCAGTATGACGCCGCCCTGGATTGCTTCGCTGCGCTCGCAATGACGGAGGTACGCCCTCAGCCCAACCCGATCAGCGAAATCTGCCGCCCGTAGCTCAGTTCCCCGCGATGGGTGGCGCGGCGGAAGGAGTAGAACCGCTCGGGCTCGGCATAGGTATCCAGCCGCAGCCCCTCGGGATGCGCGATCCCGGCGAGGCGTAACCGGCACAGCACGTAGCCTTCGAGGTCGAACTGGAAATGATCCGGCCGCTCTTCCTGGAAGAACCGCGCATTGGGCAGGTCGTCGGCGAGGAAGCGCTCGCGGAACGCCGCGTCCACCTCGTAGGAATCCTGCGCGATGCATGGACCTACCGCCGCGACGATGCTTTCCCGCCGGGCGCCGAGGGCCTCCATCGCGGCGATGGTGGAATCGGTGACGCCGCCCAGCGCCCCGCGCCAGCCGGCATGGGCCGCGCCGATCACGCCTGCCTCGCGGTCGGCGAAGAGCACCGGCGCGCAGTCGGCGGTGAGGATGCCCAGCACCGCGCCGGGCCGGTCGGTGACGATGGCGTCGGCCTTGGGGCGGTCTTCCTCGGACCATGGTTCCCCGCCCAGCACCGCGCAGTCGGCCGAGTGGACCTGATAGACCGTGACCAGCCGCGCGCCGGGCAGCACCGCTTCGGCCGCCAGCGCACGGTTGCGCTCGACGAGGTCAAGGTCGTCGCCCGAACCGCGCCCGACGTTGAGGCCCGCCACCTCGCCCTCGCTCACCCCGCCCCGGCGGCCGAGGAAGCCGTGGGAGATACCTTCGAGCAGGGCGGCGCGGTTGACTTCGACCGGCTCAGCCAAGGGACTTCGACACCTGCTCGCGCACGTCGCGCGAAAGGTCGGGCAGTGCCGCGATGCGCTCCAGTTCGGCGCGCATCATCGCCGCGCGGACCGGCTCGATCCGGCGCCAGCGGCCGAGCGAGGGCACGAAGCGCGCCGCCGTCTGCGCGTTGATCGGGTCGAGGCGGCGGATCAGGTCGCCGATCATGCGGTAGCCCTCGCCGCTGGCGTCGTGGAACGCCTTGGGGTTCGCTGCCGCCGCCATGTAGAGCGCCCGCACGCGGTTGGGGTTGGTCATGGTAAAGTCTGCGTGCTGCGCCAGCGCCGCGATGTGCTCCAGCACTTTCGGGTTCAGCGCGCCCGCCTGGAGCGAGAACCACTTGTCGATGACGAGGGCATTGCCTTCGTAGCGATCGTGGAAGTCGGTCAGCGCCGTCTCGCGCTCGGGCGCGTCGAGGCTGGCGAGGACCATGAGCGCGCCCTGACGGTCGGTCATGTTGTCGGCCGCCTGGTACTGCGCGAAGGCACGGCTAGCGCCCTCGGCCGGGTCGCCGCAGGCGATCAGCACCAGCGCCTGCGTCTTGATCTTGCGGGCACCGCGCGCGGCCGCCTCGCGCGAATAGGGCACGGCGACGGCGCGGTCGTGGAGCGCCTTAAGCGGACCGGTGAGTTCGCGGCCCAGCCATGCCTTCAGCGCCTCGCGCTCGGCATGGATCGCGCCGGGGTCGGAGACGGGGAGCTGCTCGGCAAGGTAGGTCTCGGCGGGCAGGATCATCAGCTCGCCGCGCATCAGGTCGTCGAGCGCGGGGTCGGCGATCACCGAACCGTAAGCCTCGCCGATCGCCGCCCGGCCCTCGGCCCGCGCCGCATCGTCGAGCTTGCCCGAGACCGCGGCGACGAGATGCTGGACTACGAGGCCCTGCATCGCCTCGTAGCGGGCGAAGGGATCATCGTCATGCGCGGCGAGGAACACGAGGTCCGCGCTGTCGCGTTCGAACTCGATCGCCACCGGCGCGGAGAAGCCGCGATTGATCGACAGCACCGGCGGCTGCGTGAAACCGTCGAAGGTGAAGGTCTGGCTGTCCTTGTCGAGGACGATCAACTGCTCGCCCGAATGCGCGCCGGTGTCGCGGTCGAACAGGGCGACGCGCAAGGGGATCGGCATGGCCTGCTTTTCGGGCTGTCCGGGGGTGGCGGGGACGGTCTGGGTGAGCTTGAGTACCGTTTGGGTGCCGTTGTGTGCCATCTCAGCAGCAACCTGCGGCGTGCCGGCCTGCGAGTACCACAGGCGGAACTGCGTGAGATCGAGCCTGGCGCCATCCTCGATCGCCTTGACGAAATCCTCGCAGGTCGCGGCCTCGCCATCGTGGCGCTCGAAGTAGAGGTCGGTGCCCTGGCGGAACCGTTCGAGGCCCGCCATGGTGCGCATCATGCGGATCACCTCGGCGCCCTTGTTGTAGATCGTCGCGGTGTAGAAGTTGCTGATTTCCTGGAAGGAATCGGGCCGGATCGGGTGCGCCAGCGGGCCGGAATCCTCGGGGAACTGGGCGATGCGCAGGACGCGCACGTCCTCGATCCGCTTGACCGCCTCACTGCCCATGTCGGCGCTGAACAGCTGGTCGCGCAGCACGGTGAAGCCTTCCTTGAGGCTCAGCTGGAACCAGTCGCGGCAGGTCACGCGGTTGCCCGACCAGTTGTGGAAGTATTCGTGCCCGATCACGCCTTCGACGGCATCGTAATCGCCGTCCGTCGCGGTCTCGGGGTCGGCCAGAACATAGCGCGTGTTGAAGACGTTGAGGCCCTTGTTCTCCATCGCGCCCATGTTGAAATCGGACACGGCGACGATGTTGAACAAGTCCAGATCGTACTCACGCCCGAACGCTTCCTCGTCCCACTTCATGGAATTGACGAGGGAATCCATTGCATGCTGGGTGCGGTCCTCGTCACCCGGGCGGACCCAGATATTGAGGTCGACTTTGCGGCCGCCCATGGTGGTGAATTCCGCGTGATTGGCGACGAGGTCTCCTGCTACCAGTGCGAAGAGGTAGCTCGGCTTGGGCCAGGGATCGTGCCATTCGGCCCAATGCGTGCCGTCCTCGCCCTCGCCGCTGGCGGTGCAGTTGCCGTTGGCGAGGAGGATGGGGAACTGCGCCTTCTCGCCGCTCATCCGCACCGAGTAGGTGGAGAGCACGTCGGGCCGGTCGGGGAAGAAGGTGATGCGGCGGAAGCCCTCCGCCTCGCACTGGGTGCAGAGCATCCCGTTCGAGGCATAGAGGCCCATGAGCTGGCTGTTCGCGGCGGGATTGAGCGCGGTTTCGACCTCGACCTCATGCGCCTCGCCGTTCAGTTCGACGAGGAGGTCGGAGCCGTCGAGGCGCCAGTCGTTGACGTCGAGCCCGTCCACCCGGACCGCCAGCGGGGCGATCTGGTCGCCATTGAGGCGCAACGTCGAAGCGCCGTTTCCTGCGGGATTGCGCGCGACCGAGAGCTTGGCGACGACCTTAGTGGCGTCGAGGCCGAGGCGGAAATCCAGCGCGACCTTAGGCACCAGCCATGCGGGCGGCAGGTAATCCTCGCGCCGGATCACCGGAGGCGCGGCGAGCGGCGGCGCGGCATCCGCCACTTGAGTGTTCTCGGCGGGCTCGGAGGGTCTGCTGGCGATGTCCATGCCTGTTACTTAGAGGCTCGGCGGCCGATTGCCAGCGGGGGATTCGTCATTGGCGATCCGCCCACCCCCAACCCCTCCCGCAAGCGGGAGGGGAGCGAGACTTGCGAAGCTGCAGGCTGAGTTAGTCGCAGCGGGGTGGGCATCGCGCTCCACCTTCGCTAGCTATGGACCATGCGCCGCCTGTTCATCTTCGGTCTCGGCTATACGGCCGGTTTCATCGCCTCGCTGTTCGAAGTGCAGGGCTGGGAAGTGGTCTCGACCGGCAGCGAGGGCACCCTTGCCTTCGACGACGAGGGCAGTGTGCGCCTTGCTCTGGCGGATGCTGATCACGTGCTCTCCTCGGTCCCGCCGGGACGTGAGGGGCGGGGCGAGCCGCTGGACTTCGTGCTCGAGCGCTATGGCGATGCGCTAAGGGGAAAGGCGCTGTCGTACTTGTCCTCCACCGGCGTCTACGGCGACACCGGCGGCGCGTGGGTGGACGAGAGCGCGCCTGTCGGCACCGGCCGCCGCACGGCGCGGGCCGAAGCCGATGCGGCATGGCTGGCGCTGGGCGCGCGGGTCTATCGCCTTCCGGGGATCTACGGCCCCGGCCGCTCGATACTGGAACGGCTGGCGCTGGGCCGCGCGCATCGGATCGACATGCCCGATCAGGTGTTCAGCCGCGTCCATGTCAAGGACATCGCGAGCGGGGTGCTGGCCGGGATCGGCGCTCAACCGGGCGCCTACAACCTCGCCGACGACCTGCCCTGCGCGCAGAACCTGCTGGTGGAGGAAGCCTGCCGCCTTACCGGGACGCCGCTGCCGCCGCTGCAATCGCTGGAGGAGGCTGAGCTGTCGCCCATGGCGCGGGCGTTCTACGCGGAGAACCGGCGCGTCGCGAACGGTAGGGCAAAGCGCGTGCTCGGCTGGCGGCCGCGCTACCCCACTTATGTCGAGGGCCTAGCCGCGCTTGCGCGCCGCCAGCGCGATCACTAGCCCCGCCAGCGCCAGCACCGCGCCGCCGACCGCAAGGCCGGTCCAGCGATAGCCTTCGAACAGGGTCGAGAGTCCCATCGCCACCACCGGCACCGCAACGCCGTTGTAGGCCGCGCGCCCGGGGCCGAGTTCGCGGATCAGCATGAAGTAGAGCGGGAAAGTCACCACCGATCCGGCGATCGCCAGGTAGGCGATCCCGGCGAGGTATTCCCAGCGCGTCTCCATCACCGGCGCGCCGACGGTGGCGAGGCTCCAGCAGGCGTCGATCGCGGCGCCCAGCAGCATCGCCCATGCCAGCATCGGCACCATCGGCTGCGCGCGGCCGACGCTCGTGCCCTGCAGGATGTTGGCGGTGGAGGCGCTGAGGATGCCCGCGCAAGTCATCAGCACGCCGAGCGCGACGCGGCCCTCGGGCGGGGCGCTGCGGTATTCGTGGACCATCAGAAGCGCGATGCCCGCGATCGCCACCAGCGAGCCCGCGACGAAGCCCGGCGTCACCTTCTGGCCGAGGAATATCCGCGCCAGCACCGCATTGGGCAGCATCAGCAGCGCATAGCAGACGGCGACCAGCCCCGAGGTCAGGTGGATCTCAGCTTGGTAGACGAACTGGAAGTTGCACACGAACTGGCTCAGCCCGACCAGCAGCGCCAGCCCCATCCCCTGCCGCGAAAGGCGCAGACTGTCGCGCCGCAGCAGCGCGAGCGCCAGCATTCCCGCGCCCGCCAGCGCGAAGCGGTACGTGATCGACCATGTCGGCGGCACCGATCCGACCTGATCCTTGATCACCAGCCAGGTCGAGCCCCAGATCGCCGTGACGACGAGGAAGGCGAAGATCACCTTGCCTCGGGAAGCGGGCTCCTGCGCCTCGGTCACAGCCCGGCCAATGCCCTGGCGAGGGCGGAGACATGCGCGTCCTTCGCATCCCACGACGTCACCAGCCGCGCGGCATCGGCGCCCCAGTCGTAGAAGGCGAAGCCTTGCGCACGCAGCGCCTCGCGCTCGGCGGCGGTGCAGGTGAGGAAGATCTCGTTGGCCTCTACCGGATGGAGCAGGCGGCCCGGCGCGGCAGCGGCGATTTCGGCGGCGGCGGCATTGGCGGCGCGCGCGTTGCCCAGCCACAAGTCGCCCTCCAGCATCGCGAGGATCTGCGCGGCCATGAAGCGGCCCTTGGACTGCAGGTGCCCGGCGCGCTTGCGGCGGTAGCGGATCGTGCGCGCGGCCTCGACGTCGAAGAAGACGATGGCCTCCGCGCCCATGCCGCCGTTCTTGACGAAGCCGAAGCTCAGCGCATCGACCGCGCCTGCGGCCTCGGCGGGAGAGCAGCCCAGATACGCCGTCGCATTGGCGAAACGCGCGCCGTCCATGTGCAGGCCAAGGCCGCGCGCCTGCGCGAAAGCGGCGATCGCGGCGACTTCCTCGGGACGGTAGACGCAGCCGTACTCGCTCGCCTGCGTGATCGAGATCGCATGGGGCTGGACCTGATGGACGTCGTCGCGGATCGGATCGATCACGGCGGCGAGGGTTTCAGGCGTGACCTTGGCGCTGGCCCCGTCCGCCAGCAGCAGCTTGGCGCCGTGAAGGAAGAAGCCCGGCGCGCCCGCCTCGTCCATCTCGATATGCGCCTCGCGGTGGCAGACGACGGCGCCGTGCGGCGACGTCATGGCGGCGAGGGCAAGGCAGTTGGCGGCGGTCCCGCTCGCCACCCACAGCACCGCGCACTCGCGCCCGAACAGCGCCGAGAACGTGGCGTCGAGGCGCTGGCTCAGCGCGTCGTTGTCATAGGGCGCGTCGGGCGCATCGGCGGCCATCATCGCCTTCCAGACGGCGGGATGGACGGCGGCGGCATTGTCGGACGTGAACTGCATGGCCATATGCCCTGTGAGCGCGCGCACGCCCCGTCAAGCGCGCAACGAGGAGAACCGCCCCATGGTCGGCGTCACCATTACCAAGCACGAGTTCGGCTCGGCCGGAGAGTACCACGCCCACGTCGCGGACAGCGAGCATATCGGCCGCCTGACATGGACCGAACGCGGCCTGGTGCGCTCTGCCGACCACACACTGGTCCCCGAGGCGATCGGCGGGCGCGGCGTCGCGATGCGGCTGGTCGAGGCGATGGTCGCCGATGCACGCGAGAACCACTTCAAGATCGAGCCGGCATGCAGCTACGTCGCGGTGGCGTTCAAGCGGCATCCGGAATGGGCGGACGTGAAGGCGTGAGGGCGCTGGGGTCGGCCCTGGCCCACTCCCCTCGTCATTAGTCCCACTCCCCTCGTTCGTCATTGCGAGCGTAGCGAAGCAATCCAGGGCAATTCAGCGCCGCCTTGGATTGCTTCGCTACGCTCGCAATGACGAACGAGGGGGAGGTTGCTTACCCTCCCCACCCATCCGCCAGGAACCGCGTCGCCAGCTCGGCGAGGAAGGCCGCGCCGCGCGGCATCACGCTTTCGTCGACCATCATGCGCGTCGAATGGATGCCGCAGCACTGGCGCCAATCCGCGCCCTCGTGGCTGACGCCGAGGAAGAACATCGCGCCGGGCACTTTCTCCAGCACGTAGGCGAAGTCCTCCGCTCCCATGATCGGGTCGGCGAGGCGCAGGAACGCCGCCTCGCCCAGCAGGTCGCGGGCGACGGCCTCGCCGAAATCGACGGCGCCATGGTCGCACAGGGTCACCGGGAAGCCCTCGATCACCTCGACCTCGGCCTTGAGCCCGTGCGCGCCCGCGATCCCGGCGGCGAGCAGCGGCAGTTCGTCCTTCAGCCGCGCGCGGTTGGCGGCGGAAAGCGTGCGCATGGTGCCGGTCATGGTCGCGGTGTCGGGGATGACGTTGTGCGCGGTGCCCGCTTCGATCTTCGAGATCGTGACGACGACGGGATCGAACACGCTAAACCGGCGCGCCACCATGGTCTGGATGGCGCCGACGATCTCGCAGGCGATCGGCACCGGGTCCATCGTATCGTGCGGCATCGAGGCATGGCCGCCGCGCCCGGTCACGGTGATCCTGAGCTGGTCCGCCGCCGCCAGCAGAGCGCCCGCGCGCCCGCCGATCAGGCCGTGGGGCGCATTGGGCATGACGTGGAGCGCAAAGGCCGCGTCAGGCAGCGGCCGGTCGAAGCCCTCACCGCCGAGCAGGCCGTCCTCCAGCATGAAGCGCGCGCCGTGGTAACCTTCCTCGCCGGGCTGGAACATGAAGCGGACCTCGCCCGCCAGCCGGTCGGCCTGCGCGCAGAGCAACTGCGCGGCCCCGGCAAGCATGGCGACGTGGGTGTCGTGGCCGCAGGCGTGCATGACGCCGGGTATGATGGAGGCGAAGTCCAGCCCGGTTTCCTCGGGCATCGGCAGCGCGTCCATGTCGCCGCGCAGCAGCACCGAGCGGCCCTTTCCCGCGCCGCCCCTGAGCGTCGCGACGAGGCCGGTGGTGGACGGCCCTTCCGCCCATTCGAGGGGCAGGTGCGCCAGCGCCTCGCGGATCTTGTCGCGCGTCTTCGGGGTGTGGAGGCCGATTTCGGGCTCGGCGTGGATCGCACGGCGCAAGGCGACGATGCTGTCGGAAAGGGCGGCGGCTTCGGCAACGAGAGTCATACCGCGCATGATACGCGCGGACGCTTCGCTGTCGAGCCGGGGTTACTCCTCCGGCCCGACCTCGACGTCATCGGGCAGGCCCACCATGATCTTGCCCGCATCGACCTGACGCAGCGTATGCCACGCCATCACGCCCATGGCGACGTAGGAGGTCGCCCCCGCCAGCGCCACGGCCCAGGCCGCGCCGCTCGGGCCGATGGGGATGAACTGCCACAGGCCCACGCCCAGCGCCGCCAGCGCGATCAGGCGCGCGACGAGCGACTGGCGCGCCTTGCCGGTCGAGTGCAGCACCGGCTCGAACGCCACGCTGGCAAGGTCGAAGCTGGCGGCCACGGCCAGCGGGATGAGGATCGAGGCGCCGCTTTCGAAGGCATCGCCGCCGATCATCGCCAGCAGCTGTTCGCCGAGGAAATACGCGACCGCCACCACGGCAAGGCCCGCACCGCCCGCGATCAGGCTGGTCTGGAGCGCCAGCTTGCGGAATTCCTCGGCCTTGGAGGCGACGCGGACGCGGGCCACTTCGGCATAGACCGAGCGGGTCAGCAGCGTGGAGAGCTTGCTCAGCGCCTGCGACAGCTGCGAGGCGAGGCGATAGAGGCCCGCCGCCTTGGTGCCGACCCAGCCGCCGACGACCAGCAGCGGGCCGTTCTTCATGGCCGCATCGATGGCCGAGCCCATGTAGGTAACGAAGAAGAACTGGGTGACGCCCGGGTTCTCCCGGATCGCGCGGCGCAGCTGGAAGAGGTAGGAAATCCGCACCGCCTGCGGGCTGAGGCGGCGGGCCATGGTCCAGTAGAGGATGGCCTCGAGAATATCGATTGCGGCCCAGGCCGCCAGGAACCGGCCAACGGTCGGCCCGGTGAACCAGATGATCAGCGCGGCGACGAGGCGCCCGCTCGGCACGATCGCCTCCACATAGACGGCCATGTCGAACCGGTTGAGCGCGCGCACGATCCCGGTCGGGGCCGAAACCAGCGCCCAGAGCGAGCCCACGCAATACCAGAACGCGATATGGATGAAGCTGGGGTTGAGTTCGAGCAGATGCGCAAAGCCGAAGATCAGGATCGCCGCCAGCCCGCAGCCGAGAATCGCACCGACCGCATCGATCACCCCGCACAGCATGCCGAGGCGGCCGAACTTCTCCCAGTCCTTCGCGTGGACGTGCTCCGACCCGTAGCGCACGACGACTCGCCAGGTCTGGAAGCCTGCGAGCGAGGTCAGCGCCTGCGCGGTGCCGAAGATCAGCGAGAAGTGGCCGAAATCCTTGAGGCCGAGGGTGCGCGTCTGGATGGCGAGGTACGCCAGCCCGCAAATCGCGCCGAAGCCCTTGCCGCCGAGCAGCCAGGCGGTGTTCTGGAGTATCCGCCCTAGCGGAGATGCACTCTCCTGGCGGTAGCGTTTGGCGGACATTGGCTCGCATTTGGACGAGGGGGCTGTCAGTTGCAAGGGTGGGCTCGCTCTTCTTGTACGTATGGCCGGCTCGGGTCGCCCCGCCAGAGCTTTCCCTTTCGCAGTGCAGTCGCTAGATGGCCCCTTCCCCCAAGCAGACTGAATGACACATGATCGAACACGCAATCCTCCTCAGCGCCGGCCAGGGCTCGCGCCTGCTCCCTCTCACGGCCGAGCGTCCCAAGTGCCTGATCGACTTCTCCGGCCGCTCGCTGATCGAGTGGCAGATCGAGATGCTGGCGCGCGGCGGGGTCAAGCGGATCGATGTGGTCACCGGCTTCATGACCGACATGCTGGAGGATCACCTCAATTCCATCCGCGACCCGCGCGTGGAAATCACGGTGCGATTCAATCCCTTCTTCAAGGTGGCCGATAACCTCGGTTCATGCTGGATCGCGCGCGAGGCGATGCGCGGTGACTTTATGATCCTCAACGGCGACACGCTGGTGTCGGAAGAGATCGTGCGCACGGTCCAGCAGGGCGCGGCCGGTCCCGACGGCAAGCCCTGGCCGATCACCGTGACGGTGGACGTCAAGGCGGACGGCTACGACAGCGACGACATGAAGGTGGAACGCAGCCCCGAAGGCCGCCTGATCCACATCGGCAAGACGCTGACGGCGGCGCAGTCCAATTCCGAATCGATCGGCTTCCTCGCATTCCGGGGCGAAGGCGCGGACTTGTTCCGCGAGACCGTGCGCCAGGCGATGCGCACGCCCGAGGGCGTCCAGCACTGGTATCTCAAGGTCATCGATTCGATCGCGCCCACCGGCAAGGTCGGCACGGTTTCGATCGAGGGGCTGGACTGGGCCGAGGTGGACTTCCTCAACGACATCGAGATCGCGACGAAGCTGACCGATACGTGGTGAGGTAAGGGGGAAGCCCACCCCTGCCCCCTCCCGCACGCGGGAGGGGATGAGAGCCCATCGTTTCGCCCTCCCGCGTGCGGGAGGGCCGGAAGGCTTGAGAGCGAAGCGATCTAGCCGGACGGGGTGGGCATCAGCCCTCGAAAAACCCCTTCAACCACGTCACCAGCGCATCGAGGTCCGCGCCTTCCAGCGCCACCGCATGGCCGAGGTCCGGCACCTTGGGCCAGCCGCAGTCGACGAACTCACGCCCCTGCCACTCGCGCGCGCCTTCGTAGCGGGGGATGACGTGGAAGTGGACATGCGGGTCCACCATCATCAGCATCAGGTAGTTGAGCTTGGCATAGCCGACCGCCTTACCCAGCCCCGCCTCGACGGCGCCGGTCGCGCGCTTCAGTTCGGCATGCGCCTCGGCCGGAAGGTCGCCGAAGGCGGTGACATCGCTCTTCGCCGCCAGCACCAGCGAGCCGAGGGTCGGCTGCGCCGGGCGGGCCAGCACGACCCAGTGGTCGAACTCCGCCACCAGCGTCGCGGGCCAGCCGAACTTCTCGATTGTAGCGTTCACAGGCGTCGCGTTCATGATCTTCAGCCTTCCGCCAGCCAGGAGGTGATCGTGCCACCGCGCGCCCGCACGATCCATGCCTGAACCAGCCGCACGGCGTGGATCAGGCACGACAGGGCCGTCCACCAGGCCACCGCGATCAGGCCGAGGTCGGGCCGCGAGAACACCATCGCCACGAAGAGGATCACCATGTTCGGATTGCGGCGCGCCGTGATCAGGCGGAACTTGCTGTCGAACGGCCGCCACACGTGGATGTGCATCAGCCCGTTCTGGCGCATGAAGGCGCCCTCGATCAGCCGCTGCACCAAGTAGCCGCCCTGGATCGCGCCCTGCACCCACCAGAAAGTCGTGGGATCATAGGCAAGGCCCCAGGCGCCGAGACCGGTTGCCCAGAACCACCACCAGAACGGCGGATGGACGAGGTCCATGCCGTGGTCGAACACATTGCCCCACGCCGAGGAGGTGATCGTGCAGCGCGCCAGCTTGCCGTCCACGGTGTCGAGCACCATGAACACGAGGCCCAGCGCCATGCCCAGCCAGTAATGCCCGTAAGCGAAGAGCACCGTCGCGACCACGCAGAACACCGCGCCCACCGTGGTGACCATGTTCGGCGTCACGCCCAGCTTCGCGCAGATGCGGGTGAGCACCAGCGCCCACTCCGGCCACAGGTACTTGGTCAGCACGTCGGTCACGCCCTTGTAGGCGCCGAAATAACTGGCCCGCTCGATCTGGCGCAACGTCGCGGACGTCAGGGCCATGAGGAACGGCGTCTCGCGCTTGCGAAGCTGCTTGTTCTCAATGGTCGGGCCGTCTTCGTAGGCGACGACGTCGAACCCGGTCGAATCAGCCAACGAAACGCCTGCCGCCATCGCCTCGGCGACTCGCGCCGTCTGATGTGCATTTGCAGCATGGGCAAGCGCCGGAACACCGCCCAGAGTCAGCACCATGCCCGGCCGCCCGGTGATGTTTCCGAACCACGCCGGATCCCACGCGAAAGCCGCGTTGGAGAGGACAGCCGCACCTTCGGGCACCGCATCGACCGGTTCGAGACCGGCGGCGCGGGCGATCCGGCCGACCCGCACGGACGGGCTCAGACCCCATAGCTTGACGGGATTTTCGCCGATCGTGACCACCGGCAGCACTTGCGTATTCTGGACCATGGACCGCCACGTAGTGCCTTGCGCACCGGGTGACAATCGCGGCTGCCCCGGTTCGGCCACAAGCGTGTCGATACGGTAACAAGCGCCATTAAACTGTAACTCAAATGTGTCAGAGCATATTTCTGGGTGATTTTCCGGGCCGGTGACACTACATGGTGCGCCGTGCACGGAAGCATTCACACCTTCGAGACGCTGCCGATCTTCGGCGAGCTTGGTCGCCGCGATGGCGCGCGCACGGTGCGCCCCGTCCGCCGTGGCCGTGCGGTTCCGCTGGTCGGCATCGTCCGCAATCCCCGTAGCCATCGCAACAAGGGCATCAAGCCCGAGATGGCCGATTGCTCCAATATCCTGACGCAGACCCCCTCCACGCGCGAGGAACTGCACTATACGCTGGCGGAGTTCGCACGGCGCGGGATCGATTACCTCGTGGTCGACGGCGGCGACGGCACCGTGCGTGACGTGCTCTCGGCCGGCGCGGACATCTTCGGAAACGACTGGCCCACCTTCATCGTGCTGCCCAAAGGCAAGACCAACGCGCTGGCGGTCGATCTTGGCCTGCCGGGCAAGTGGTCGCTGGCCGAAGCACTGGCTTCCGCCCATCGTGGCCGCACGATCTCGCGCAGCCCGCTGCGGATTTCGCCCGCTGACGGCTCCGCGCGCTGCGTGCAGGGTTTCATCCTGGGCACCGGCGCTTTTTCGCTCGCGACCGAGGCCGGGCAGGAAGCGCACCGCCGCGGCCTGTTCAACAGCTTCGCGGTCGGCCTCACCATTCTGTGGGGCGTGCTGCAGACCCTGTTCGGCGGCGCCCGCAACGCCTGGCGCGCCTGCACTCCGACCCGCATCGTCGATCGCCGCACCGGCGAGCACCTGCCTTACATGGGCAAGGGCAGTGCCGACGAGCGCTACCTGACGATCGCCACCACCTTCGAGCGCTTCCCGCTCGGCGCAAAGCCTTTCGGGCGCAATCCGGCGCCGGGACTCAAGCTGGCAGTGATGGACTGGCCGATCCGTTGGCTGGTGGCGCTGCTGCCCGCGATGATGTTCGGCCTGAACCTCAAGCTGTTCGCCCGCAAGGGCGCGCACCGCGTGAGCGCCAGCGAAGTCGACATGGACATTGGCGGCACCTTCATCCTCGACGGTGAGGCTTTCCCGGCCGGTCGCTACGTGCTCGAGGAAGGGCCGCAGATCAACTTCGTCGTCCCCTGACGCCTGACGGCCGGGTTCCAACTGGCACCTTGTAATTGCGGCTGGCCTGTCCGATTGACGCGGCAATGATCGCGCATTCCCCTCTCGATGACCGCATCGCCTCTGCCCTGACGCGCGAGGTCGTGCCCGAAGTGCGCGCTTTTGCCGGGAAACTGGCCCAGGCGGCGGATGCGCTGGGCGTGCTGTTCTACGGATCGAACCTGCGCACCGGATCGCTGGAGGGCGTGCTGGACTTCTACGTCCTGCTGCCGGGCGCTCAGGTCGAGCGGATCTGGCCGCGCGTGAGCTATCACGAATGGACGCACGACGGTGTTCCGTTACGCGCCAAGGTCGCGACGATGGCGCTGGAGACCTTCCGCGCTGCCGCCGCCGGAGAGCGCGTCGATACCACCATCTGGGCACGCTTCGTGCAGCCGAGCGCTCTCGCCTGGCAGCGCGACGCGGCCGCCGGAGCCGCGATCGCGCAGGCCGTCGCAGGCGCCGCCCGCACGGCGGCGCGCCTCGCCGTAGCGCTGGGGCCTGACGCGGGAGCGCCCGAGGACTACTGGCGCGCCCTGTTCCGCGCGACTTACGCCGCAGAATTCCGTGTCGAGAAGGCGGGCCGCGAGGATTCGATCCTCGCCGCCAACCGCGCGCATTTCGACGGACTGCTGCCGCTCGCGCTGGACGGTGCCGGGATCGCCTTCACGCAGGACGGCGACCGCCTGCACCCCACCCTCCCCGCGAACGAACGGACGCGCATCCTCTCTTGGTGGGCACGGCGGCGGCGGCTGGGCAAGCCCTACAATGTCCTGCGCCTGCTCAAGGCATCGACGACGTTCGAAGGCGCGGCCCGCTACGCCGCCTGGAAGATCGAGCGCCACACCGGCGTCCCCGTGAAGATCACCCCCTGGCGCGAGCGTCACCCGATCCTCGCCGCCCCCGGCGTTCTCTGGCAGGTCTGGCGCGGCAAACGGGAGAAGACCGCATGAACGCCCTGATCCTCGCCGGATCGCGCCCCGGCGCGCCCGACCCCGTCGCCGAGGCCGAAGGCGTCGCGCACAAGTCGCTGGTCGAGATAGCGGGCAAGCCGATGCTCGCCCACGTCGTCGTCGCACTGCGCGAGGCCGGGATCGCACGGATCGCCGTTTCCGCCAGCGATCCGCACGTGCGCGATCTCGCCGCGGAACTCGGCTGCGAGGTGCTCGCCACAGGCACGGGTCCCAGCGCGAGCGTCGCTATCGGGCTGGATACGCTCGGCGCACCATTGCTGGTCACCACCAGCGACCATGCGCTGCTGAAGCCCGAGTGGGTCCGAGATTTCCTCGCCGACACGCCGGCGGGCAGCGACGTCGCCATCCTCCTGGCCCGGCGCGAGACGATCGAGGCCGCCATGCCCGGCAGCCGCCGGACATATCTGCGCTTCGCCGACGGCCACTGGTCGGGCTGCAACCTGTTTCTGCTGGCGAGCCCTCGCGCGGGTCTGGCGATCGATACCTGGAAGATGGTCGAGGCCGACCGCAAGCGCCCCTGGCGCATCGCGGCCCGGTTGGGCGTGGGGATGCTGCTCGGCTACGCGCTCGGCCGCCTGACGCTCGCCGACGCGATTGGTCGGCTGGGCCGCAAGATCGGCGTCACCGCCAGCCTCGTCGCCGCGAGGGACGGGCTTGCAGCGGTGGACGTGGACAAGCCCTCGGACCTTGTCGATGCGCGGGCGATAATGGGTGGGCGCGCCGGGGCTTGGACAACCTGAGCCCGTCGAAGCCCCGGGGGCGGCGCCCTCACATATACTTCATCTGTATCCGGATCGACTTCACGCCCTCGCCCACCGGCACGCCGACTTTGGTGTAGCTGGGCTTGCCGAGGTTGAAGATGGTGATCGCCGGGTTGTTCGACATCGCCCCGCCATCCGTGCGGATATCCGTCTCACCATTGCCGTTGACGTCATGCCGCACCGCAACGCCGTAAGTGCCGGAAGCGGGCAGCGGCACGCAAAACGTCATGGAGCCGGCCCGCGCCGGAACCTCGATACGCGAGAGCCACTTGCCCTTGACCAGCCATTCGGCCGAAGTCGCCCGGTAGGACTGGACGCGCAGGTTGCCCGAGGAGGACTTGATGCCGTCCACGGTGACCATCATCGCCGGCCCCTTGTCGGACTGGCAGCGGCGCATCTCGTTGGGAATTTCATTGCGGTATTGGGCCAGCGCCGGAACCGGCGCGGCGAGACCGGCCACCGCGGCAAGTGCGATGACAGGCGCGGCGGCGGTGCTGGTACGGCGAAGCAAGGCGTTGATCCTGATCATCTCTTTCCCGTCTACTGGGTTTGCGGCAAACTGGCAGCCTGAAACCCTCCAATGCCGCCCAAGTGCCCGAAAAGCGGTGAACCCGCACTGAACTTTCTGTTTCACCGCCCGCAAGGCCCGGCCGGGCGCAAACGCCGTGTCGCCTGCCTTGCTACAAGATGGCGTGTGGAAAACGCACCCCCATACGCTTGTCGCCCCAAGATGTAGTGGCGTATCGCTGGGAAAAGGAGCGTTCGTTTCCCGCCATGACAATTCCGCTGATTTCCCCTTCGATCCTGTCCGCCGACTTCGCCCGGCTCGGAGAGGAAGTGCGCGCCATCGACGAGGCAGGCTGCGACTGGATCCACGTCGACGTCATGGACGGCCACTTCGTCCCCAACATCACCATCGGCCCGGCCGTGGTGAAGGCCCTGCGCCCGCATAGCGCCAAGCCCTTCGACGTCCATCTGATGATCTCTCCGGTCGACGCCTATCTCGAAGCCTTCGCGGACGCGGGCGCGGACTACATCACCGTCCACCCTGAGGCCGGGCCGCACGTCCACCGCACGGTGCAGACGATCCACAACCTCGGCAAGAAGGCGGGCATCTCGCTGAACCCGGCGACCCCGGCCAAGATGCTGGACTACCTGATCGACGACATCGACCTCGTCCTGATCATGAGCGTCAACCCCGGCTTCGGCGGCCAGAGCTTCATCTCCAGCCAGCTTCGCAAGATCGAGGCCGTACGCAAGATGATCGATAAGTCCGGCCGCGACATCCGTCTCGAAGTCGACGGCGGCGTCGATGCCAAGACGGCGCCGCTGTGCGTCTCGGCCGGTGCCGACGTGCTGGTGGCGGGCTCCGCGACCTTCAAGGGCGGGCCGTCGCAGTACGCGGCGAACATCAAGACCCTCAAGGGCCTCGAATAAGGCATGGGCGCCGACACCCGCTTCAGCCCGGCGGCATGGAACCCGGACAACGCCCGGGCGCTTCCCCTGTCGCGTGAGACTGAGGAGGGTGTCGTGACCGGAATTGCTGACAACCGCGCGCCCGCTCCGGCCGAAACGCCCCACATCGAACCCGGCCGCGCACTGGCGCTGGTCGATTTCTCGCCGCCGTCCGTGGGCGTTGGCGAGCGGCTGATCCGCATGGCCTATCGCATGGGCGTGCCCGGCGCGATGCTGTCCGGGCCGATGGGCAAGAAGGCGCGCACCCGCCTGCTGGCGACCGTCAACAACACCCTGCCCGGCAGCCGCGCGGCAGGCACCGCGATCCGGGCCGGGCACTTCCTCGTCCACGGCGCCAAGACGCCGATCGCGCAAGTCGACTTCGCCGGTGCCGCGCGGGTCACTCCGCCGCTGGAGAAGGTCGTTCACTCCTTCTCGTGGCTCACCGACCTCGAAGCCTGCGCCGCGCGCGAACAGGCTGCGCCGGTGGCAGAGCGCGTGCTCATGGCCTGGCTTCAGGCCAACCCCAAGCCCCCCACAAAGCCGGGCAAAGGCCCGGCGTGGAGCGTGGGCAACACCGGCGCGCGCCTTGCCAACTGGCTGGCCCATGCCCCGCTGATCCTCTCGGGCGAGAAGGCGCTGCGCATCCGCACGCTGGCACACATCGCCGCGACCGCGCGCTGGCTCGATCGCCACGTCACCAATGCCGAGGACGGTCTTGCCGAAGTGGCGGGCTGGGTTGGCATCGTTGCCGCGGGACTGCTGCTGCCCGACGGCCGCCCCCGCCGCCTTTATGGCGAGGCCGGGCTGATCAAAGCGCTCGGCGAACTGATGGGCGACGACGGCGGCGTCCTGTCGCGCAGCCCGCTCGCGCAGATGGAGGCGATCGCACTGCTGGTGCGGCTGCGCGGCTGCTATCACGCCACCCGCCGCGACGCCCCGCCCGCCGTTGAGCGCGTGGTCGAACTGCTGGTGCCGCCGCTGCTGGCGCTGACGCACGGCGACGGCGGCCTCGGTTCCTGGCAGGGCGGCTGGGCCGTCGACGGCGCGGACGTCGAGGCGCTGATCCAGGCCAGCGGCGTGCGCACCCGCCCCCTACGCGACGTGCGCCAATGGGGCTACCAGCGTGTCTCCGCGCACAAGTCGATCCTGCAGTTCGACACCGCGCCGCCGCCGATGCCCGCGCAGGCCCGCTTTGGCTGCGCCTCGACGCTCGCCTTCGAGTTCTCGCACGGGATGCACCGCATCGTCGTCAACTGCGGCGGCGCGGCGAGTGGTGGCGGGCTGGTTCCGGTGCGGCTTGAGCAAGGCCTGCGCGCGACGGCGGCGCATTCGACGCTGACCCTCGATGATGCGAATTCCACGGCCGTGTTGATCAACGGCATGATCGGATCAGGCGTCACCGAAGTGGCGGTTGATCGCAAGACCCTGCCGCAGGAAACCGGCTCCAACGCCACCCGGCTGGAGGCCAGCCACAACGGCTACGCCACCCGCTATGGCCTGACCCACCAGCGCATCCTGCTGCTGCGCGACGACGGCAGCGAACTGCGCGGCGAAGACCTGCTGCTTCCGGCGGGCAAGAAGGGCAAGCGCGGCAAGGTCGGCTTCGCGGTGCGCTTCCACCTCGGCCCGGAGGTGGACGTCAACCTCACCGCCGACGGCAAGGGCGCCGGGCTCTCGCTGCCCGACGGCAGCTACTGGCAGTTCCGCTCCGCAACCGACGAGGGCGAGATGACGGTCGAGGATTCGCTGTGGGTCGATGGTCAGGGCCGCCCGCAGGCGACGCAGCAGATCGTCGTGCAGGGCATGGTCTCGCGCGGCGGCGGGACTTTCGGGTGGATCATCAAGAAGATGAATTGATGGTAACCGCGCCTTGAAGCCCCCGATGGGCCGTGTATATTGGCATTGTTGTTTCTGGTTTGATGAAAATCACCTTCGAACAAAGAAAGGCGCGCCATGCCAGTGGCGCGCCTTTCGCCGTTTGGGGGACAGGTGCCAGCCCATCCCCCGCCCGTCATCACTTGTTGCGGCTCATCTCCACGATCTTGAGAACAAGCGTCGTGAAGGCCAGGCACGCCATGATGATCAGGATTGTTGTTTCTACTTTGATTTCAATCACCCCCCTCTGCAGCCAGAATTCGGGTTTCCACGCGCTGCTCCAGCGGCTTAGCCGAAAACGGCGGGCGGCAGCGGTTAACGCTCCTTCACCGCCCCGCCCAACCCGCGCCCCGGAAAGCGGCCTCGCCCTTGCCCCCGTGGCCCTGCCGTCCTAAGGGCGCGCGCAAAGAGCCACTCGCCAGGGAAGCCCGCCTCATGACCGATTCCGTCCAGATCCGCCGCGCCTTGTTGTCCGTGTCCGACAAGACCGGCCTTGCCGAACTGGGCAAGGTGCTCAGCGACCGGGGCGTTGAACTGGTCTCGACCGGCGGCACTGCCAAGGCGCTGCGCGATGCGGGCCTGACGGTGAAGGACATCTCCGACATCACCGGCTTCCCCGAGATGATGGACGGCCGCGTCAAGACGCTGCACCCGATGGTCCACGGTGGGCTCCTCGCCGTACGTGACAACCCCGAGCACGCCGCCGCCATGGCCGAACACGCCATCGGCGCGATCGACCTCGTCGTCGTCAACCTCTACCCCTTCGAGGCGACCGTGGCCAAGGGTGCGAGCCGCGACGAGATCATCGAGAACATCGACATCGGCGGCCCCTCGATGGTGCGCTCGGCGGCCAAGAATCACGCCTTCGTCACCATCGTCACCGACCCCAAGGACTACGAAGGCCTGATGGTCGAGCTGGAAGCGACCGATGGCTGCACCACGCTGGGCTTCCGCAAGCTGATGGCCGCGCGCGCCTACGCGCAGACCGCTGCCTACGATTCGATGATCAGCCAGTGGTTCGCCTTCGCCGACCAGGGCCTTGAATTCCCCGAGATGCTGAGCGTCAACGGCCGCCTCTCGACCACCCTGCGCTACGGCGAGAACCCGCACCAGAAGGCCGCGCTCTACACGCCGGTCGGCCCCTTCACCAAGGGTCTGGCGCAGGCCGAGCAGGTGCAGGGCAAGGAACTGTCCTACAACAACTACAACGACGCCGACGCCGCGCTCGAACTCGCCGCAGAGTTCCGGGGCCAGAAGCCCGCCGTCGTCATCGTCAAGCACGCCAACCCCTGCGGCGTGGCCCAGGGCGATACGCTGCTGGGTGCCTGGGAAGGCGCGCTGGCCTGTGACGACGTCTCGGCCTTCGGCGGCATCGTCGCCGTCAACCAGACGCTCGACGGCGCGACCGCCGAGGCGATCTGCCAGATCTTCACCGAAGTCGTCGTCGCCCCCGACGCCGACGAGGAAGCCCGCGCCTTCTTCGCAAAGAAGAAGAACCTGCGCCTGCTGCTGACCGGCGACCTGCCCGATCCGCGCCGCGCTGGCCTGACCGTGCGCCAGATCACCGGCGGCCTGCTGGTACAGGGCCGCGACAACGGCGCGATCGGCTTCGACGATCTCAAGGTCGTCACCAAGCGCGCGCCGACCGACCGGGAACTGGCCGACTGCCTGTTCGCGTGGACCGTGGCCCGCCACGTCAAGTCGAACGCGATCGTCTACGCCAAGGACGGCGTCACCGCCGGGATCGGCGCGGGCCAGATGAACCGCCGCGATTCCTCGCGCATCGCCGCTATGAAGGCCGCCGAAGCCGCCGAGAAGTTCGGCTGGGCGCAGGCACGCACCGTCGGTTCAGCAGTTGCATCCGACGCCTTCTTCCCCTTCGCTGACGGCCTGCTCGCTGCTGCCGAGGCGGGTGCGACGGCGGTGATCCAGCCGGGCGGCTCGATCCGCGACGACGAGGTCATAGCCGCTGCCGACGAGGCCGGTCTCGCAATGGTCTTTACGAACATGCGCCATTTCAAGCACTAAGGGTAACCCAGTAACCCGGCAGGAGACGCAGCGACGATGACGGTAACCGGACTCGGCCCCCTCGTCGTCGTCGGCTTCCTCGCCGGACTTACTCTTGCAGCGGTGCTGCTGCGGCTTGGTCGCCTGAATTCTCCGCTGAGTGCGCTGGGAGCCGCCGCCCTGCCCTTCGGTTGCGCCGCATTGCCGGTGCTGGTGCTGGTGGCGATCTCCGTGGCCGCAGCTTACTCACGCTGAGGGCAAACGTTCCGGGCGTTCATCGCGTGCGATCAACCGTTCGTCGACAAATGCACTTGTAAACGGTTCCGTTCACTGGACGGCAACCCATTTGCGGCCAAAGGGGCACCACATATTTCCCGGATCGGCATCACGCTGTTCCTCTAAGAGACAATTCGAAAGCAGACGTCATGGGTATCTTCAAGGCCGACTTCTACCGCTACTTCGCCTTCGGCTTCGCCGGTGGCGCGCTGCTGGTGCTCGGCGCGATGGGTATCGGCCACGTCTCGCCGCTCTCGAACGATCTCGTGCCGCCTGCGCAGGCCGCCCAGGCCCAGTAAGCTTACACCGTAAGCCCGCACTGATTGCACAAGTCCGCGACAGGCCCCATATGGGCGCCATGTCCGGCAACCATCATCACCACGAACATTCCGGCGACAGCCTTGTATCGGCCGCCCGCAACGCCCTCGTCGAAGCGGGCGAGCAGTGGACCGAGATGCGCGCCGACGTCTTCGGCGCCCTCGCCGAGCGGGAACGCCCCGCCTCCGCCTACGATCTTGCCGAGAGCGTATCCGCCCTGCGCGGCAAGCGCGTGGCGCCCAACAGCGTCTACCGCATCCTCGACCTGTTCGTGCGCACCAACCTCGCCCGCCGGGTCGAGAGCGCCAATGCCTATGTCGCCAACAGCCACCCGGGTTGCCAGCACGACTGCATCTTCCTGATCTGCGACAGCTGCGGCCAGGCCGTCCACATCGACGACGACAAGCTGACCGGCGCCCTCATCGCCGCCGCCAAGGGCGCGGGCTTCGCCGACGTTCGCCCGGTCGTGGAACTGCGCGGCATCTGCGCGCAGTGTAGCTGAACCCAATCCTCGTCATTGCGAGCGTAGCGAAGCAATCCAGGGCGGTTTCATGCTGCCCTGGATTGCTTCGCTATGCTCGCAATGACGGAGGGGAGAAAATCGCTCAGCCCGTCTGCGTCAGGCTGAGCAGGTTGCCGTCGGGATCGCGGAACCACGCGGCTTTCATCCCGCCGTCCACCGACGTCCAGAGCCCACCGACGTCCTGATTCTCCTCATCGAACACGAGGAACTCAACCCCCTTCGCACGCAATTGCGCCATCGTCGTGTCGATATCGGGGATCGACCAGCCGAGCACGGTATACTCGTGCGATTCCCATTCCCGATTCGAGGTCAGCCGCAGGATCGCCCCGCCGCCCATGTCGTAGATCGTCGCGTACTCGTCCAGCGACAGTTCCGGCAGTTCCAGCACATCGCCATAGAACGCTTCGGCCCGCGCGCGGTCGGTCGTAGAGATGAACGTAATCGCGCGTGCCTCAGGAACGATCGCCATTGTATCCCCTTTCATTCCAATCGCCTGCTCTTGACGCAGATTAACAGTCACGGTCAATCGACACGCAAGTCTCAAAGGTGTAAGGGGCCGACAAATGAACGCCAATCCGGCCACTCCTTTGCTCGACACGGTTTCGACTCCCGATGACCTGCGCAGGCTGAAGCCTGCGCAACTGCGCCAGCTTGCCGACGAACTGCGGACCGAGATGATCTCGGCCGTGGGTCAGACCGGCGGCCACCTCGGCTCCGGCCTCGGCGTGGTCGAACTGACGGTAGCGATCCACTACGTCTTCGACACGCCCGTCGATCGCCTGATCTGGGACGTCGGCCACCAGGCCTACCCGCACAAGATCCTGACCGGCCGCCGCGACCGTATCCGCACCCTGCGCCAGGGCGGCGGCCTTTCGGGCTTCACCAAGCGGTCCGAAAGCGAATACGACCCCTTCGGCACCGCCCACAGCTCCACCTCGATCTCGGCCGCACTCGGCTTTGCCATGGGCAGCAAGATCAAGGGCCAGCCCGGCCGCGGCATCGCCGTGATCGGCGACGGCGCGATGAGCGCAGGGATGGCCTACGAGGCGATGAACAATGCGCGCGAGGCCGGAAACCGCCTCGTCGTCATCCTCAACGACAACGACATGTCGATCGCCCCGCCGGTCGGCGGCCTCTCGGCCTATCTCGCGCGTCTCGTATCCTCGGGCCAGTTCCTGGGCCTGCGCGAACTCGCCCGCAAGTTCGCCCGCAAGCTGCCGCGCCCGCTGCACCTCGCCGCCAAGAAGACCGACGAATTCGCGCGCGGCATGGCCATGGGCGGCACTCTGTTCGAGGAACTGGGCTTCTATTACGTCGGCCCGATCGACGGCCACGACCTCGACGCCCTCGTCCCGGTACTGGAAAACGTGCGCGACGCCGGCGAAGGTCCGATCCTCGTCCACGTCGTCACGCAGAAGGGCAAGGGCTACGGCCCGGCCGAAAGCGCGGCGGACAAGTACCACGGCGTCCAGAAGTTCGACGTCATCACCGGCGAGCAGGCCAAGGCCCCCGCCGGTCCGCCCAGCTACACCGGCACGTTCGCCAAGGCCCTCGTCGCCGAAGCGGAAAAGGACGCCACGATCTGCGCGATCACTGCCGCGATGCCGTCGGGCACGGGCCTAGACAAGTTCGCGCAGATGTTCCCCGAACGCAGCTTCGACGTCGGTATCGCCGAACAGCACGCCGTCACGTTCGCGGCGGGCCTCGCCGCGCAGGGGATGCGCCCGTTCTGCGCGATCTACTCCACTTTCCTGCAGCGCGCCTTCGATCAGGTCGTGCACGACGTGGCGATCCAGAACCTGCCCGTGCGCTTCGCCATCGACCGCGCCGGGCTCGTCGGTGCGGACGGCGCCACCCACGCCGGCTCGTTCGACGTCACCTACCTCGCCACCCTGCCCAACATGGTGGTCATGGCCGCGGCCGACGAAGCCGAACTTGTCCACATGGTCCACACCGCCGCGCAATACGACGCAGGCCCCATCGCCTTCCGCTACCCGCGCGGCAACGGCACCGGCGCCGCCCTGCCCGAGACTCCCGAACTGCTGGAGATCGGCAAGGGCCGCGTGGTGCGTGAAGGTACCAAGGTCGCCCTCCTGTCGCTCGGCACCCGCCTCGGCGAAGCCCTCAAAGCCGCCGACCAGCTGGAGGCCAAGGGCCTGTCCACCACCGTGGCCGACCTTCGCTTTGCCAAGCCGCTCGACACCGACCTCATCCGCCGCCTGATGCTGTCCCACGAAGTCGTGGTGACCGTGGAGGAAGGCTCGATCGGCGGCCTCGGCGCCCACGTGCTGACGATGGCCAGCGACGAAGGCCTGACCGACGCCGGGCTGAAAATCCGCACCATGCGCCTGCCCGACACCTTCCAGGACCACGACAAGCCCGAGACGCAGTACGACGAAGCAGGGCTGAACGCACCGCAGATCGTCGATACGGTGCTGAAGGCGCTGCGGCACAACAGCGCAGGCATGAACGAGGCGCGGGCTTAACTCTCCTTCCGAAGGCAGGGCGATTTCGTTCTAGAAAAGAATATCCTGGGGCCATCGCCCCAGACTCCGGTGCTGTCGTCGTCGCGCGTGCAGATATGTCGCGCTTTACCGCCAGGCCACCGTCACACCAACCCTTCGTCATTGCGAGCGCAGCGAAGCAATCCAGGGCAGTTGAATGCCGCCCTGGATTGCTTCGCTGCGCTCGCAATGACGATTCAAGGTCAAGGCATCACTCTCGGCAGCATCGACGCTCAGCCGGCCTTCTTCGCTTTGTGTTCGGCCAGCAGCTTGTCGAGTTCGGCGATCCGCAGCCGTTCGGGCGTTCCCTTGGCAAGGCCCTTCAACCGGCATTCGGCCCACAGGCTCCTGCGCTCGGATTCCAGGGCCTTGAGATAGAGGTCAGCCATTCGTCTTCTTCCTTTTGCGGGCGTGCGTCGGGCCGGGGCGGCCCGTGGCGGCATTCTGTGAGCTTTCAGCGTCTTCGAGGACCAGCTTGCGCCACCGCTCCAGCCTTTCCGGCTCCAGCGTACCGTCCTTCAGCATCGCCTGCACCATGCAGCCGGGCTCCGCACCGTGGGTGCAGTTGGTGAAGCGGCATTCCAGCGTCAGCGCCGTGATGTCATCGAACACTTCGGCGATCCCGGTGGCGGCTTCGGGCAGGTGAAGCTCGCGCATGCCCGGCGTATCGACCAGCCAGCCGCCTCCAAGCGCCTCCGCGAAGGGGCCATCGAGACGGTGCAGCTGCCGGGAGGTCGTCGTATGCCGCCCCTTGCCGTCGATTTCGCGAACGGGCTGGGTGACGATGTCGGCCGATCCGCGCAGACCGTTGATCATCGTGGACTTGCCGACGCCGGAAGACCCGAGCAGCGCCACCGTATCGCCTTTGCCGCAATACCGGGCCAGCCGCGCGACGCTGTCGGGATCGCGGCCGTTGACCATCTCCACCTGCAGACCGGGCCGGAGCGCACGGGCCATCTCCAGATAGCGTTCCGGCGCATCGGCAAGATCGATCTTGGTAAGCACCACTACCGGCGTCACACCGACCTCCCCCGCCATGACGAGGTAACGTTCGAGCCGCGCCACATTGAAGTCCTGGTTGCACGAGGTCACGACGAACAGCGTATCGACGTTCGCCGCGATCAGCTGCACGCGGCGCTGGTCGGCCGGGGCCTGCCGCTGGAACAGGTTGATCCGGTCGAGGACGCGCACCGGCTCCATCTTCACGCGGTCGACGATCAGCCAGTCACCGGCAGTGGCGCGGTCCACCGGTCCGTCCGACGATGGCAGCGCGGAGGGGATCATGCCGCCCAGCCCGCTGCCGGCGATCTCGATCCAGCCGCGATGGACCGCCATGACCCGCACCGGGCACAGATCGCCGCCCCGTTCGTCAGCTGTCAGCTGGCTGCTGAAAGCCTCTCTCCAACCGAGATCTTCAAGGGTGAGATCGGACGATTCCATTGTTCGGTCGTGGACTTTCTTCGTGCGGCATAAGGGGGGAACCGTGCGCAGGCATACGGAACCGTGGAAGGAGGCCATGCAATGCCGCAGGGCGTCCCATCGATCGACCTCTAGAGCACAATGACATGTGTTTAAACCACCCCTTCGTCGCAATGCGAGCACAGTCGCCGCTGCGCGCACGACGTCGCCGGTAACGGGGGTGCAGGGGGCGATGGCCCCCTGCCTTAACCTGCTCAATTACCAGTCGTAAGCCTTGGGCAGATAAGTCTCATCCAGATCCTTGTACCGTTCGCGCAGCCGCGCCTGATGGCTCTCTGTCGGTTGCTTCACCCCGTCGATCCACACCGAGACCGGCGCGGAGGACAGTTCGAGCGGGTCGCCGTCCCACAGCACCACGTCGCCGACTGCGCCGGGGGCCAGCACCCCGGCTTTTCCGCCAAAGCCGCTGATCTCGGCCGGGATCGAGGTGATCGCCGCCAGTGCCTCGCCCCAGGTAAGGCCCGAGGCGCCGGGGATCTTCGTCAGGGCCACGAGGTTGCCGGCCTGCTCGGTGGCGTTGCGGGGCTGGTTGCCGCCTTCGAACAGGCCGATGGCGACCTTGACGCCCGCCTTCTTCATCCGCCCGACGTTGGACATGGTCGCCGCCAGCGCCTCGAAGGCAGAGGGCAGGTCGCGCATCGGCATCGTGATGACGGGCACCCGCGCCGCCGCGATCTCCGGCGCAACGAGCCAGCCTTCGGTGGCGCCGACGAGGACGAGGTCGAGTTTCGGGAACTCGGTCTTGAGCGCCATGACACCCCGGATATCGGAGGCGCGTTCGACGCCGACGTAGAGCGTCTGCGTGCCGTCGATGACTTTCGCCAGCGCGGCGGCGTCGGCGCGGGTGAGGAGGACGTCGCCCTGTCGCTGCGCACCGAGGGGAAGCGCGGCGACCTCGCGGGCTTCGCGCAGGGCATTGCGCAGCGCGGTGTGGGCGGCGACGCGGCTGCCGCCTGCGAGCTTCGCCCCGCTTTCACCCAGTTCGACATACTGGAACGCGCGTGGCTTCATGACGATCGCGGCGTCCTTGCCGAGGTCGATCACCGCGCCCTGCCCGGCAAAGATCGAGCCGCCGTTGAAAGGGGTCACGCTGGCTCGGGTGACGCCCCCTTCGCGGCTGACGGCGATGTGTTCGCTCGCGGGGTTGAGCGCGGTCGCGACGTCGAGCGCGGCGTTGAAGGGGGACTTGTCGGCCGAGGTGTCATTGCTGTCGTCGACCGCCTCGACGTCCCACAGGCCGAGGTCGGTGACGGCGGAGAACAGGCCCGGTGTGACCCACTTGCCCGTTCCGTCCACCACTTGGGTGCCGTTGAGTACCGTTGTGTCCCGTCCTACCGAAACGATCCTTCCAGCCCGGACGACGACGGTTGCGTGTTCGATCGGGGCGCTGCCGTCGCCGGTGGCGATGGTCGCGTTGGTGATGGTAACGTTCTGTGCGGAAACGGAAATCGGCGCTGCACCGAGCAGCGCGGCGAGGATCAGGCGCTTCATTTCACGTCTCCTTCGCCGGGCTGACCAAGCTCGAAATCGCTGACTGGCTTCCGCTTGGGATCATGGGCATCGTAGAGCAGCGCGCCGTCCGACCAGACCTTCTCCGGGCGCGAATAGACCGACAGCGGGTTGCCGTTCCAGAGCACCACGTCGGCCATCTTCCCGGCCTCCAGACTGCCGGTTTTCTCGCCGATTCCCATGGCTTTTGCGGCATTGTAGGTGAACCAGCCGACGACCTGCCCGTCGGGCACGTCCACCCCGATCCGCCTGCCTGCCGCCTGCGCGCGCGCCGCCGCCTGATTGAGCCGCTGGATGCCGTTCTCGTCGTCGGAATGGATCACCACGCAGGCCCCCTGCTTGGCCAAAAGTGCAGCGTTTTCAGGGATTCCGTCGTAGGCTTCCATCTTGAAGCCGTACCAGTCCGCCCAGATCGCGGCGCAAACGTCGTTGGCCTTGAGCAGGTCGCCGATCTTGTACGCCTCGACCGCGTGGTGGAAGGCGGTGACCTTGTAGCCCATCTCCTTGGCCATATCGAGGACCTGCGCCATCTCGTCGGCGCGATAGCAATGATTCTGAACGAGAATTTCGCCCTTCAGCACGCCTTCGAGAGTGTCCTTGCCAAGATCGCGCTCGGCATGGTCGCCGTCCATGTACTGCTTCGCATCGATCCACGCCTGCCGGTCGACCGAGAAATTCCCCATTCGAGTCATGGGCTTCTGGTTCCTGGCGCCATAGACCCGCTTGGGATTCTCGCCGCAGGCCATCTTCAGCGAATAGGGCGCCCCGGGGTACTTCATGCCCTGCACGGTGCGGCTGGGCACGTTCTTGAGCGTCACCGCCCGCCCGCCGATGAGGTTGCCGGAACCAGGGAGAATCTGCAGCGTGGTGACGCCGCCGTTGATCAGCGCCCGCGTGAAACCGGGGTCCTGCGGCCAGACCGAATGCTCGGCCCAGACGTCGGGAGTGGTCGGACTAGTCATCTCGTTGCCATCCGACAGCGCATCGACCGAAGGGCTGGGATAGACGCCGAGGTGCGAGTGGATGTCGATCACGCCGGGCGTCACGAACTTGCCGGAGCCGTCCACGCGATCGTAACCGGCCGGAATCGCTAGGTCCGCCGCCCCGACGGCGACGACTTTGCCGTTCTCGAACAGGACGGTGCCGTTGTCGATCCGCCCACCGCGCCCGTCATAGACCGTCGCGCCGACCAGCGCCGTCGGCCGGCCCGGATAGGGCTTGTAAGTCGAAGCATAGGGTGCTGGTCCGGACCTGGCGTCCTTGTCCTTCTTCTTCGCATCGGCGGCCTGCGTGGTCATCACGAGAGTGGCGCTCATGGCCAGGCCACACAGCAGACGCCGCTTCCAAGGCGTTTCCCTCATTGGCAATTTCCCCTGTTGCAATACGAAACCGGCCCGGGGAGCACCCCGGGCCGGTCAGTCATCTCAGTGCCTGATGGTCGGGTGGAGGCCCGCTTCCTGCGCCTCCAGCCCGATCCCGGCCTGCCCCTCAAGGTCGGCGTCCATGCCCCGGTCCGCCAGCGTGTCGAGGTGCATCCAGCGTCTGACCAGCGGCGAGACCGCCAGCACCACGACCGCCACGCCCAGCGTGATCCAGCCGATCTTCGAATAGATCGAGAGGGTCAGCGCCTTGTCCATGGTGCCGCTTTCGCCGCCGGTGGCCTCGCCGATCTTGCCCGCCACGAAGTTGCCCACGGCGGTCATGTAGAACCACGCGCCCATGATGAAGCTGCCCAGATGCAGCGGCGCCAGGCGCGTCATCGCCGAGAGCCCCACGGGCGACAGGCACAGCTCGCCGGTCGTGTGCAGCATGTAGATCAGGAACACGAAGACCACCGAGGTCATCACTGCCGGATCGCCGGTTCCCGCACCCCATACGAAGACGAGGAAGCCGAGGCCCACTTGCGCCAGCGCCAGTGCGAACTTGGCAGGTGCGCTGGGCTCAAGGCCTTTCTTGCCGAGCCAGGCCCACAGGCCCGCGAAAATGGGGCCGAACAGCACGATGTAGATCGGGTTGATCGACTGGAAGAGGCTGGTCGGCACTCCGCCGCGATCGACGAACTTGTCGGTATAGAGGCTGAGGCTGCCGCCCGCCTGCTCGAACAGGCCCCAGAAGATCGGGTTGAGCGCGATCAGGAACAGGATCGCGAAGATACGCTCGCGCGGTTCCTTGGGCAGCTTGAACGCTTCGTAGAGCGTATAGGCCAGCATCGCGACGCCCGAGACCATCAGCAGGGTCTGGATCACGGAGACGTACTGGATCAGGAACCAGATCACCGCGACCGAAGCGATGGCCACGCCGTATAGCGTGAACTCGCGGTTCTTCGTCAGCGGCTTGGGCGGCTCGCCCCGGCCCTTGAGCGCAGGGCGACCGAGCACGAAGATGACGAGGCCCAGCAGCATGCCGATGCCCGCAAGGCCAAAGCCCCACGACCAGCCGATCGTCTCGCCCAGATAACCGACGAGGATCGTGCCCAGCGTAGCGCCGGTGTTCACGCCCATGTAGAAGATCGTGTAGGCCGAGTCGCGCCGGGTGTCGGTCATCTTGTAGAGCTGGCCGACGATCACCGAGATGTTCGCCTTGAGGAAGCCCGAGCCGACGATGATGAGCGCCAGCGCCAGCCAGAACACGTTGATTGCCGGGTCGGCCTGCTTCGTCGCCGGGTCGGTGACGCCCTGCAGGCCCTCGTAGGCCATGAACAGGTGGCCCACCGCGAGCACGATGCCGCCGAACAGCACGGCCTTCCTCTGCCCCAGCCAGCGGTCGGCGATGTAGCCACCCAGTACCGGGGTGATGTAGACGAGGCTGGTATAGGCGCCGTAGATGAGGTTCGACTGGCCGTCGGAAAACAGCCAGAACTTGACGAGGTAGAGGATCAGCAGCGCCCGCATGCCGTAGTAGGAGAAGCGCTCCCACATCTCGGCATAGAACAGCACGAAGAGGCCGCGTGGGTGGCCGGCGAATTCCTCGCTCTTGCGGGTGGCGATGATGCCGCCCACGGCAAGCACGGCGAAGAGGAAGACCGCGCCCGCGGCGCCGATCCAGTCCCCTTCCGTCCAGAGTGACATGTCTTTCATGGTGCTGATGCCTTCGCGCCCTGAATGTTTGTGTTTGCTTTGGTTCTTGATCCCACGCCCCGACAGGCCGCGCGTGAAGGAACAGGAAGTTAGCGCCCTATTTTACGCTGTAAATGGGTCCGCCTTGCCACGGATGGTGCTCACGCCGCGCTCAAATGATCACTTTTGCGCATCTCACGCGAGGCATTGCGCGAAGCGCACGCTGGTGGCATTTTCACGACAGGCCATGGGGAGGCCAAACGTAATTTTCTGTTTCGGGGCTCGGGTGAACAATTTTTAACACCCGGTCGCCATGGGCACGCTTTTTGGGGGAAAGTCGCGATGATCAGGTCCGAACTGCTTCAGGTACTGGGCAAGGACAACCCGGAACTGCGTGCCGAAGACGTAGAACGCGCCGTCGATACCTTCTTCGAGGAAATCAGCCAGCGCCTTGCTGACGGCGGGCGCGTGGAATTGCGCGGTTTCGGCGCCTTCTCCACCCGCCACCGCGACGGACGCAAGGGCCGCAACCCACGCACCGGCGAAAGCGTCGAAGTGCCGGAAAAGCGCGTCCCCTACTTCAAGCCCGGCAAGGAAATGCGCGTCCGCCTCAACGTCGGGGAATAGAAGACCACGTTCAGAAGATTGCGCCGCCGCTCACAGGCGGCTAGACGCTGCCACGCCCAGCCGGGCCGTGCGGGCGTGGCGGAATGGTAGACGCTGCGGACTTAAAATCCGCTTGGGATTCCAGTGCGGGTTCGAGTCCCGCCGCCCGCACCAGATTTTCGATACCGACGAATACTGCGCATTTATTCGGCGAGCGATTTTGTTCAATCGTTTGCGTTTACAAATGCGTAACTTGAGAACTGGTATCAATTACTAAGTACCCACCTTCCATGGTATCGTCCGGACGCCACGGCTTGGGTACTTAGGGGTGATCTTTCGCATGTCCTTCCCGGAAAGCCTGTCCGCCGGCAGCAAGCCGAGCTACGAGGACCAGCGCGCCAGTCCGCGCTTCGCCTTGCTGCTGCGCGCCGCGAAGCTGATCGGGGCGCATGGCGAATACCTCTGCATCGTGCGCGACGTGTCCGAGACCGGCGTGAAGCTGCGCCTGTTCCATTCCCTCGCCGCCGAACGCCGCCTTGCGCTGGAAAGCGCGGCCGGGGATCGGCTTGCGGTCGAGAAGGTCTGGGAGAACGGCGGGGAGGCGGGCTTCCGCTTCGACGTCCCGATCGAGGTCCAGCGCTTCATCGCCGAGGCTGGTCCCTATCCCAAGCGCCCGATCCGCGTTTGCGTCGGCCATCCGGTGCAGGTGACGATCGCGGGGGAAACTTCGGCCGCCAAGGTGCGCGATCTCTCGCGCCAGGGCGCCGGGATCGAGACCGAACACCATCTCGCGATCGGGCAGCACTTGCGCATCGGCTCCGCCCTCATGCCCGAATTCGAGGCCACTGTATGCTGGCGCCGGCATCCGTCCTACGGCATCGTCTTCCGGCAGTTGATGAGCCTCGAGGAACTGGCGGTCCGCGCCTTCCACATGCAGGAAGCGGGCGCCCGCTAGCCTTCGGAAACGACGCGCCGCCACCACTTGCGACCTGCCCCCTGTGGCCCCGACTTCATCGCCCGCCTGCGGAACAGCATCGAGCCGCCGCGAACCAGCAGCACCACCCACATCACCTGCCACCCAAGCGCCGCGACGTGCGGCCAGATCGCCGGCTCCTGCGCGGCGCGGGCCAGCATCGCGAAGGGCGAGCTGAACGGCAGGACCACCGCCAGCATCTCGACCGCGCTGCCCGGTTGGGTCATCGCGTAAGTCGCGAAGAAGAACAGCATGAGCTGCATCATCGTCACCGGCATCGACAGTGTCTGCACCTCGCGCACCGTGTTCGCCAGCGAGCCGATCGCGAGGAACACCGAGCCCAGCAGCAGGTAGGCCATCGCGAAGTAGATCACCCCCAGCCCGACCAGCATCGGCCAGCCGACCGCCGGTTCGGGCAGTGCCACGAGCGATCCCGCCGACAGGTAGATCGCTCCGCCGACGCTACCCCACACCGCGATGCCGACCAGCGACACGCCGAGCATGGCGAAGAGCTTGCCGAAGAACACCGATTCCATCGGGATAGCCGCTGCCAGCACCTCGATGATCTTGTTGCCCTTTTCCTCGACAAGGTTGGACAGGACCATGCCGGCCAGCATCATCGTCAGCAGGAACAGCAAGGTCTGCGCGCCCTGCGCCGTACGTAGGCGGCTGCGCGAATCGCCGGGCGCCGCCACCGAGGTCTTGGCCAGCTTCACCTGTGGCCAGAAGGCCAGAGATCCGTCACGAACCTCGGCCGCGATCAGTTCGACATCCCCCCGCCAGTCCTTGATGAGCGGTCCCGGCCCGGTCAGCACCGGCGCGGCGGGAGAGCCCGACAGCACGCCCGCGAAAGCACCCTTGCGTGACGCCAGCACCTCACCCGGATCGGCCTGCTCGGCCGGGGTCAGGTCCTTGACCACATGCATGTCCGGCAGGCCGCCTCCGAGCCGGTCGGCCAGTGCATCGCGGGCACGGACCATCGCCTTCGCGTCGGCCTCGGCCATGACCACGCCGATCGCGGGCGCCTCGCCGCTCTGGTCGACACGCTGGCCGACGCTGCCTGCCAGCAGCCCGACGATCACCGGGAACAGCGGACCGAGCAGGAAGAAAAAGAACGTGCGCGAGAACAGGATCGCGGTGAAGTCGCGCCGGGCCACCACCCAGGCGGCGGCCAGCATCGACAGGCGGCCGCGATGACCGGGCGCGGAAAGATCGAAGTTCATCGGCGCGGCTCCTCGGGCTTTTCCGCTTCGAGGGCGCGGGCGGCAGCCTCCCCGGCGATGGCGACGAAGGCATCGTGCAGCCCGGCGCGCTCGATGGACAGCGACAGGATGCCCGCCTCCCCCGCGATCAGCGCGCGCAGCAGCGGCTCGATCCCGCCCTCGGGCAGCGCGAAGTGCCAGTACCGCCCCTCGCGCCGCGAATCGGTCGGCAAGGCAGCGCGCCACAGCCCCTCGTCGGCCTGCGTTTCGAGCCGGACCTGCGCGGGGATGCGATCGCGCGCGACGTCGACCGGCCCCGCGAACGGCACCCGCCCTCCCGCGATGATCGCGACCTCGTCACACAGGCGCTCGGCATGCGCGATGACGTGGGTGGAGAAGATCACGGTCGTGCCGTCCTCCGCCAGACCGCGCATCATCGCCTCCAGCTTGCCCTGGTTGAGCGCATCGAGGCCGGAGAACGGCTCGTCGAAGATGACCAGGCGCGGGCGATGGACCAGCGTGCCAAGGATCTGCACCTGCTGCGCCATGCCTTTGGAAAGCTGGCGAATCTGACGGTCCGCGGCATAGCCGAGGCCGTGTCGTTCGAGCAGTTCGTGCGCGCGGCGGCGGCCTTCCTTCAGCGGCAGGCCCCGCAGCGCGCCGAGAAAGGCGATCGCCTCCGTCGCCTTCATGGACGGGTAGAGGCCGCGCTCCTCAGGCAGGTAGCCGATGGCGTGGGCGACATCGTGCGGCCGCTCGGCGCCGAGAATGCGACGGTAACCCGAATCGGGCTCGATGATACCCAGCAGCATGCGCAGCGTCGTCGTCTTGCCCGCACCGTTGGGGCCGAGGATGCCATAGACCGAGCCCTGCGGCACCGAGAGGTCGACACCGCCCACGGCAGTGGTCCCCTCGAACCGCTTGACGAGCCCCCGTGCCTCGATCGCCAGAGGGCAATCGAAACCTGACACATTGCCGGTCAACCGAGGATCTCCTACTTGCGCATCCATGAAGCCCCCTGGGTCTAGCACGTGCGCCCCTGATGGCGCAGTCCCGGTTAAGACCGCCCTAAGCAATTTTGCCGAGGCGGTGGAGGGAGAGGCGCGCGCTCTCGGCTTCTGCGCCTTCGGCGTGGCTTCGGCCGCGACGGACGAGGACCGTGCGGCGCGGCTTGACGCCTGGCTGGCGGCGGGGATGCACGGCTCGATGGGCTGGATGGAGGAGCGCGCGCACCATCGCCGCAGTCCGCAGGGGCTCTGGCCCGAAGCCCGCAGCGTCATCGCGCTGGGCATGAGCTATGCCCCCGCCGCCGACCCGCTGCGGCTGGCGGACGAAAGCGGGATCGGCCGGATATCGACGTATGCGCAAGGCGCCGATTATCACGACACGGTGAAGAAGGCGCTCAAGAACCTCGCCCGCTGGATGGTGAGCGAGGGGGACAAACGCGGGCTGGGGCCGGTCGGCGTGAAGGTCTTCACCGACACCGCGCCGGTGATGGAAAAGCCGCTCGCCGCTGCCGCAGGGCTCGGCTGGCAGGGCAAGCATACCAATGTTGTCAGCCGCGAACATGGTTCATGGCTTTTCCTCGGCGAGATCTACACGACACTGGACCTGCCGCTCTCGGCCCCGGCGCGCGATCGCTGCGGATCGTGCCGGGCCTGCCAGGACGCTTGCCCGACGGACGCCTTCCCGGCGCCCTACCACCTCGATGCGCGGCGCTGCGTCAGCTACCTCACCATCGAGCACAAGGGGCCGGTGCCCGAGGACATGCGCGAGGGGCTGGGAAACCGCATCTACGGCTGTGATGACTGCCTCGCGGTCTGCCCGTGGAACAAGTTCGCCGAGACGGCGCATACGATGAAGGCGTTCCTGCCGCGCGCGGAACTGACGGCGCCGGAGCTGGCGGATCTGCTCACGCTGGACGATGCAGGGTTTCGCAAGCTGTTCTCGGGAAGTCCGATCAAGCGGATCGGGCGGGACCGGTTCGTGCGCAACTGCCTCTATGCGGCGGGCAACAGCGGCCGGGAAGCGCTGCTGGCGCAAGTGGAGCCGCTGCTGGCGGATGCAGACGATGCCGTCGCCGATGCGGCGAGGTGGGCTAGGGCGAAACTCCAATCCTCCCTGTCGCGCAGCGATGGGGAGGTGGCAGCGACGTAGTCGCTGACGGAGTGGGCCTTCCAACCCCTCCACCACCCGCTGCGCGGGCGGTCCCCCTCCCCATTCCTGCGGAACGGGGAGGATTCAGTTCAGACCAGTTCTTTCAGCGGCACACCTGCGTCGGCAAGGCGCCCTACATCGGGCGTCGCGCCCGCCTCGACGAGCTTGCGGCCCTGCACGTAGTCCTTGACCATGTTCACACAGTCCAGCGCCACGACCTTGCCCTGCTTGAGATAAACCACCGAGAAGCTGCGCCCCTCGACGTCGCCGCGCGTCACCGTCTGGTCGAAGCCCATGTTGATCCCGGCCGTCTGCAGCTTGAGATCATACTGGTTCGACCAGAACCACGGGAACGCCTTGTACGGCTTTTCGTCCCCGCAGATCGCCTTGGCCACGCACGTCGCCATGTCGTTGGCGTTCTGCACCGATTCCACGCGCATCACCGTGCCGCCCGCGTAGTCGCAGGCGAAAGCGGCACAGTCGCCAATCGCGTAGACGTCCGGCAGCGAAGTGCGGCAGAATTCGTCCACGTCCACGCCGTTCGCGCCCGAGGCACCCGCCAGGATCAGCGGCCCGACGGCAGGCACGATGCCGATGCCGACGATCACCGCCTCGGCCGGGATGACCTCGCCATCGACCAGCTTCACGCCCGTTACCCGGTGACCGTCGCCCTCAAGGCATTCGACCGCGACGCCGGTGCGCAGATCGACGCCGTGATCGCGGTGTTCCTTCTGGTAGAACTCGGACAGTTCCTCGCCCGCGACGCGCGCCAGCACGCGCGGCAGGGCTTCGAGCAGGACCACGTTCAGCCCCATCTTCGACAGCACCGCCGCTGCCTCGAGCCCGATATAGCCGCCGCCGATGACGACGATGTTCTTCGTGCCCGCATCGACCTCGGCCATCAGCATGTCGCAGTCCTCGCGGGTGCGCACCGCGTGGACGCCCGCCAGCTCGGCGCCGCCGCACGACAGGCGCCGCGGATCGCCGCCGGTCGCCCAGACCAGCTTGCCGTAACCGAAGGTCGTGCCGTTCGAGAGCGTCAGTTCCTTCACATCGGCGTCCACCCTGGTGACTTCGGTGGAGAGCCTGAAAGTCACCTCCTTCTCAGCCCAGAACGTCGGCGGGCGGATGTAGAGACGATCGAAGGTCTTCTCGCGCGCGAAGTATTCCTTGGAGAGCGGCGGGCGCTCGTAAGGATGCTCCGGCTCGCGGCCGATGACGGTGATGGTTCCGGTGAACCCGTTCTGGCGCAGGGCGAGCGCGCACTGCGCTCCCCCATGTCCCGCTCCCACGATGACGACGTCTGATTTTTCCATGGCGCGTTGAGTTCCGCAATTTAACCGCGCGGTCAATGCCCCAGGCGAAATCTAGTTACCTTGATAGGGGGCATCGCATTGCTGGACAAACGTTCAGCCTACAGGCTGCTTCATCGCGTCCATCGTCAGTTCCAGCGAGCGAATCTGCGCCTCGGGATCATACGTGGCGATGCTGACGATCAGTTCGTCCGCCTGCGTGCGGGCGACGAAGTCCTCTATCCCCTGCCGCACCGTCGCCGGGCTGCCGACCGCGCTGACCGAGCGGACCTGCTCCAGCATCGCCCGCGCCGCGCCGGGAAGACCGGCGCGGTAATCGCGTACCGGCGGCTTCAGGCGGCCCGGATTGCCCGAGCGCAGCGCCACGAAGCTCTGGTCGGTGGAGGAGGACAGGTAGACCGCCTCCTCGTCCGTATCGGCGGCGACCACGTTGATCGCGGCCATGAAGTGCGGCTTCGCCAGGGTTTCGGAGGGCTCGAACCGCTCGCGGTAGACGCGCGCGGCATCATCCAGTGCGGCGGGAGCGAAGTGCGAGGCGAAGGCGTAAGGCAGGCCCAGCATCGCCGCCAGCTGCGCGCCGAACAGGCTGGAGCCGAGAATCCACATCTCGACATCCGCCCCCGCGGCCTGAGGCGAAGGAACGCCGCCCGCCGCCTGCCCCTGGAACCGGGCACGCAGTTCCACCACGTCGTTGGGGAAGCGCTCGGACGCGGCGTGGATGTCCTTGCGCAGCGCATGGGCCAACCGCCCGTCGGCGCCCGGCGCGCGGCCGAGACCGAGATCGACGCGGCCGGGGAACAGCGCCGCCAGCGTGCCGAACTGCTCGGAGATCACGTAAGGCGTGTGGTTGGGCAGCATGATCCCGCCCGCGCCAATGCGGATCGTGCTGGTCGCATTGCCGAGATGCGCGAGCACCACCGAGGTCGCGCCGCCCGCGATGCCGTCCATGCCGTGATGCTCGGCCACCCAGTAGCGCCGGTATCCCGCGCGCTCGGCCGCCTGCGCGGTCCTTACGGAGATATCGAGCGCCTCCGCGACAGTGCCGTCTTCGCGGACGGTGACGAGATCGAGGACGGACATCGGGATCATGGGAGAAACCTTATTTTGCCGGATCAGGAGAGCCGAGCTGGGATAGGTACTGCTTCGCCGTCACCGCAGCGTCACTGGAAGGCGCGGCCGCGACGACCGATTCCCAGCTGCGCCGCGCGGCGGCATCGTTGTGCGAGAGCATGGCGATGACGCCCGCCTCCAGCCCGATCTCGGGGTCTTGCGGAGCGAGGCTCGCAGCTTTCTCGATCTGGGTCTGCGCCTGTGCCAGCTTGTCCTGACGGCGCGAAAGCGTGGCCGAAAGCAGCCACGCCTGCGCATTGTCCGGCTGCGCGGCGCGCGCTTCGGCAAGGGCGTTGGCGGCCTCGTCGGGCTGCTTCACGGCGACCAGCCCGCGCGCACGGTCGAGCGCTATCGAGGCGGTGAGGTCCGCATCGCCGACGATCTTGGCGTCCGTCGCTGCAGGGGCGAGCAGCGAGAGCGCCTGCCCCGCCTGCCCGGCGGCGAGCGCGGCATTGCCCGCCATCGCCCCCAGACGCGCGCGGCTTGCATGGTCGGCAGGATCCGCGGCATCGCGGGCATTGGTGAAGGCGGTGCGCGCCTCGTCCCAGCGGTCGAGGTCGCTGAGCGCCACGCCGAGGCACAGGCCCGCACGCACCCGCTCGCGCCCGATGGCGTCGGCCAGCGCGCTGCGGGCGAGTTCGGCGGATTTCTCCGGGTTCGCCTCGACCGCGCTCATGCAACCGGCGCTGCTGCGGGCGGCAGGCATGGCGACGTTCTGCGCCTCGCGGGCGCGGCGGTCGCGGTCTTCCTTGTCCTTCTTCTCGATGATCTCCAGCGGCAGCTGCGAAGCATAGGGCCGTGCCGAACTCGGCAGGCTGGAAGCAGGGCCGACCTGGGCCATCAGCGGAAGGAGGAGAAGCAGCGAGGACATGGGGATCAGGACTCCGGGGTGCCCTCTGCGCGGGGCCCTGCCAACGGAAGCACCAGTTCCGCGACGGTGCGCAGGAGCAGGCGAATGTCGGCATCACGCGAGAGGCGATGATCGCCGTCCTTGATCAGCGTGACCTGCACGTCGGCTGAACGCAGTTTCTCCGCCAGCTTCAGGGAGATTTCAAAAGGCACGTCGGGATCGCGCTGGCCGTGGAGCAGGCGCACCGGGGCGTCGATGGCGATCTCGCCCTCCAGCAGCAGGTTGGCCTGTCCGTCTGCCCAGAAACCGGGGTGCGTGGGGGTCGGCTCGGGGCCGTAGGGATTGTCCTCGAAGAGGATTTCCCCGTCCGCGAGCAGCGCCTTGTCCATCTGGGGGATGCCCCATTCGGTGAAGTCCGGCGCCGGTGCGATGCCGACGAGGCCCGCCAGCCGGTCCCCCAGCGCGAGGCCCGCCATCAGCATCAGCCAGCCGCCCATCGAGGAACCGACCAGCACGATCTTCTCCTCGGTTTCCAGCGCGGCGACGAGCGCGAGCACTTCCTGTTTCCAGCGCGTGAGCGTGCCGTCGGCAAAGTCGCCCGGCGATGCGCCGCAGCCGGAATAGTCGAACAGCAGGCAGGGGAGCCCGCTGGCGCGCGCCATCTCGAACAGGGCGGCGGCCTTGGAACCGGCCATGTCGGACATGTAGCCGGGGAGGAAGACGATGACCGGGCCAGTGCCGGGAGTGAAACGGTAGGCGATCGAACGCCCGTCGGAGAGATCGAGATAACTGGTCGAGGTCATGGTGCCCTTAGTGGGAAGTGGTTGGCTGCAGGGCAAGGCGACGGTGCGAATTAAGAAAAGGCCCACCCCCGGCCCCTCCCGCAAGCGGGAGGGGAGAAGAAGGCGGCATCGCCCTCCCGCTTGCGGGAGGGCCGGGAGGCTTGGCCCGCAGGGCCTAGCCGGACGGGGTGGGCCAGATTGGTATCGAAACCTCTGGACGCCCTTACCGTAATGCGATCTTAAGTCCCGACCGCTAACCGTTCGGGCCGATATGAGCGCCAAGGTCATCCACTTCCCCACCCGCCCGTCCCGGCTTGCGCTGCGGCTCGAATGGTTCGCCACCGATCGCTCGGTGCTGCTCGGTATCTGGGCGCTGTATTTCGCGCTGCGGGTGGCGGTGCTGCTGATCGACGTGGCGCCAACGTCCGATGCGGAGTGGTATTTCACGCGCGCCGTCAGTCTCGCGGCGGGCCAAGGCTATCTCGACAACCAAGGGGCGCCCACCGCGTTCTGGCCCGCAGGCTGGCCGATCGCGCTGGGGCTGGTGTTCGCCAAGTTCGGCGCCGGCCAGGTTTCGCTCGGCCTGTTCAACCTCGTGAGCGCAATGCTGATCGGCGCCATGGCGCTGGCGCTGGGGCGCCGCCTGTTCGGCTCGGAGGGCGCAGCGCGCGCCGGGCTGTTGCTGCTGGCGGTCTACCCCAACGCGATCGGCTACGTCCCGCTGGCGCTGACCGAGGTGTTCTACACCGCGCTGCTGATGGCGGGATGCTGGGTGATCGTGACGCGCACCAGCCGCTGGCACCTCGTCAGCGCCGGGTTCCTGTTCGGCGTTGCCACCATGGTCAAGGCGCAGACGCTGGTGGTAGTGCCGCTGCTGTTCGCGATCGAGTGGCTAAGGATGGGGCAGGTGTGGAAGCGCTTCCCGCGCCTTTTCGGTGAGGGATTGCTGGTGCTCGCGCTCGCCGCGCTGACGGTGCTGCCCTGGACGATCCGCAACGAGATCCAGCTGGGCCACTGGGTCGCGGTCTCGACCAACGGCGGCTATACGCTCCTCACCGGCAACCACGACACCGCGACCGGCGACTACACCCCCGACGCGCCGGTGGTGAAGGAGCTGATGGCCCGCCCCGGCCTCGACGAAGTGGCGCGCGACGCCGAGGCGCGGCGACTGGGAATGGCGTGGATCACCGCGCATCCCGACCGCTTCGCCAAGCTGCTGCCGAAGAAGTTCCTGCGCCTCTGGCTGCCCGATGGCGAGGCCGAGTGGGCCTATCAGGGCGGCGCGCCGGGCTATGCGCGGTTCGAGATGGTCTATCGCGCGGTGCGGGTGCTCAATCAGGGGTACTACGTGCTGCTGATGGCGGCTTTTGGCGCCGCGTTCTTCGTGATGATCGCAAGACGTCGGCGCGACGGGCAGCGGTGGATCGGCTGGTGGCTGCTGCCTTACGGGATCGCGCTCTATCCGACGCTGATCTGCCTCGTGTTCTCGGGCCAGTCGCGGTTTCACTATCCGGTGATGCCGTGGGTCTGCATGACGGCCGGGTGGCTGGCGATGACGGCGCTGGGCAAGCTGAGCGAACGCGGAACGCACGTGCATACTCTGCACTGAAGGGCTCGAGCCCTGGACGGGTGGTTGTGAACCGGCAACGTGGCAGCGTGAGGCGCAGGGGCTTCGACAAGCTCAGCCTGAGCGGATTTCAGAAATACCCCTATTCCCGCTCAGGCTGAGCTTGTCGAAGCCCCTGCGCAGAAAGCACCGCTCAGTACAGGATCGGCGCCACGACCCGCAGGATCACCTTGCCATCGGCACGGATCGTGCCGAAACCGGTCTCCTCACGCGGCCGGGCAGGTTCGGCGGCGGACTGGAACAGTCCCAGCGACACCGCGACAGCCGCCGCGATCGCTACCGCCACGCCGACCCGTGCCCCACGCCTTCGCTTCAACGGCCCGCCAGCCATCACTCGCCCCTCTGGAATATCTCTTCGATCGTCATACCAAAGAGGTCGGCGATGCGAAAGGCCAGCGGCAGCGAGGGATCGTAGCGCCCCGTCTCGATCGCGTTGACGCTCTGGCGCGAGACTTCCAGCCGCTCGGCCAGATCCTGCTGGCTCCAGCCGCGCTCGGCGCGCAGGACCTTGAGGCGGTTCTTCACGCCTCCCTCCAGCGATTGACGATAGAGCTGGCGCCCAGTCCCACCGCCCACACCGGCACGGCGGCCCAGCCGGGAACGTGCGGGACCAGTTCGAACGTCTCGAGGAAGCCCCAGACGGTCGCCACCGCCAGCAGCAGCCCGGTGGCCCAGAGAGCCGCGTTGATGACACGCAGGCGAAGATACTCGTCGGTCTCCTCCACCAGATAGCGCGCCATCGTCCACAGCATGAAGAAGATCGGCAGCGCCGGCAGCAGCGCCAGCAGCCAGAGCAGAGGCCCGGATGCGCCGGACTTGGCCCCGAAGACGGCCACGAACAGGAAGATCACATAACCGAACGCCCAGATCAGGCCCCGGCGATTGTAGCGCCGCGTTGCGGGAGACAGCGCTCCGCACGCTGCCTGTGCCTTCTCGGAAGCGCGGACCAGCGGGATCAGCAGCAGCATCGGTGGGATCATCACCAGCGCCGAGGGAATCGACCCCAGATCCAGCGCACGCGCGGCGAACCCTGTGCCGAACATGCCTACGAAAAACGCGCCACCCCAGAACCAAGCGGGTCCGCGCGACAGGGTTTGGTCCGTCATGACAAGCCTCCTTGCTTATGTGTAAAGGACGTTTGTCACTCTAGTCATCATAAGTCAAGCAACATTGACATTATGGAAAGTAACCTCGTCGTCATCGGGTGATCCCGGGACCACGCTTGGCTTTCCGCGCCCGAATCGCTACATCGCGCTCATGCTGTTGCGCACCGCCAAGACTACGACCCAGACTACTCGGCTCGTCCGGGCACGGTTGGTCGCAGGCTGATCACGCGAACCGCCGTCGCCCGGATTTCGGGCGAGATTGGCGTCTCTCGTTTCCGAAATAGAGCCATTTCAGCCGACGCCGCACCTTCACCCGGAGGCGCGCCTGTGCCATGGCGCCCCCAAAGGTTTTCCGCCCACATGCTCTGGTATGGCATGGGGCAAACGAGAGAATGAGTTCGTCCATGTCCGAAATGTTCAAGATCAGCCTGCCCGACGGTTCCGTGCGCGAGATGCCGCAAGGCTCGACCCCGGCCGACGTCGCTGCCGCCATCGGCCCCGGCCTCGCCAAGGCCGCCCTCGCCGCGAAGATCGACGGTGAGCTGGTCGACCTGTCGCGCCCCTTCACCGGCGACGCCAGCCTCGCGCTCGTCACCAGCCGCGACGAGGCCGAAGCGCTGGACCTCGCCCGCCACGACTTCGCGCACGTCCTTGCCGAAGCGGTGCAGGCGCTGTTCCCCGGCACGCAGATCACCTTCGGTCCTTCGACGAACGACGGCTTCTACTACGACTTCGCCCCGGCAGAGCGCCCGTTCACCGACGAGGACCTGCCCGCGATCGAGGCGGAGATGCGCAAGATCATCGCCGCCAACAAGCCGCTGCGCCGCGAAGTGTGGGACCGCGAACAGCTCATTAGCCGCTGGAAGCAGCAGGGTGAGAGCTTCAAGGCCGAATGGGCCGCCGAACTCCCCGGCGACGAGCCGCTGACGGTCTACTGGTCGGGCGACGACTGGCTCGACATGTGCCGCGGTCCGCACCTGCCCTCGACCGGCAAGCTGGACCCCGCCGCCTTCAAGCTGACGCGCGTATCGGGCGCCTACTGGCGCGGCGACCAGAACAACGCGATGCTTTCGCGCATCTACGGCACCGGCTGGCTCAACAAGAAGCAGTTGGCCGAGCACCTGACGCGCCTCGAAGAAGCCGCCAAGCGCGACCACCGCAAGCTCGGTAATGAGATGGACCTGTTCCACCTCCAGCACGAAGCGCACGGCTCGGTGTTCTGGCACCCCAAGGGCTACGTGATCTATCGCGCGCTCGAAGACTACATGCGCCGCGCCGTCAACGACGCGGGCTGCAAGGAAGTGAAGACGCCGCAGGTCATGGACGCGCGCCAGTGGGAGCAGTCCGGCCACTGGGGCAAGTACCGCGAGAACATGTTCGTCATCCCCGACGAAGTGCCCAACACCGAGGACGACGGCCCGATCATCTCGGACGACGCGCAGTGGATGGCGCTCAAGCCGATGAACTGCCCGGCGCACGTCCTGATCTTCAAGCAGGGCATCAAGTCCTATCGCGACCTGCCGCTGCGCATCGTCGAGAACGGCTGCTGCCACCGCAACGAGCCGCACGGCGCGCTCCACGGCCTGATGCGCGTGCGCCAGTTCACGCAGGACGACGGCCACATCTTCTGCCGCGAAGACCAGATCGTCGGCGAAGTGCAGGCGTTCTGCGAGATGGCGGACCGGGTCTACCGCGACTTCGGCTTCACTTACGCGATCAAGCTGGCACTGCGCCCGGACAACCGCATCGGCACCGACGAGCAGTGGGACAAGGCCGAGGCCGAACTGCGCGACGCCGTGGTGCGTGCCGGTCTCGCCACCGAGGAATACGGCTGGGAGGAACTGCCCGGCGAAGGCGCGTTCTATGCGCCCAAGCTGGAATGGCACCTGACCGACGCGATCGGCCGCACCTGGCAGGTCGGCACGATCCAGTCCGACCGCATGCTGCCCGAGCGCCTCGACGCGCACTACATCGGCGAAGACGGCGAGAAACACCGCCCGGTCATGCTGCACCGCGCGATCTTCGGTTCGTACGAGCGCTTCATCGGCATCCTGATCGAGCACTTCGCGGGCAAGCTGCCGGTGTGGCTGGCCCCGGTTCAGGCCGTGGTGACGACGATCGTTTCGGACGCCGACGGCTATGCCGCCGAAGTCGCCGCCAAGCTGAAGGCGGCGGGCGTGCGCGTCGAAACCGACGTGCGCAACGAGAAGATCAACTACAAGGTGCGCGAACACTCGCTCAAGAAGGTCCCGCACCTCGTCGTCGTCGGCAAGCGCGAGGCGGAGGAAGGCACCGTCGCCCTGCGCACGCTCGGCGCCGAGCACCAGAAGGTCATGACCCTCGATGAAGCCATCGCCCTGCTGACGGCAGAGGCGACCGCGCCGGATCTGAAGGCATGATCCAGCGCGAACTCCTCGACAGTGCATGGATTCCGGACGGCGAGAAGCTTGAGCTGTTCCGCCACGACAAGGATTTCATGATCGTCATCGGCCACAACGAGCTGATGAGCACGCGCAAGTGGGGCTCGGAAGAGGCCCTTGCGACGATGGCCTACGACCGGATCAAGGGCTCTTCCAAGCGCCCGCACTTCCTGATCGGCGGCTACGGCATGGGCTTCACCCTGCGCGCCGCGCTTCGGGTTCTGCCCGCCGATGCGAAGATCACCGTCGTCGAACTGGTGCCCGAAATCATCCAGTGGGCACGCGGCCCGATGGCCCACCTGACCGGGGACTGCCTCGAAGACCCGCGCGTCAACCTCGTGATGGGCGATGTCGCGCAGGCCATCGTCGACGGCCACGGCGACTACGATGCGATCCTGCTCGACGTCGACAACGGCCCCGACGGGCTGGTGCGCGAAGACAACAACGTCATCTATTCCAAGGTCGGCCTGCGCGAAGCCTACGGGGCGCTGACCCCGGACGGCGTGCTGGCGATCTGGTCGGCCGGCGCCGATCCCGCCTTCACCCGCCGCATCGAACGGGCGAGATTCGCGGTGGACGAAGTGAAGGTCCACGCGCGCAGCAACGGCAAGGGGCCGAAGCACGTCATCTGGTTTGCGTCGAAGAGCGAGTAAAGGAAAATCCTGGGGCCATCGCCCCAGACCCCTTTACTGTCGTCGTAGCGCGCGCTGCAGCGTTCCGTATGGATTGCAGGCCAAAATAGCCTGCGGCGCTTTACCTCACTCTCGTCATTGCGAGCGCAGCGAAGCAATCCAGGGCAGTGCAGCACTGCCCTGGATTGCTTCGCTGCGCTCGCAATGACGAAATTTTGGGCCTCACATTTTGTGCGCAATGCCGCTGCACGCAATCAGCTCGACGGTAACAGGGGTGCAGGGGAGCCATGCTCCCCTGCTTTCTTCTTCGAGCCCTTCGAAACCGCCACGATCACCGCACTGCCGAGCAATATCCCGGTAACCATGGTCCCAACCGCCAGAAGCCCGACCGGACTGAAATCCGCCCGGGCTTCCGCGCTGAAGACCTTGCCGAAGCGCAGCGCAGCGCTGGTGACCTGACGATCCTTGTAGAGCTTCATACCCCCAAGATTACCACAGCACCCCGTGCTTGTCAGGCTGGACGGGTGCGGGCGCTGGCTCGCCGATCGCCTGCAGGAGGTCGATCTCGATCGTGCGGCACATGGAATTGAGCGGCAGGTCGTGGACGTCGTTGGCGAAGGGGTCGACGAGATCGTCACCGATCGCCAGCACCGCGAGGAACATCAGCCCTGCGATCGTCGAGCCCAGCGGCGTCGCGAACTGCAACGTCTCGACCAGCCCGATCGGCAGGAGGACGCAGAACAGGTGGGTGAACACTTCGGGGATGAAGCGGTACTGGAACGGCAACGGCGTGTTCTTGAGCCGCTCCATGCCGCCTTGCGAGTTGGCAATATCGACGAGGACCGCCTCCATCTGCGTCTGCTGGATGGTGTCGATCCAGCCCTTGCGGCGAGCCTGATCGATGCGGCGGCCGGTGCCGTCGAGAATGCCGTTGGCGACGTTGACGCGGCTGAATGCGGGGTCCTTCTCGTCACCGGGAAATACGCGAAGGACTTCCTCGTCCTGCGGCAGACGGCGGAGCTGGCAGCGCAGCGCGTTGACGTAGGCGATCTGGCGATAGACGATCTCCCGCTTCAGCTCCGACGCCTCGGGGTCGGGCATGAAGTTGCGGGCCGCACGCGCGATGTTGCGGCTGGCGTTGATCATCAGGCCCCACAGCCCGCGCCCTTCCCACCAGCGCTGGTAGGCCGAGTTGCTGCGAAAGCCGAGGAACAGCGCCAGCGCCGAGCCGAACAGCGTGATCGGCAGCTCCGGCGCCTTGAACGGGAGTATGTAATAAGTGATCGTGACGATCACGTCCCACACGAAGAGCAGCGTCAGCGGCTTCCAGATCTCCTGGATGACGCGGGTGGAACTCGGTATCTTGGCGACGATCATTGGGTCCTGGCAGGCTCCGTTGTCACGGTTTCGGGCTCACGGGCTCGGCAGCGGCGGGGCCGACCTTGGGAGCACCCTCGGTCGAACGGGCCATCGCGATCGAAGTTCCGGTGGCGGGCCGGATCGAGAACCAGTCTACACGGTCCACGGCGACCAGAAAGGCCAGAACGCCGCAACCGAACAGGAAAAGCAGGCCGTTGCCGATGAACGATTCGCGCACGCGGGCGCGGTCGGCGTCAGTCATGTTGCGCATTGTCATCTCCATCAAAGGGTCGCCTTAAAGATTGGGGACGCCCGATTTCGATTGCATCATTCCAATGCGACAAAACTTTGCTGCAACGCAATATCTAGGTGTGCAGTGCAACAAGCGAGACAAGACGCAGCCACGCTCTGTCACGAAACGTTGAATTTGTTTGAAAAGATTGCCGGCCGATGAACGGCATGGCGCTCAGAAGGGCAGTGCGTCGCGCGCGAGGATGAGCGCCAATGCGCAGCCACCGACGATCAGCGGGCGCAACCATTCGCTCCCGATGACGGGACGATGAACCTGCGCGAGAGCGACGATGCGAGCCATGCGCGCGACTATGCACGCGCAGTGGTTTCCAAAGCGTTAAGGCAACGTGTCAGACCGACGGCATCTGCTGGCTGGAACAGTGGAAGGAACCGCCGCCCGCCAGCACCGCATCAGCCATGACGCCCAGAGTGTCGCGGTCCGGGAACAGCGCGGCGATGGCGGCGACGCCCTCCTCGTCATGCTCGGTTCCGTAGATCGGCACGACCACCAGCTTCGAGGTGATCGCGAAGTTCATGTAGCTGGCAGGCTCTACCCGGCCATCGGTCTCGACCCGGCCCGGCGAAGGGACTTCGGCAACCTTGACGCCCATCGCCTCGGCCCGCGCCTTCGCGTCGGCGTAGATCGCGGCGTTGGGATCGTCCCTGCCGGTCGCGCGCGGCACCGCCAGCAGGTTCGGCGCCACGAACCGGGCGAGGTTGTCGACGTGACCGTCGGTGTGGTCGTTGATCAGGCCATCGCCCAGCCACAACACGCGTTCGTAACCGAGATCGCGCTGCAGCCGCATGTCGAGGTCGGCGCGGGTAAGGTGCGGGTTGCGGTTGGGGTTGAGGAAGACCTGCTCGGTCACCGCCACCAACCCGGTGCCGTCGCCATCGATCGCGCCGCCTTCGAGAATCCAGTCTGCCATCTCGACGTCGAGACCCGCATCGCGCGCCAGTTCCTCGCCGATCTCCTGATCGCCGTCCATCAGGTACTTGCCGCCCCAGCCGTTGAAGCCGAAGCGCATGCCCTTGCGGTTACCATGCGAGTCCACGGTAACAAGCGGCCCGGTATCCCGCAGCCAGACGTCGCCATAGCGGCGGGTTTCGAGCTTCACCTTGTCCGACACCAGTTCCAATGCGCGGGCGCGATTCGCCTCGTCGCGCACGATCAGCCGCACTTCCTGTCCGCTCTCGGCGACGGCGCTGGCGAAATCCGCCATCTGCTCCTGCGCGCGTTCGAGGAAGCCGGGCCACTCGACCGGATCATGCGGAAAACCAATCCACAACCAGTCCTGCGCGGCCCATTCGGGGGGGAGAGTGAAAGTCACTTGGTGTTGCATCCCTTGGTTGCAGCGGCGCAGTCCCGGTCGTGGATGGCCTTGTCGCGGATCGCGCGGAATTCGTCGCCTGCGCGCCAGTTCGGCCACATCGTGCCGTCCGCCAGCGTGCGGCCGAGGTCGTAGAACAGTTCGACGTCCTGGGTGATGCCGCTCCAGTCCCAGTTTTCCGAGTATTCATCGGCCGGGGCGTGGTAGCGGTTGTCGGTGTAGTCCTGCGCGGCCTTCTCGCCCGCCGCCGTACCGCCGTTCATGAGGTCGCCGCTGCGCTCGACGTTGAACATCGGCACGCCGCGCTTGGCGAGGCTGAAGTGGTCGGAGCGGTAGTAGCCGCCGCGCTCCGGGTGATCCTCAGGCACGTCGGTCAGCCCACGCGCCTTCAGCGCAGCGAGGTAGAGGTCGCCCAGCTCGGACTTGTCGCCGCCGGTCTGGGTGTAGGACTTCGCGCGGCCCGCAGGCAGCAGCGCATCCATGTTCACTCCGCCGACGGTGTGATCGAGCGGATAGATCGGGTTGGCGCCGTAGAACTCGGAGCCAAGCAGCCCCGATTCCTCTAGCGTCAGCGCCACGAAGACCTGGCTGCGCTCGGCAGGCCCGGTCTCGGCATTCATCTTCGCGATGGCGGTGAGCGCCGCGACGCCGTCGGCATTGTCGACCGCGCCGTTGCAGATGTCGTCGTTCGGCTTGCCTCTCTGCGGCGTGCAGTGGCCGAGGTGGTCCCAGTGCGCCGAATAGAGCACGACCTCGTCCGGCCGCGACTTGCCCGGCAGCACGCCGACGACGTTGTTGGACGTCGAGCGGCGGATGGCATTGTCGAACCCGAAGCTGACCTTGAGACCGAGCGGGACCGGCCTGAAGCCCTTGGTCTGCGCCGCTTTCGTCAGCGCTGCGAGGTCCTTGCCCGAGGCTTTGAGAATCGCCTCAGCCACGGGCTTCTGGATCCAGCCGTTGGCGACGGTCTGGTCCATCGCGTCGTTCGGGGTCTGCACCGAATACTGCGCGCCGGTCCAGCTGGAGTTGACGACGTTCCAGCCGTAGGCCGCCGGGAACGTGTCATGCACGATCAGCGCGGCGGTCGCGCCCTGCCGGGCGGCTTCCTCGAACTTGTAGGTCCAGCGGCCGTAGTAGGTCATGCGGCGGCCCTTGAAGAGGCCCTGCTCGCCCTCCATCGCATAGTCCGGGTCGTTGACGAGGATCACCGCCGTCTTGCCCTTCATGTCCAGCCCGGCATAGTCGTTCCAGCCGAGTTCGGGCGCGTTGATGCCGTAGCCGACGAAGACCAGTTCGCTGTCCTGCACCTGCGACTTCGGCGTTACCCGGTAGCTCGACGCGACATAGTCGTCGCCCGGCTTGAACGAGAGCGACGACGCCGCGCCGGAAACCCTGAGCGGCGTATAGTCGCTCGCGGTGATCTCCACGGTCGGCACCGGCTGGAGCCACTGGCCCTTGTTGCCCGGCTGCAGGCCCGCCGCCTTGAACTGGGCGACGATGTAGTCGAGCACCTTCGGCTCGATCGCGGTGCTCGGCGCGCGGCCCTCGAAGTCGTCGGCGGAGAGGCGCTTGGTGACGGCCTTCATCAGGTCCACCGGAACGTCCGGCTGCGCGCCTGCATCGGCGGGCGGCTTCAGCGCGGTGCCCTTGGGCAAGGGTTGGGCCGAAGCGGCGAGCGAAACGCCAAGCGCGGCCAGCGCGACGAGCGGCAGGTAAGGCTTCATGGGGGGACCTCCAGACGAACGGGCGCACAGGTGCCAGACGGCGCGGATGGGGGCAAGGGCCACCCACCCCGCTGCGAGTAGGCAGCAAGCTGCCAACTCTCGCTACCCCTCCCGCAAGCGGGAGGGGCACCCCTTCTTCTCCCCTCCCGCTTGCGGGAGGGGGCGGGGGTGGGTCAGCGCGCTTGCCCAAACCGCAAGCCACGGGCAGAACGCCCGCCATGAGTGCCGACTGGACCAGCGCGATCGACCGCGCCCGCGCCCATGCGCCGTTCCTTGCGAACGCGCTCGATCGCCTTCCCGCCGTGACGGAACTGCTGCAGGCCGGCAATGGTCAGGCCGCCCTCGCGCTGGCCCGCAAGGCAGGGGAGGGCGTCGCCGACACCGCCTCCGCCCTGCGCCGGGAGAAGCAGGCGCTCGGCCTCGCTCTCGCCATCGGCGACCTTGCGGGGGCCTTCCCGCTGCTGGAGGTGACCGGCGCCCTCTCCGCCTTCGCCGACCGGGCACTCGACACTGCGATCGTCGCCGGAATCCGCCGCCGCGTGCCGGACTACGACCCTGCCGAGCCAAAAGGCTTCTTCGCCCTCGCACTGGGCAAGCACGGCGCCGGGGAGCTGAACTACAGCTCCGACATCGACCCGATCCTGCTGTTCGACCCGAAACTCCTGCCCCGCCGCGAGCGCGACGAGCCCGGCGAGGCCGCCCAGCGCGTCGCCCGCGCGGTCGTCGAGATCCTCTCGCACGTCGGACACGAAGGCTACGTCTTCCGCGTCGACCTGCGCCTGCGTCCGGCCTCCGAAGTCAGCCCGCTGGCGATCCCGGTCGAAGGCGCGCTGAGCCATTACGAATCCTCCGCCCTGACCTGGGAACGCGCCGCCTTCATCCGTGCCCGGTCCTGCGCCGGGGACGTCGCGGCGGGCGAGGCGTTCCTCGCCGCGATCCGCCCCTTCGTCTGGCGCCGCAGCCTCGACTTCGGCGCCATCGCCGAGATCGGCCGCCTGACCGCGCAGATTCGCGCCAGCACGCGCGGCTCCCCGCAAGTCGGCCCCGGTTTCGACCTCAAGAAAGGCCGCGGCGGCATCCGCGAGATCGAGTTCTACGCCCAGACCCACCAGCTGATCCACGGCGGCCGCCACCCGGCGCTGCGCCTGCGCGGCACCCGCGCGACGCTCGACGCGCTGGCCGAGGCGGGGCTGGTTCCGGCCGAGGAAGCGCGCCTGCTCGGCGAGCACTACGACCGTCTGCGCACGATCGAGCATCGTCTGCAGATGCAGCACGACCAGCAGACCCACAGCCTGCCGAAAACCGCCGAGGGCATCGAGGCGGTTGCCCGGCTCGACGGCATGGCGAGCGGTCAGGCCCTGCTCGACGAACTCACCGCCATCACCGAGGCGGTGGGCGAGCGCTACGACACGCTGATCATGGCGAATACGCCCACCGGCGCGGTCGCGGTGCCCGACCAGTCGACCATGCCCGAGGACCTCGAAGCACTGGGCTTCGCCGATCCCGCCGCCGTCGCCCAGCGCATCGAGGGCTGGCTCGGCGGCAAGGTCCGCGCCCTGCGTTCCGATGCCGCGCGGGCGGCGTTCGTCGCGATCGCCCCGGACCTCCTCGCCGCGCTTGCCGCCGCGCCCGAACCCGATCGCGCGCTCGCCCGGTGGGAGCAGTTGCTCGGCAACCTGCCGAGCGCCATCAACCTGTTCAACCTGCTGCAGGCCCGCCCGGCGCTGATCGAGATGCTGGCGCGCATTCTCGGCCTTGCCCCGCCGCTGGCCGATGCCCTCGCCCGCCGCGCCGACCTGCTCGACCCGCTGATCGACGCCAGCGCCTTCGACCTGCCCGGCAGCGTTGCGGAACTGGTCGCCGAACTGACGCGGTTCGAGGCGGGCGACGACTACGAACGCAAGCTCGACGCGGTGCGGCGCAAGGTGGGCGAACTGCGCTTCAAGCTGGGCGTCCAGCTGATCGAGGGCGCGAACGATCCCATCGCCATCGGCCACGCCCTCGCCCGCATCGCCGAGGCCGCGCTGGTCGTCCTTACCGATGCCACCGCCGAGGAATTCGAGGGCACCCATGGGCATATCGCGCAGAGCGAGATGCTGATCCTCGGCCTCGGCCGCATGGGCGGCGGAGTGCTGACCCACGCCTCGGACCTCGACCTTGTATACTTGTTCAGCGGTGACTTCCGCCGCGAGTCGGACGGCCGCCGCCCGCTGGGCGCCACGCATTATTACAACCGCCTGTCGCAGCGGGCGATCTCGGCGCTGTCGGTCGCGACCGCGCAAGGCGCATTGTTCGAGGTCGATACCCGCCTGCGCCCCTCCGGCGAGCAGGGGCCACCCGCAGCCAGCCTCGAAAGCTTCGAAACCTACCAGCGCGAGCAGGCGTGGACGTGGGAGCACATGGCGCTGTGCCGCGCCCGCCCGCTCTACGGCTCGCCCGAAGGCCGCGCGGCGCTGGCCGCAGTCGTGCACGCCGTCCTCACCGCCCCGCGCGATGCGGAAAAGCTGCGCGCCGACGTGCTGAACATGCGCGAGAAGATGGCCCGCCACAAGCCGCCGGGCGGCCCGCTCGACGTCAAACTGATGCGCGGCGGGCTGGTCGATCTGGAGTTCATCGTCCACTTCATCCAGCTGCGTGAACGCGGACCCGGCCTCGATCCCGATCTCGGCGAGGCGGTGCGCGGACTGGCCGCAGCGGGACTCGTCGATGCCGCGCTGGTCGAGGCGCACGACGCGCTTACCCGCCTGCTCGTCGCCGGACGGCTGCTGGCGCCCGATGCGCAAGTGCCTGGCCCTGCAGCGCGCTTGGCACTCGTGCGCGCATGCGGCTATGGGGACTGGGAAGCGCTCGAAACGGGCCTCGCAACGGCGCGCCGCCACATCGCGGACGCCTGGCGCGCGGCCTTCGACGAAACCCTGGAGATAGACGCATGACCCGCCCGCACATCGGCGACCCGTTCCCCGACATTGCCCTTGAAACGCCGGACGGCGGCAGCGTGAAAGCCTCCGACTTCGCCGGTCGCAAGCTGGTGGTGTTCTTCTACCCCAAGGACGCGACCCCCGGCTGCACCACCGAAAACATCGAGTTTTCCGCGCTGCAGGGCGAGTTCGAAGCGGCAAACACCGCCCTTCTCGGCGTCAGCAAGGACTCGGCGAAGAAGCACCAGAACTTCATCGCCAAGCACGACCTCAAGGCCCCGCTCGCGACCGATGCGGAGGAGAACGGTCTCTCCGACGCGCTCGGCATCTGGACCGAGAAGCAGAACTATGGCCGCACCTACATGGGCATGGTCCGCACCACGTATCTGATCGGAGCGGACGGCAAGATCGCGCAAGTCTGGGACAAGGTGAAGGTCAAGGACCACGCCGCCAAGGTGCTGGAAGCCGCAAAGGCGCTGTAACTCACTCCTCGTCATTGCGAGCGCAGCGAAGCAGTCCAGAGCAGTCTCAAGCCGCCCTGGATTGCTTCGCTGCGCTCGCAATGACGAAACTTGGGAGAACTGCAATGCAGACCACCATCGCCGCCGCCATCCGTGCCGCCCTGCTCGAATGCGACCCGCACGCCAAGGTGATGGCGACGCGCAAGGTCGCGCGCGACTGGCGGCTCGGGAGGCTCGCCTTCGCGTTCGACGCCGCCATGCCCGAGACCCCCGGCCGTCCGGACTCGCCCGAACTGCTGCCGCCCGGCAAGATGCCCCGGCGCAAGGGAGGGGGCGAACGGGGCCGCATCGCCCTGTGGCACGCGCTCGCGCATATCGAGTTCGTGGCGATCGATCTCGCGCTCGATATGGCCGGGCGGTTCGGGCAATCGATGGGGCGGCAGTTCGTGTCCGACTTTCTCAAGGTCGCAGCGGACGAGGCCATGCATTTTTCCCTGATCGACAGGCATTTGCGCACGCAAGGCAGCCACTACGGCGCCCTGCCCGCCCATGACGGACTGTGGAGCGCCGCGCACGAGACGCGGGGCGATGTCGGCGGTCGCCTCGCCGTCGTGCCGATGGTGCTGGAAGCCCGCGCGCTGGACGTCACGCCCACGGCGATCGAGCGGGTCCGCACGATGGGCGACGAACGCGGCGCATGCATCCTCGAACGCATCCTTGACGACGAAATCGCCCACGTTCGATTCGGCGCAAATCATTTCGCCAACCACGCTGAACGGTTGGGCGAGGACCCGGGAGAGCTGTGGAAATCCTTGGTTTTTCGTTACTTTCACGGGTCGGTTAAACCGCCGTTCAACGACTCGGCGCGGCTCGCTGCCGGTTTGTCGCGCGATCTGTATACCGCGCTTGCCTGAGCCAAAACTAACGGCATAAGTCACACTCACGAGACGGCGGGGGGTTCCGACGATCTCCATACTCCTTGGCGCGACCGGTTTCGGCGTGCTCAAAATAGCGTCGCTTTCCTCGGAATGACGGCGGATAAGCAAGGTATTGCGAGTGGTCGTAACGAAATTTTTCGCCAAGTTCCGCGCAGTGACCGGCGTTTTCGTCGCAGCGGGACTGTCCATTGCAGCGCAACCTGCAATGGCCAACAGCAGCGCTGCCGCTGCCGACATTTCCTCCACCCTGCGCACCAGCCAGGCCGCGAACCAGTCGGTCACCGGCGGTGAGGACGAGCAGTTCAGCCAGCTGTTCAGCTCCTGGCAGAACTATGAGGAAACCGGCCTTGCCGCCGCCAAGCCCAAGGCAGCCGTCGGCGGCATCGCCACCGTCGCCATCCCCTCGCGCAACCCCCTCGCTCAAGAGCGCATGACCAGCACCTTCGGCATGCGCGAACACCCCATTCTCGGCGGTCGCCGCGCCCACAAGGGCGTCGATCTCGCCGCTCCCACCGGCACCCCGGTCTACGCCACCGCAGACGGCACCGTCAGCCGCGCCTCGTGGTTCAGCGGCTACGGCCTGTTCATCTCGCTCGAGCACGGCGGCGAGATGCAGACCCGCTACGGCCACATGTCGCGCCTGAACGTTGCGGAAGGCCAGCGCGTCCACAAGGGCGACATCATCGGTTACGTCGGTTCCACCGGCAACTCGACCGGCCCGCACCTCCACTACGAAGTGCGCGTCGACGGCGAGGCCGTGAACCCGGTCCCCTACATGCAGCAGCCGAGCCTTGCTTCGGCCAACTGACCAGCGTTTTCCTGTTGAGAGGAGGAAGAGGCGGCTCACAAGGCCGCCTTTTCTTTTGCCTGTGTTCCGCGATGCGCCAAAAAAAAGGGGGCAGCCCGTCACGAGGGTGGGCCGCCCCTTGAAGTTGGGGAGAAGCGGTTACCGCACCGGGGCTCCGCCGGAGCGGAAGGGGTTGGTGCGGTGGACCGGCAAGACGGTCTTCGCACTGGCGGCCGCGTCTCGCATTGATCGCGGTCAAATACGCCAGAACCCGCTGAAGTTCTTCTGCGCGCCGCCGTTCTTGGCCTGAAATGGACACGTCCCGCTTCCGGCCCACCCCGATCCTGCGCGAGCGCCGCCGCAGGCGCTGCACGCGCTTTGCGCTGACCGATTCGCGCGGAGGGGAAATTGCCGTGATCGTACGCGACATATCCTCGCGCGGGCTCAGTGCCGCTGCGGCGGGGGAGCCGCCCCGCCTCAACGAAGTGGTGCGCGCCACGCTGGAGGACGGCCGCGAGGTCTGGGGCCTCGTGCGCTGGCGCGAGGGCAACCTTTTCGGGGTGGAGTTCGATACGCGGGGGTGACGCTCACACCGCCGAACTGAAGCGCCGCAGCGAATCCTTGCGATACGGGTCGAACCGCGCCGCGATCGAGCGCGCGTAAGGCAGTCCGCCCGGCAGCACGACGAGGTCGCCGCCATCGGTCTCGCACAATCCGGCATCGAGGTAGGGGCGCAGCAGCGGCCCGGCCTCCTGCCACAAGTCCGCCGCCACAGGCGCGCGGCCCTGGCACAGCAGCGCCTCTATCACCGCGCCGCGCCGCTGGTCCTCGGCGCTCCGGACGATCCCGCGCGTCGCGGTCAGGCGGTCCTGCGAGAGCATCATGCGATAGCGCCCGGTGTTCTTCTCGTTCTGGACGAGCAGGTCCGGGAAGCCGCCGATCGCAGAGGCGCCCAGCCCCAGCAGGACCGGCGCCTGATCGTCGGTGAAGCCCTGAAAGTTGCGCCGAAGGTGTCCGGTCAGCGTCGCCTGCGCCAGCGGATCGCCGGGCAGCGCGAAATGGTCGAAGCCCACCGCGACATAGCCCCGGTCCAGCAGGAAGGCGTGCCCGTAAGCCGCCATGGCGAAGCGCGCCTCGGCACCGGGCAGTTCGCTCGCATCGATCTTGCGCTGGCGGGGGATCAGGTGCGGAACGTGGGCATAGCCGAACAGCGCGATGCGATCGGCGCCGAGCGCGACGGCGCGCTCCAGCGAATCCTTCAGGTGCGCCATGGTCTGGCCGGGCAGCCCGTACATCAGATCGAAGTTCAGCGAACCCACGCCCGCGCCGCGCAGCATGGCGACGGCCTGCTCGATCATCGCCGTCGGCTGAACCCGGCCGATCGCCCGCTGCAACGGCTCCGCAAAGGTCTGCACGCCGAGGCTGGCGCGCGCGATCCCGACCGAGGCGATCACCCCCGCCCACCCGGGGCCAAGGGTGCGCGGGTCCAGTTCGATCGAAGTGACCGGGTGCGAGGTCTCGAACTGCAGCGTCAGCGCATCGACCAGCCGCACGAAGTCGATCGGCGAAATGCCGTTGGGACTGCCGCCGCCGAAAGCGATACGCGTGACCCGCGCGCCTGTGGGAAGGCGTTCGGCGACGAGATCAATCTCGCGGTGAAGCGCGTCGAGGTAGCTGGCTACCCTGTCCCGCCGGTTGGCGACGCTGGTGTTGCAGCCGCAATACCAGCAGATCTTCTCGCAGAACGGGATGTGGACATAGAGCGATACCTCGCCCTGCGTGCGCTCCAGCGCCTCCTCGTATTGGCCCGCGCCTATCCCGCCAGCGAACTCGGCGGCGGTGGGGAAGCTGGTGTAGCGCGGCACGGGAATCGCCAGCAGTTCGGGGTGATAGGTCCACATGGCCGCAACTTTGCCTTATCCCTCAGCGCCGTCATTGCGATCGATCAAGCCGCTTGCGTTTGGAATCGGAATGGCAGCCCTTGGCGCAACATGGCCCCTGCGGCGGTCCCGGAGGTGCGGGGACCGGCACGCTCACCGCACCGCCATTGCAGGTCATGGCGACAAACTCACGCGCCTCGACCTGCAGCGGGCCGACCATCGCCGGGACCAGCGCCAGCGTGCCGAACAGGGCGATCAGGCGCCGCGTCATGGCGCATCCTCGTCGATCAGGATGCGGTTGGCGGCGCCGTCCATATCCTCGTACTGGCCCGAGCGCATCGTCCAGAAGAACGTGCCCAGCGCGCAGAGCCCCATCGCCAGCGACAGCGGGATCATGAAGCCGAGAATCGTCATTGCGCTTCCTTCCCTGCCGCGCGCGCCAGCCGCAGCGAATTGCCGACCACCAGCAGCGAACTGCCCGACATCGCCAGCGCCGCCACCAGCGGGGTGACGTGGCCGAGGATCGCCAGCGGCACCGCCAGCACGTTGTAGCCCACCGCCATCGCGAAGTTCTGGCGCACCACCCGCATCGTGGCCCGCGCGACCTTCACCGCCGTCGCCACCGGCATCAGCCGCTCGCCGACGAAGACGCCGTCGGCCGCCTGCTGCGACACGTCGCTCGCCCCGCCGGGCGCGAGGCTGACGTGGGCGCCCGCCAGCGCCGGGCCGTCATTGAGCCCGTCGCCCACCATCAGCACCTTGTGGCCAAGCGCCGCGCGGCGTTCGAGCAGCGCCAGCTTGTCCGCCGGGCGCATCGCCGCGGTGGCGAACAGGCCCAGTTTCCGCGCGACACCGCCGACCGCTTCCACCCTGTCGCCCGAGGCGATCGCGGCGATGAGGCCCTGCGCCTTCAGCGCCGCCAATGTCTCGGTCACGTCGGGGCGCAGGCTGTCGGCGAAGGTAATGCGGGTGCGGGTGCCATCGACGAGCAGGTCGACGGCGAGAGTGTCGGTCTCCACCTCCGGCCGCAGCAGCGCGACTTCGGCACCGTCGCAGCGCCCGATCATGCCGGAGCCGGTGGCCTCGCGCACCAGTTCGACGGCTGCGGGCTCCACACCTTCGCCGCGCAGCGCATGGGCGAGGCCACGGCTCAGCGGATGGCGGCTCGCCTGCGCCAGACCCAGCGCGATGGCGCGGCTGCGCGGGCCGAGCATGGCCAGCGTGACCGGGCGCGGTTCGCCCAGCGTCAGGGTGCCGGTCTTGTCGAGCAACACTTCGTCCGCCTCGGCCAGCCGCTCCAGCGCCGAGCCGTCCTTGATGAGCAGGCCCCGCCGCATCAGCGCCCCCGCCGCGACGACTTGCGCCGCCGGAACCGCAAGGCCGAGCGCGCAGGGGCAGGTGATGATGAGGACGGCGGTGGCGATCGTCAGCGCCTTGTAGACGCTCGCCCCTGCGATCAGCCAACTGCAGAAGCTGAGGAACGCGAGGGTGTGGACGGCGGGCGCATAGAGCCGCGCCGCGCGGTCCGCCACGCGCACGTAGCGCGAGCGGGACTGGCCCGCCTCGTCCATCAGCCGCGCGATGTCGGCGATGGCGGTGTCCTGCGCAGCGGCGGTGACGCGCACCCGCACCGGGTTGCCGAGGTTGATCGTGCCCGCGTGGACGAGGTCGCCAGTCACGGCGGGGCGCGGGGCGCTCTCGCCGGTGAGCATCGCGGTGTCGATGGTGGTGCGGCCTTCGACGACCTCGCCGTCGGCGGCGAGCGCTTCGCCTGCCGCCACCAGCATCGTCATGCCGGGGCGCAGCTTGTCGGCCTCGACGTAGCGGGCGGTGCCGTCCTCGCCGATCACTTGCGCGCCCCGCCCCATGCGGCCGAGCAGGGCGGCGATGCCGGAGCGGGCGCGGCCGCGCATCATCGCGTCGAGCGTGCGGCCCGCGAGCAGGAAGAACAGCAGCATCACCGCGCCGTCGAAGTAGGCGTGCTCGCCTCCGGCCAGCGTTTCGTAGAGGCTCATGCCCGTCGCCAGGATCACGCCGATGGAGATCGGCACGTCCATGTTGGTGCGCCGGTACTTCAGCGCCATCCACGCCGAGGCGAAGAACGGGCGGCCCGAATAGACCACCACCGGGATGCCGATCAGGGCGCTGATCCAGTGGAACATGCCGCGCGTCACCGCGTCGGTGCCCGACCAGACCGAGACCGAGAACAGCATGATGTTCATCATGCCGAAGCCCGCCACCGCCAGCGCGCGGATCAGGCGCTTCGTCTCCACATCGTCGCGGGCGAGCGGGTTGTCGGCGGCGCGTTCGGCCTCGAAGCCGAGTTTGCGCAGCTCCTCGATCAGCGTTTCGGCATCGAGCGTCTCGGCATGGCTGACGGCGACGCGCTTGGCGGAGAGGTTCACACGCGCCGAAGCCACGCCGGGGACGAGCCCGAGGCCGCGTTCGATCTTGCCGATGCAGCCGGCGCAGCGGATGCCGGGGACGGTGAAGCGGCTGTCGATGCTGGGCGCGGTATCGAGTGCGGTTTCGGCGGGGACCGACGGCGGGGGTGTGATCGCGTTCATGCGCCGATCTCCTGTTCGGTGCGCCATTGGCGGCCCTCGGTTTCGACATCGAAGCGCAGGGTCCAGCGGCCTGCGGGCAGCGGCCGGGTGCTGATCCAGTGCCCGCCCTCGCGGTGGAAGGTGAGTGCGGTGTCGGGGAGGCGGCCGAGGGGGTGGCGGGCCACGGCGGTGAGCTTGGTGTGGGCGGCGGGGGCTTCGACAAGCTCAGCCTGAGCGGGATTTATAGCAGCGCTATTACCTCCCACCCGCTCATCCTGAGCTTGTCGAAGGATGGATGGCGCGACCTTCAAATCCACTACCACCCTGCCCTCGGCCCCGCGCCGCGCTTCCAGCCGCCACCCGAGCGCCTTCTCCTTCGCCGCTTCATCCAGCCAGCGGTTGAAGTCCTGGCTGGCGACGTAGGAGTTCTCCACCACGATCCCGCCGAAGGTGGTGCTGGCGAGCGTCGCCATCGTCACGTTGACTGCCAGCACCACGCCGAACCCGGCGACGAGGATCGCAGTCATATGCTTTCCATTGAAAGGCTTGCGGGTTTGCACGGTCATGGGATCGCCTCCTGCGGCGTGTCGAAGGTCACTTCGGATAGGGCGGTCTCGCGCGCCTCGCCCTCGGCGGTGACGCGGAAGGCGAAGTCCTGCGCGGCGGTTGTCGCCAGACCTGGGGCAGGCGCGACGACGTAGACGCGCAGGGGCAGCGTGGCGTCGGCGGGGATCGTGCGGGTGAGGGTACGGGCGGCGTCGGCGCGGGCGCTGTCGTCGGTCCACATCACCGCGCCGGGGAGACCGACGATGGCGATCTCCATCCTGCGCGGGCGGCCCTCCATGTTGCGCAGGCGCAAGGTGTAGGCGCCCCGCACCGAGCCGTCGCTCAGGAGGATGTACGGCGGGTTGCGATCCTTGGCGACGGTCAGTCCGGTGTGGACGCGGGTGCCCAGCGCGAACAGCAGGGCAAGGCCGATGCCCGCCCAGACCGCGAGGTACGCCAGCGTGCGCGGGCGCCAGATCAGCTTCAGGTGGCGCGTCGGCGGCTGTCCCGCCTTCTCGCGCTCGGCATCGTCCAGCGTGGCGTAGTCGATCAACCCGCGCGGGCGGCCGATGTCTTGCATCACCCGGTCGCAGGCGTCGATGCACAGGGCGCAGGTGATGCAGCCGACTTGCGGGCCCTGGCGGATGTCGATGCCGGTGGGGCAGACGGCGACGCACTGGTTGCAGTCGATGCAGTCGCCGAACACGTCGGGCGCTTTCTGCGACTTCTTGAGGCTGGCGCGCGGTTCGCCGCGGAAGTCCTTGTAGGTGACGGTCAGCGATTTCTCATCGGTCATCGCGGTCTGGATGCGCGGCCAGGGGCACATGTAGATGCACACCTGTTCGCGCATGAAGCCGCCGAGCACGAAGGTGGTCGCGGTCAGCGTCGCCACGGTGGCGTAGGCGACGGGGTCGGCGGTGCCGCTCCAGAACGCGGTCCAGAGCGTAGGCGCGTCGGCGAAGTAGTAAATCCACGCGCCGCCAGTGGCGAGGCTGATGGCGAGGTAGATCGCCCACTTCACCAGCCGCCGGGCGATCTTGGCCGGTCCCCACGGGGCCTTGTAGAGCCGCATTCGCGCATTGCGGTCGCCGTCGATCAGGCGGTCGACGTGCTGGAACAGGTCGGTCCAGACGGTCTGCGGACAGGCATAGCCGCACCACGCCCGCCCCACCGCGCTGGTGACGAGGAACAGGCCGATGCCCGCCATGATGAGCAGGCCCGCCACGAAGTAGAACTCGTGCGGCCAGATCTCGATGCCGAACATGTAGAAGCGGCGGTGGGCGAGGTCGATCAGCACCGCCTGGGTTGGCGCATAAGGGCCGCGATCCCAGCGCAGCCACGGCGTGACCCAGTAGACCGCGAGGCACAGCGCCATGATCGCCCACTTGATGCGGCGGAACTTGCCGTCGATGCGGCGATTGAAGACGGGCTCTCGCTTTGCGTAGAGCGAGAGCTGGGTCATGTCGGGGGGCTTGTTCATGGTACTTGTCCCGCCTGGGAGTGCTTCCTTTTTCTCCGTCATCCCCGCGAAGGCGGGGACCCATCTCCTGAACTGGCATGTTGCACGGTCATCAGATGGGTTCCCGCCTTCGCGGGAATGACGGGTCAGGGGGTGGCGGCAGCTTCGGGCTCGGGCGCAGGCGTCTGTTCACCCCCGCCGAGCGAGTGGACGTAGGCCGCCAGCATCTTGATCGTCACCGGATCGAGACGGCCGGTCCATGCGGGCATCACCCCCATGTGCGGCTTGCTGACCTGCGCGACGACATCGTCCTTCGTGCCGCCGTCGAGCCAGATCGCATCGGTCAGGTTGGGCGCGCCGAACTGGCGGCTGCCCTTGCCTGCCGGGCCGTGGCAGACGGCGCAGTTGTCGGCGAAGAGCTTCGCGCCCTCGGCGTTGCCGCGCGCCTTGCCCGAAAGCGAGAGGACATGGCTTGCCACCGCGTCGATCTGCGCCGCCGTCAGCAGGCCATCGCTGCCGAAGTTCGGCATGATCGACTGCCGCGTGACGTCATCGCCGGGCTGGCGGATGCCGTGGAGCAACGTCGTCTCGATGGTTTTCAGATCGCCGCCCCAGAGCCAGTCGTCGTCGTTGAGGTTGGGGAAGCCCTTCGACCCCGCCGCGCCGGCGCCGTGGCACTGGACGCAGTTGATCCTGAACGCCGCCGCGCCGCCCGCCACCGCCGCGCGCATCAGTTCGGGGTGCTTCGGCAGCTCCTCGATTCTCATGTCCGCCAGCGCCGCCACGGTCTTCGCGCGGGTGGCGGCGGCGGCCTTCATGTCCTTGTCCAGCTCGCCCCGGCTGGTCCAGCCGAGCGTGCCTTGCGTCGCGCTCGAAAGCATCGGCCACGCCGGGTAGACCACGCTGTAGCCCAGCGCGAAGACGATGCAGGCGTAGAAGGTCCAGAGCCACCAGCGCGGCAGCGGGGTGTTGAGTTCCTCGATCCCGTCCCACTCGTGGCCGACGGTTTCCGTGTTCGTGGCTTCGTCGAGGCGTCCTTTTGGATGATGCTCAGCCATCGTTCTCGTCCTTGAAGATCATCGTCGCGGCGGCGTCGTTCTTCGCGCGGTGGCCGGGCCGGAAGGGCCAGGCGATCAGCACGACGAACACCACCAGCATCGCCAGCAGGCCCCAGCTGTCGGCCAGATGCCGCAGCATGTCGTACGTGGAATGGGTGCTGAGGGAGAAGGTCATCGCCCCTTCTCCTTGGCCAACTGCTCCTGCGCGGCGGCGGCGTTGACATCGACCATGGTGCCCAGCACCTGCAGATAGGCGACGAGCGCATCCATCTCGGTCACGCGGCTGGGGTCGCCGTCGAAGTCGCGGATCTGCGCCTTGGGGTAGCGCTTGAGCAGGTCGCCGGGATCGGCTTCCGGGGCGGCCTGCGCGTTGAGGTCGGCCAGCGCGCTGGTGATGTCGCGGTCGGTGTAGGGCACGCCCACGCGGCGCAGCGCCGTCAGGTTCGCGGCGGGGTCGGCGACTTGCAGGTCACGCTCGGCGAGGAAGCCGTACTTCGGCATCACCGATTCGGGCACGACGCCTTCGGGGTTCGTCAGGTGCTGGACGTGCCAGCTGTCCGAATACTTGCCGCCCACGCGCGCAAGGTCAGGCCCGGTGCGCTTGGAGCCCCACTGGAACGGATGGTCGTACATCGATTCCGCCGCGAGGCTGTAGTGGCCGTAGCGCTCCACCTCGTCGCGGAAGGGGCGGATCATCTGGCTGTGGCAGACGTAGCAGCCCTCGCGCACGTAGATGTCGCGGCCCGCCTGCTCCAGCGGGGTATAGGGGCGCACGCCCTGAACTTTCTCGATGGTGTTGTCGATCCAGAACAGCGGCGCGATCTCGACGATGCCGCCGATGGCGACGACGACCAGCGCGCAGATGCCCAGCAAGGTGATATTCTTTTCAAGCGTCTTGTGGCGTTCGACGATGGTGGTCATGGTTCTTGTCCCTGTTCGTCGTCAGTTCGCGAGGATCGGGCGGTCGGCGGCGGGATCGTAGGCGGCATCGCGCAGGGGCTTTTCCTCGCGCAGCTTGCCGAGGATCGTGGCCCAGACGTTGACCGTCATGATGACCCCGCCCGCGAGGTAGAGCGCGCCGCCGAAGGCGCGCAGCGCATACATCGGATGGAGCGCCGCCACGGAGTCTGCGAAGGAGTTCACGAGGTAGCCGTCGGCGCCATATTCGCGCCACATCAGGCCCTGGGTGATGCCCGCCACCCACATGCTGGCGGCGTAGAAAACGATCCCCAGCGTCGCGAGCCAGAAGTGCCAGTTCACCATGCGCAGCGAGTACAGGCGCTCACGGCCCCACAGGCGCGGCACGAGGTAGTAGATCGCGCCGAAGGTGATCATCCCGTTCCAGCCCAGCGCGCCGGAGTGGACGTGGCCGATGGTCCAGTCGGTGTAGTGCGAGAGCGAGTTGACGCTCTTGATGCTCATCACCGGGCCTTCGAAGGTGCTCATGCCGTAGAAGGCCAGCGCCATCACCATCATGCGGATGATCGGATCGGTGCGGACCTTGTCCCAGGCGCCGTTGAGCGTCATCAGCCCGTTGATCATGCCGCCCCAGCTCGGCATCCACAGCATGATCGAGAACACCATGCCCAGCGTCTGCGCCCAGTCGGGCAGCGCGGTGTAGTGCAGGTGATGCGGCCCCGCCCAGATGTAGAGGAAGATCAGCGACCAGAAGTGGATGATGGACAGGCGGTAGGAATAGACCGGCCGCTCGGCCTGCTTGGGCACGAAGTAGTACATCATCGCCAGGAAGCCGGCGGTCAGGAAGAAGCCCACCGCATTGTGGCCGTACCACCACTGCACCAGCGCGCCCTGCACGCCCGCGAACAGCGGGTAGCTCTTGGAACCCAGCAGGCTGACCGGCAGGTCAAGGTTGTTGACCACATGCAGCATCGCCACGGTGACGATGAAGGCGAGGTAGAACCAGTTGGCGACGTAGATGTGCGGTTCCGAGCGCCTCACGATCGTGCCGACGAAGACCGCGAGGTAGCAGACCCATACCACCGTCAGCCACCAGTCGACGTACCATTCGGGCTCTGCGTATTCCTTGCCCTCGCTGATGCCGAGGAGGTAGCCGGTGGCGGCCAGCACGATGAACAGCTGGTAGCCCCAGAACACGAAACGGGCGAGACCGGGGAAGGCCAGCCGCGCGCGGCAGGTGCGCTGGACGACGTAGAAGCTCGTCGCGATCAGGGCATTGCCGCCGAACGCGAAGATCACCGCCGACGTGTGCAGCGGGCGGACCCGGCCGAAGTTGAGGTAGGGCTCCAGATTGAGCCAGGGCCAGGTCAGCTGCGCGGCGATGAACACGCCCGCCAGGAACCCCGCCATGCCCCAGAACACCGTGGCGATCATGCCCCAGCGGATCGGGTCGTCGTCATAGCGCCCCTGATCGGGGAAGCGCAGCACGCCGCGCGCGATGCCGTCATAGTCGGCGCCGCGCAGGGTGAACCACAAGGCGGTCATCGCCGCGATGGCGACGATCCCCATGTGGATGGCGAAGCCCTGATCCACCGCCAGCGCGGAGGCCATCACGGCAAGGAAGAGCACGGCAAGCCACACGCCTGCCCGCGCCAGCACCGAAACCATAAGCTGTCTCTTTTCGAGATGAGTTGCTGATCAGGGTCCGCCTTGGGCGCAGGAGCCGGGAGTCGCATTGACGGGGATCAAAAACCCTCGTCGTCCCGGACCTGATCCGGGACCGCTGGCCGTGAACGGCCCGCCTCGCGGTGCGCGCAGCAGGGGCTTCGACAAGCTCAGCCTGAGCGGTGTTGAGAGGAGAGGTTATCAGTCCCGCTCAGGCTGAGCTTGTCGAAGCCCCCGCCGGGCAGCACGCGCCTAAAGACAGCCACCGGTCCCGGATCAGGTCCGGGACGACGGGGCGACAGCAAAATTCTCCCCGACTTGCGCCCGATCAATTCATCCCGGTTGCATGAAGCGCAAACCGCAAGGGCCGCTCAAGAGGGGGGACATGCATGGTGCAGCCCCGGCGGTCATTCGAAAGACAGCGATATGCGCAAGATCACCCTGCTCGCCGCCGCGCTTGCGGCCACTGCCTTCACCACGCCCGCGATGGCCGGAAGCCCGGACGGCAGGTTTCAGGTCAAGGTGCTCGCGACCGGGGTTCTGCCCGACGGCGGCATCGACAAGGTCAAGTCGATCGATTCGGGCCTTGCCGCCACGCTGACCGGCATGGGCGTCACCGACGTCGACGCCCGGGCGAACGACAACGTCGTGCCCACCCTCGCGGTCGAATACTTCTTCACCAAGGCCGTCTCGGTCGAGACGATCTGCTGCTTCACCCAGCATCACGTGGGCGGTGCGGCGGACCTTGCGGGCACGCGGCTGGTCGATCACGTGCTGATCCTGCCCGCGACCGTGACCGCCAAGTACCACCTCGACACCGGCACCCCGATCAAGCCTTATGTCGGCGCCGGCCCCGCGCTGTTCTTCGTGTTCGACGAAAAGCCCGGCGCCACCGCGCAGGCGCTCGGCGTGGACAAGGTGAAGATGTCCAATTCCTTCGGCGTCGCGCTGCAGGCGGGCGTGGACATCGCGCTCGGCCAGAGCGGCTACGGCGTGACGCTCGATGCCAAGAAGTACTTCATCAAGCCGACCGCCAGCTTCTATGCCGATGGGGCGAAGGTGCTGGAAACGAAGCACGACCTCGACCCGTGGGTGCTGAGCGCGGGCCTGTCGTACCGGTTCTAAGCGCGCTTGCCCTTGACAAATATAACCACATGGGTTATATGGCCCAGCATCCGGAGCGGCGAATGATCACGTCGCTCCGGTGTATCGGGTCGGCGTCGTGGGCCGGGATGCGGTTTCAACCGTGGCCATGCAACCCACGCGTCCGTTCGAAGACCCGGACTGTCCCTGCGCTACCGGAAACGCCGTCCATACGTTCCTGCGACACGTCGTTGGGCATGGGACGGCCATCCCGGATAGCCTTCGGCCGATAACGCTGCGAACCCTAACGATGGCCACATGGGACAAGTCCGATGGAATACAGGTCGAGCCGGGCTGCACCGTGAGTTACCCGGCCGCTCGCCAGAGCTTCACGGAAAACAAAACCCCGCGTCCCGGTGAGGACGCTCCCGACGCCGACCCGATGTTACCTTCGGATGCGTTGATTTCCCCGGCGTAATGGCCCGCACTCGCCAGCGGGTATTTTTGCGTGACCCCGCTGCACGAACGACATCGTCATCCCAGCGAAAGCTGGGACCGCTGGCCTGTTACGGCCAACTATCGTTCAAACGCCCTGCCGAGGGTTGGGCTTTGCGCGGCCAGCGGTCCCAGCCTTCGCCAGGATGACGGTGTTGGGTGACGATGTTCCCGCATCCTACCCATTCACACTTCGTGGAAGTTCAATGTCGCGTTCAGGATGAACACCAGCGTGCCCGAACACAGCGAGACGATCACCCGCGCGAGCAGATAATGCGCGTCGAACACCGTGGTCAGCAGCGCGAAACCGCCGAGGATCACCGCCAGCCCCACCAGCGCGTTGGTGAGGTAATAGACATAGCCGGTGAAGATCCCGCGATCGCTCTCCCGAAACACCCAGACCCGTGCAAGGCCGTAATTCAGCGAGTTGGCGAAGAGGAACCCCGCCGTCACCGCCACGAACTTGTCGATGCCAAGCTGCGAGACCATCAGCCAGATCAGCGCCATGTCGATCGCGAAGCACAGGCACGAGGCCACGGCATTGCGCACGAACAGCACGGCGGTGTGCCGACTGAACAGGCCGTAGTGCGGGTGAGCGCCAAGGGAGCCCGGCACGATGGGCGAATGAAACATGCCAGTGGCAACGCCGCCGCCTCGCCATGGTTTCCCGCGAGCCGGTAACAGGGACGAACCGTTACCCTGCCTCGGCGACCAGCGTGTCGAAATCAAGGATCGTCACTTCGCGGCGCGAGGGCAGGTCGATCACGCCCTCGTTCTTGAGCCGGGTGAACTGGCGGCTGACGGTCTCGATGGTCAGGCCCAGCACGTCGGCGATCTGCTGGCGCGAGAACGGCAGGGTCAGGATGCGCCGCCCCGGATGCTCGAAATCGATCCGGCAGCCGGCGCCGCCGAGCCGTTCGGTCATCTCGACGAGGAAGCTCGCCATCTTCTCCGCCGCCGACTTGCGGCCGAGCAGCAGCATCCAGCGGCGCGTGCGGTCCAGTTCGCCCAGCGTGCGTTCGAGCAGCTTGTGCTCCAGCGCCGGATGCTCGCGCGCGAAGGCGTCGAAGTCGCGGCGGGAGAACACGCAGACGCTGGCGTCGGTCAGCGCCGTGACACCGTGCCCGGTGGTGCCGCCGAAGGGGCGGCCGATGAAGTCGGAAGGATAGACCACGCCGACGATCTGCTCGCGCCCGTCCTCGGTGTTGGTGGAGAGCTTGAGCACGCCGTCGATGACATTGGCGACGAGGACCGAATCCTCGCCCTCCCAGATGATCGATTCCCCGGCGGTCAGCTTGCGCGTGCGCCCGATCGCATTGAGCGCATTGAGTTCGCCGGCGTCGAGCGCGGCACAGATCGCCCGGTTGCGGACGACGCAAAGATCACAGCTGGACATGGTTTCCGATCACCGGGGGCTTCTCGTGGGTTGTATAGCGTATTGGCGGCTCGCGGGAAACTGCAGGGGCTTCGACAGGCTCAGCCTGAGCGGGGTTGGAGGTTTACGCTACCTCCGCTCACCCTGAGCTTGTCGAAGGTGTCAAACCTGCCGCTTCTCGAGCTTGCGCGCCAGCGTGCGGCGGTGGAGGCCGAGGCGGCGCGCGGTTTCGGAGATGTTGAATTCGCACTCCACCAGCGTCTGGTGGATGTACTCCCACTCCAGCGTCTTGATCGAGGTCTTGCGGCCCTCCACCGGCACGCTGGCATCGCCGCGCAGCGACGCGAAGGCCGCCTCGATGTCGTCGGTGTTGGAGGGTTTGGCGAGATAGTGCGAGGCGCCCAGTTTGATCGCCTCGACGGCGGTGGCGATGCTGGCGTAGCCGGTCAGCACGACGATGCGCGTCTGCGGCGCATGGGCATGAAGCGCCTCGACCACGGTGAGGCCGGAACCCGCGCCGAGTTTCAGGTCCACCACCGCGAACTCGAAGCTGTCCGCCAGGAACAGCGCCTCGGCCTCTTCGGGGCTTGCAGCGGAGGCGACGCGGTAGCCGCGTCGTTCGAAAGAGCGGCGCAGGGTTCGCGCGAAAGTGGGGTCGTCCTCGACGATGAGCAGGCTGGCGCCCGTCGCGCCGATGGCGGAGGGAGTGTCGGTCATTGCTTCTCCTGCCGTTGTTCTTGTTCTTCGAGCGCCAGTGTAGCGAGGGGGATCGCCAGTTGCACGCTCGCACCGCCGGTTTCACGGTTCTCCACCGAGACCGCGCCGCCCAGCTTGCGGATCACGTTGACGACGAGGAACAGGCCGAGCCCGCCCCCGTCGCGCCCCTTGGTCGAGATATAGGGCTGGCCGATGCGGCGCAGCACTTCGGGCGCGAAGCCGGGGCCGCGGTCGCTTACGGTCAGCATGACCTGCCGTCCCGGACTCTGGGCAGCGCCCTCCCCTTCCAGCCAGACCTCGATCAGGACGAGGTCGGGCGAGACCTCGATGGCGTTGTCGATGACGTTGCCAACGATCTGGCGCAGGCCCGGATCGGCGATGATCTCGACGTCACCCGCCATGCGGTCGATCACGCGCAGTTCGCCGGGGATGCGGGTGCGCCATTCCTCGGCGAGATCGTCGATGAAGCCGCGCACGGTGGTCACCGCCGGATCGACGCCGCGCACTTCACCCGCCGACATCAGGATGCCCGACACGATCGTCTTGCAGCGCTCCAGCTCGCGGCGCACGTCAGCAAGATCGGCGGCCATGTCGGGGTCGTCCCTGATCGTCGGCTCGTGGCTCCAGTCGCCCAGGATCACCGAGATCGACGAGAGCGGGGTGCCCAGTTCATGCGCCGCGCCCGAGGCGAGCAGGCCCATGCGGATGATGTGGTCCTCCTCCGCAGCCTGCTGGTAGTAGTCGGCGAGGCGCGCATCGCTTTCGCGCCGGTTGCGGTCGAGCCGCACGACGAAGACGATCAGCAGCACGGCGGCGAGCACGAAGCAGAACAGGCTGCCGTAGATGTAGAGGTGGAAGTGATCGCCCGCCAAGCGATCGGGCAGCTGCAGCGGCTCGTAGAAGAAGGTCAACAGCGCCATGCACAGGCAGGCGTTGAGCGCGACCAGCCAACTCCAGCGCGCCTCCAGGATGATCGCGCCGATGACGATCTGGAGGAGGAACAGGAAGGTGAACGGGTTTGTCGCCCCGCCCGAGTAATAAAGCTGCCAGCACAGCGCGACGACGTCGATCATCAGCGCCGAGAACATCTCGCGCTGGGTGAACGATTCGCGCTGCAGCACGACGCGCGCGACGGTCAGGTTGATGACGATCAACAGCAGCGGCGCCAGCAGCAGCGGCGCCAGCGGCAGGCGGACCTTGAGCACGGCAGAGACCACGACGATGGTGGCCAGCTGCCCGAACACCGCCGTCCAGCGCAGCTGGGTGAGCAGGACGACGCTGGAGCGGCTCGGCGTACTGCCCGGCACCTCCGGCGGCGCGAAGAGCGCCGCCAGGCGCTCGATCACGCCCGGCGCCATGTATAGGCGAGCGCGACCAGCGACAGCGCCGCCATCGCGAACCAGGTCAAGGCATAGCTGAGATGGCTGTCGGGGAACGTGATCTGGGTGAGGCCGGGTACGGGCTTGAGGGCGGGCGCGGTAGTCGCCTGCTCCGTCTGGACATCGACGAAGGCAGGGGAGACGGCGCCCAGCTTGCGCGCTTGCGCCAGCGCGGCGGTATCGCGCGAGTACCAGCGATCGTCCTGCGGGGCGTTGGATTGCAGGATACTGCCCTTGGGCTCGGGCAGGCGCAGCAGGCCGACGATCGACACCTTACCCGCAGGCGCCGAGGCTCCGGCGTCGGCGCGGGTGGTCCCGGCGGGCACGAAGCCGCGGTTGATCCACAGGAGCCTGCCGTCTTCGAGGCGCAGCGGCGTCATCGTCCAGTAGCCCGTTCCGCGTTCCGTGGCGGCCCGCACCAGCGCGGTCGCAGGCCCGTCATAGACGCCCGAGACGCGGACGCGAAGATATTCGAGATCGGGGCCGAGGCTGCCGTCCTGCGGCAGCGCCTGTGGAGCGGCATGGACGCGCGCATCGACGCGGGCGATCAGCGCGTGCTTCCAGTGCATCCGCTGGATCTGCCAGATGCCCAGGCCCACGAACATCGCGAAGGCCACTAGCAGAAGCGCGGCAAGCCCGATGGGCCGCCGCGCTCCTTTTGCCGCCGTTGTGCGGTCCTCGGTCAGGGCAGCTGGCCCATGTCGTGGACGCTCATCGGCATCATGTTGGTGTTGAGGTGGAACATGACCCACAGCGAACCGGACAGCGTGATGATGACCAGAACGATCGTGAAGATCAGCGCCATGACCGTCCAGCCGTTCTCCGACTTGGTGTTCATGTGCAGGAAGTAGATCATGTGGACCACGATCTGCACCACGGCGAAGGCCATGATGACCAGCGCGGTGGTCTGCTTGTCGGGGATCGCGCCCGTCATCACCAGCCAGAACGGGATCGCGGTGAGCACGACCGACAGCAGGAAGCCGACGACGTACTCGCGCATCGAGCCATGGCTCGCGCCGTGCTCGTCGTGGTGATCGTGCGCGGCGGGGTTGGGGTGGGCGTGTTCGTTCGCCATCACAGCATTCCCATCAGGTAGACGAAGGTGAAGACGCCGATCCAGATGACGTCGAGGAAGTGCCAGAACAGCGACAGGCACATGAGGCGGCGCTTGTTGGCCGGGATCAGGCCCTTCTTGCCGACCTGCACCACCAGCGTGAACAGCCAGATCAGGCCGAAGGTGACGTGCAGACCGTGGGTGCCCACCAGCGAGAAGAACGCGGTGAGGAAGCCCGAGCGCATCGGCGTCGCACCCTCGTGGATGAGGTTGCTGAACTCGTAGAGTTCGATGCCGAGGAAGCATGCGCCGAACACGGCGGTGACCAGCAGCCAGGCTTGCGTCGCGCCCTTGTTGTTCTTCTCCATGGCCAGCATGGCGAAGCCGTAAGTGATCGACGAGAACAGCAGCATGGCGGTGTTGAGCGCCACCAGCGGCAGCTCGAACAGGTCCTTCGGCCCCGGCCCGGCGGCCAGGCTGCCGCCCAGCACGCCGTATGCCGCGAAGAGCATGGCGAAGATGAGACAGTCGCTCATCAGGTAGACCCAGAAGCCCAGCATGGTGCTGCCGCCTTCGGGGTGGTCATGCTCGTTCAGGTCGTAGAACGCGGCCTGAAGCTGCGCCTGATCGAGGGTGTGCGTTGGAGCGGTGTTGGCGGTCATGTCTCAGGCTCCCGCGGCGGCGAGCTGGCGGGTGCGTTCCGCCTCGGTCGCTTCGACCGTCTCGACGGGGATGTGGTAGTCCCGCTTGTAGTTGAACGTATGGAAGATCGCGTAGCCGATGATCCCGGCGAACGAGACCGCCGCGAGCCACCAGATGTACCAGATCATCGCGAAGCCGAGCGACGTCGACAGACCCGCCAGGATCAGGCCGGTCCCCGTGCCGCTGGGCATGTGGATCGGACGGAAGCCGGAAGTCGGACGCTGGACGCCGCAGCGCTTCATGTCGTCCCAGGCGTCGAGGTCGTGGACCAGCGGGGTGAAGGCGAAGTTGTACTCCGGCGGCGGCGACGAGGTCGACCACTCCAGCGTACGACCGTTCCACGGATCGCCCGTCTCGTCCTTCAGTTCCTCGCGCTTCCAGATGGAGACGGCGAACTGGACCAGCATGGCGCCGATGCCACCGGCGATCATCACGGCGCCGAAGGCGGCGATGACGAACCAGATCTGGATCGACGGATCGTCGAACACGCGCATGCGGCGGGTCACGCCCATCAGGCCGAGGATATAGAGCGGCATGAAGGCGAACCAGAAGCCCGGAACCCACAGCCAGAAGCTGACCTTGCCCCAGAACTGGTTGAGCTTGAAGCCGAAGGCCTTGGGCCACCAGAAGTTGATCGCCGCGAAGATGCCGAACAGCACGCCGCCGATGATCACGTTATGGAAGTGCGCGATCAGGAACAGCGAGTTGTGCAGCACGAAGTCCGCAGGCGGCACCGCGAGCAGCACGCCGGTCATGCCGCCGACCGTGAAGGTCAGCATGAACGCGACGGTCCACATCATCGGCAGCTCGTAGCGGATGCGGCCGCGATACATCGTGAACAGCCAGTTGAACAGCTTCGCGCCGGTCGGGATCGAGATCACCATGGTGGTGATGCCGAAGAACGAGTTGACGCTCGCGCCCGAACCCATCGTGAAGAAGTGGTGCAGCCACACGAGGTACGACAGGATGGTGATGACCAGCGTGGCGTAGACCATCGACGAGTAGCCGAACAGGCGCTTGCCCGAGAAGGTCGAGACGACTTCCGAGAACACGCCGAACAGCGGCAGGATGAGGATGTAGACCTCGGGGTGGCCCCAGATCCAGATCAGGTTCACGTACATCATCGGCGAGCCGCCGAAGTCGTTCGAGAAGAAGTTGAAGCCGAGGTAGCGGTCGACGGTCAGCATCGTCATCACCGCCGTCAGCACCGGGAAGGCGGCGACGATCAGGATGTTGGTGCACAGCGAGGTCCAGGTGAACACCGGCATGCGCATCATGGTCATGCCGGGCGCGCGCATCTTGACGATGGTGCACACCAGGTTGACGCCCGAAAGCAGCGTACCGACACCCGCGATCTGCAGGGACCAGATGTAGTAGTCGACGCCGACCCACGGGCTGTACGCCAGGTTCGACAGCGGCGGATAGGCCAGCCAGCCGGTCTGCGCGAACTCGCCCACGAACAGCGACATCATGGTGAGCACCGCACCGGCGGTGGTCATCCAGAAGCTGAAGTTGTTCAGGAACGGGAAGCTGACGTCGCGCGCACCGATCTGCAGCGGCACGATGTAGTTCATGAGGCCCGTGACGAAAGGCATCGCCACGAAGAAGATCATGATGACACCGTGCGCGGTGAAGACCTGGTCGTAGTGGTGGGCGTTGAGGTAACCGTCGTTGCCGTTGAACGCCATCGCCTGCTGGGCGCGCATCATGATCGCGTCGGCGAAGCCGCGCAGGAACATGACCAGACCCAGGATCATGTACATGATGCCGATCTTCTTGTGATCGACGCTGGTGAACCACTCCTTCCAGAGATAGCCCCAGAGCTTGAAGTAGGTCAGGCCCGCGACGAGCGCGGCGCCGCCGAGCATCACGACCACGAAGGTCGCGAGCACGATCGGCTCCTGCGGGATGGCATCCAGCCACAGGCGCCCGAGTAGCGGACTCCAGTGGTTATGGGCTTCGGCTTCGATGGCCATGAGTGTCAGTTCCGCGAATTCAGGGAAATGTGAGCGGGCTTGGCGGGCAATGCAGGCGCATCCTCACCGCCGAAGCCGATCGACTGCGGCGCGGGGATCCCGGCGCCGTTCAGCGAGCGAAGGTCGGAAGGCGCCTTGACGGAACCGTCGCGCACCTGGCCGGGCATCTGCTCGCACAGCGCACGGACCCAGGCCAGCTCGCGCTTGACCGCGTCGCTGGGGTTCGCGCTCTCGGCAACCGCGCTGTCGCGGCCGTCCTTGTCGTACGACAGCATCTGCACGTTGCGGATGCCCGCCTTGCCCATACCGCCGCGCGCATCGAGAGCCATCATCTCGCTCATGCACATCTTGCCCGGCTGGACGCACATGTTGACGACGGCGTCATAGAGCTTGGGATCGACGTTGGCGAAGCGGATCGCCGGAACCTTCTGCGTCGGCTTCTCGAGTTCGAGGTAGGCCGCACGGTCGAGGGTGCCGCCCATCTGCTTGGCGGGAACGCCGGTGAACGCTTCGGCGGCGATCACGTCGCCCGCAGGCTGCGGCTTGGTGCCCGTGGTCTTCACATCACCGACCCACTTGGCGAAGTCCGCGTCCGAAACCGAACGCATCTTGAAGCGCATGTGGGTGAAGCCCGCGCCCGAGTAGTTGGCCGAGAAGCCGACCGACTCGACGTTCGAGTTCATCACCGCGTGCAGGCGCGTTTCCATGCCCGGCATCGCGTAGATCTGGCCCGCCATCGCCGGAACGTAGAACGAGTTCATGACGTTCGCGGAGGTGATCTTGAAGTTCAGCGGGCGGCCGCTCGGCACGACCAGTTCGTTGACCGTGGCAACGCCCTGCTCGGGGTAGATGAACAGCCACTTCCAGTCGAGCGCGACGACTTCCACCTCGAGAGGCTTCGCATCCTGCGAAACCTGGGTCTGGGCGTCGATGCGGCCGATGGTGCGGTAGGGATCGAGAAGGTGGGTGCTGGTCCAGGTCACGGCGCCAAGGCAGATGATGATGAGCAGCGGCGCGGCCCAGATCATCAGTTCGAGCTGGGTCGAGTGATCCCAGTCCGGCTCGTACTTCGCGTCCTTGTTATTGGCGCGGTAGCGCCACGCGAAGATCACCACCGCCAGCATCACCGGCACGACGATGAGCAGCATCAGCAGCGTCGCGACGACCACGAGGTCGCCCTGCTGCTGTGCAACATCGCCCGACGGCTTGAGCACGAGGGTGTTGCACGCCGACAGCGCAGCGGTCAGCCCGAGGGCGCCCACGACGCGCATCGCGCGGTTACGGAACGGGCCGAAACGACGGCCGGGCGGGTTCAGACGTGACTCGGGCGGTTGCATGGCGCGTCGCCTAGGCCCGTGCTGCGGATGCGAACATAGGACATTTTGTCCAATCCCCTTACGGCGTTTCAGATACAATAGGGCGGCCAATTGTGAAGCCGCGCGTCCGTCGCGCCGGTGCGATTCGCGGACGGGCGGGACTCTCGCTTATTCCCGTGTTATACCAGACGAAGGCCGAGATACGCCAGATGAGCACAACCACGACCCCGACCCGCGAGGAACTCGGCCTGCCGACGTTCAAGCCGCACCACGCGATTTCGCCCGGCGAGATCGCGATCGGCGTGATCATCGGCCGTACCTCGGAATTCTTCGACTTCTTCGTCTACGCCATCGCCTCGGTGCTGGTGTTCCCGAAGCTGTTCTTTCCCTTCGTCGATCCGCTGACCGGCACGCTCTACAGCTTCGCGATCTTCGCGCTGGCCTTCATCGCGCGCCCGTTCGGTTCGCTGTTCTTCATGGCGCTCGACCGTGCCTACGGCCGCGGCGTCAAGCTGACGATCGCGCTGTTCGGTCTCGGCGGCTCCACTGCCGCGATCGCCTTCCTGCCGACCTATGAGACCATGGGCGCCACCGCAATCTGGCTGCTGGCGATCTTCCGCATCGCGCAGGGCTTCGCGCTCGGCGGCACGTGGGACGGCCTGGCTTCGCTGCTCGCGCTCAACGCCCCGGAAAACCGCCGTGGCTGGTGGGCGATGGTGCCGCAGCTCGGTGCGCCGTTCGGCCTCATCGTCGCCAGCGCGCTGTTCGCCTACATGATCGCCGTGCTGCCCGCCGCCGACTTCCTGGAGTGGGGCTGGCGCTATCCGTTCTTCGTGGCGCTCGCGATCAACGTCGTGGCGCTCTTCGCGCGCCTGCGCATCGTCGTCACCGAGGAATTCCAGACCCTGTTCGAAAGCCGCGACTTGCAGCCCGTCAGCGTCATGGGCACCGTCAGCAAGGAAGGCCGCACCGTCCTGATCGGCGCCTTCGCCCCACTCGCCAGCTTCGCGATGTTCCACATGGTCACCGTGTTCCCGCTCTCGTGGGTGTTCCTCTTCACCAAGGAAGCGCCGACCCGCTTCCTGCTGATCGAAGTGCTGGCCGCCGTCTTCGGCCTCGTCGCCGTGCTGTTCTCGGGCCGCCTCGCCGACCGTTACGGCCGCCGCACCCTGCTCGGCACTTGCGCTGTCGGCATCGCGGTGTTCAGCGGCTTCGCGCCGCAGCTGCTCGACGGAGGCACGGCCGGCGAGCTGGTGTTCATGATCGGCGGCTTCATCCTGCTGGGCCTGTCATTCGGCCAGTCCTCGGGCGTCGTCGCCTCGGCTTTCCCGACCGACCACCGCTACACCGGCTCGGCGCTCACCAGCGACCTTGCCTGGCTGTTCGGCGCCGGCTTCGCCCCGCTGGCGGCGCTGCTGCTCTCCACCCACTTCGGCCTAATCGCCTCGGGCGGCTACCTGCTCTCGGGCGCACTGGCGACCCTGCTGGCCCTGTGGCTGAACAAGGAACTCGCAAGCCGCTGAGGCCGGCGATACCTCAACCCTCAGACAAAAGGGGCCGCAACCATGAAGGTTGCGGCCCCTTTTTCATGTCAGGTCGGGATGGCAGTCAGTCCCTCGGGTGAAATCCCTGCATATCAAGGATCACGCGGTTCAGGGCCTCTCCGATGTCAGCCCGGAATAGTTGCGCCGTCTGCCCTGCATAGGCATCCATGGTTCCCTCCGCCCGTGCGGACTACCACCCGGCGTGGAATGCGACGAAAAGGATCTTCACTCTTCTGCCAGGGCCGCCCATGTCCCGGGATCGGCGTTCTGGCCACCCTGTCCCAGCAGCCTTCCGATCTGAGAGCGCGCGGCCTGCACCTGGCTGGCCGAAGGGTCGCGGGCACGGTTGGCCACCAGGTCGCCTAGCACGAGACAGGCGGTCATGACGTCGCCAGCATCGTCTGACCGCAACCGGAAGCCTCGCGTCAGTCCTGCATAGATGGCGGGATATCGTTCTGCAGCAGTTGTGGCTCGGCCAGCGCCGCAGCCTTCGGGTCCCAGGCTTTCAGACGCCCCAGAAAGTTTGCCTGCGCCTGCCGCGTCTCCTGCGCTGTCATCGCGTAAGCGAAGCGGATAGGCCCGCGCTCGGCCGGACTGCCCCCCGCTCCGGTACCGACCGTTTCCGGCTCAGCCTTTGTTGGCGACGCGGCGCGTCCACGCGCCTTGCACGGGCTGCGACCATCACCAAGAACGCCTTGGTAGAACTCCTTGGCGAAGATCCGTGTCTTGGCATGACGCATGTTTCAGCGAGTCGCGATGAAGGCTCAATTTTCGGCTGCAAGCTGCAGAAAATAAATACAAAAAAGCCGCCCTCGGATTTCCCGGGACGGCGTGGTGTATTGTTTGGTTGCGGGGGCAGGATTTGAACCTGCGACCTTCAGGTTATGAGCCTGACGAGCTACCGGGCTGCTCCACCCCGCGTCACC